>NZ_JNKU01000014.1 GCF_000702165.1 Sharpea azabuensis DSM 18934
TCTTCCTTTGAAAGATGCTTTACTTGTTGTTTTACGGTAAGATGCATACGGTTTTCTCCTTTCTAAAGACTCGGAAACAGGATTTCCTGTATGCATATTATATCCCTAACCGCCATTCATCCCACGGCCCAAGGGCACGTGGGTTTTCTGTCGGGAACTTTATAAAAAAAGAGATATCCTTTGATATCCCTTCTTCTACCGTGTTTTATTTTTCGTAAATTTTCTGCCAGATAGCTACGAATTCCTGTGCTAAATCAATGACAACTAATGCACACATTAAGTGATCCTGTGCATGTACCATTAATAAGTTCAATGGAGTCTTTTCGCCTCTGATTTCAGCCTGAATCATTTCAGTCTGAGCATGATGAGCTTCATTTACTGATTCCTTAGCAGCATTAATTGATTCTTCTGCCTTTTCTAAATCCCCAGCCTTAGCATACTGAATTGCTTCGATTGCAGAGCTTCTTGCTGATCCTGCGTTCACAATTAAGTTAATGATTGTCTGTTCCTGTTCGTCCATTTTCATTCTCCTTTATCTTGTATTTCCGCTTTATATTTTACCATTTATGTTAAGCGATTTCAATATTGTTTTCGCTTAGCTTATAGTCATAGGGAGAATATAATATTAGAGCTATAATTTACGATAATCAATTAAATCAAAATTCATCAACGCTTTACTGATACCATCATTGTCAATCGTATCAGTTATATAATCAGCAACCGACTTAGCTTCCTGGCAGGCATTGCCCATAGCTACACCAATCCCTACTTCTTCAAGCATTTCTATATCATTTCGACCATCGCCAAAAGCAATTGTATCCTTTATATCCTTGCCCATTGCCTCAACAAGATGGTTAATACCAACAGCCTTTGACTCTCCTCGCAAGGTGAGATCAAATGAATAATCAGACTGATGTCGCTGAATTTCAAAGTAAGGAGAAAGTGCTTCTACCATTGCGGGAATATCCTTCTTATCATTTACAACAATCATCCCAATATAGCTTTCAATTGCTTCAGGATCAAATTCATCAACACAGACTTCATCACGCATTCCCCATTGTTTCGCAAAAGCAATATGTTTAGGATCTTTCTTATCACGAATATAAATATAATCATTGCTTTCAAAATAATAATTAAAGTTCAGTTGATCACTTATTGCCTGAGTAGCTTTAATTGCTTCAGCTGGTACAACAGCCTTATAGAGACACTGATTCTTATATTCGACATAAGCCCCATTACAAGTCACATAGCCGCTAAAAGGATAGGAGAATACGCCCGGCACAATAAAGCATTTGCAGCGTCCTGTCGCTAAAAAGACATCATGTCCATTTTCCTTAAGTTCATCTAGACTCTTCTTGGTTTCATCAGTGATTGAACGAATATCAAGCTTCACATCAATAAGCGTTCCATCTATATCAAAAAATAATAATTTGCCCATAGTTCACCTCATACGCTTATTTTACCCTACATGATGCAACCTTGCAATCATCGATATATGCAAAAAAGGAAGATACCGAAGTATCTTCCAAAGTTTCGAAATTATTCAATGATTTCAGAAACGTTACCAGCACCTACAGTACGTCCACCTTCACGGATAGAGAACTTAGTACCAGCTTCCATAGCGATTGGGTGAATTAATTCAACGTCTAATTCAACGTTATCGCCAGGCATAACCATTTCAACACCTTCTGGTAAAGTGATAATACCAGTGATGTCAGTAGTTCTGAAATAGAACTGTGGTCTATAGTTAGCGAAGAATGGAGTATGACGTCCACCTTCATCCTTTGATAGTACATAAACCTGTGATTTGAACTTCTTATGTGGAGTTACTGAACCAGGCTGAGCTAATACCTGACCTCTTTCGATCTGGTCACGGTTGATACCTCTTAAAAGTACACCAACGTTGTCACCAGCTTCAGCGAAATCAAGCATCTTTCTAAACATTTCAAGACCAGTAGCAACTGTAGTCTGAGTTTCATGGATACCTACGATTTCAAGTGGGTCATTTAATTTACACATACCACGTTCTACTCTACCAGTAGCAACTGTACCACGACCAGTGATTGTGAATACGTCTTCAACTGGCATTAAGAATGGCTTGTCGTTTTCACGAACTGGATCAGGAATATATGTATCCATAGTGTCTAATAATTCCTGGATAGGAGCCTGCCATTCAGGGTCACCTTCAAGTGCCTTTAATGCAGAACCACGGATGATTGGAGTATCATCACCTGGGAATTCGTATTCATTTAATAATTCACGAACTTCCATTTCTACTAAGTCGATTAATTCTTCGTCATCAACCATATCGCATTTATTTAAGAATACGATGATGTAAGGAACACCAACCTGACGAGAAAGTAAGATGTGTTCTCTTGTCTGTGGCATAGGTCCATCAGTAGCAGCTACTACTAAGATAGAACCATCCATCTGTGCTGCACCAGTGATCATGTTCTTGATGTAGTCAGCATGGCCTGGACAGTCAACGTGTGCATAGTGTCTATGTTCAGTTTCATATTCAACGTGTGCAGTGTTGATTGTGATACCACGTTCCTGTTCTTCAGGAGCACCATCGATCTGGCTGTAATCTTCGAATTTAGCTAAACCTTTTTGAGAAAGGTATTTAGTGATTGCAGCTGTTAAAGTTGTTTTACCATGGTCAACGTGACCGATAGTACCAACGTTTACGTGAACTTTGTCACGATTAAAATGTTCTTTTGCCATTTTAAGCTTTTCCTCCTATAATTAGTGCTTTAAAATTTACAAAACTATAATAAATGATTTATTTGGAAAAAGCAATATAATTCAACTTAGTATGAATTAATCTTTGCTCTTACCAGCTTTTTTAACGATTTCTTCTTTAATTGACTTTGGTACCTGTTCGTATCTATCGAACTGCATTGTGTAGTTACCACGGCCCTGTGTGAATGAACGTAAGTCTGTTGCATAACCGAACATTTCTGAAAGTGGTACAGATGCCTGAACGACAACAGCGTTACCTCTTTCTTCCTGACCATCAATCATACCACGACGAGAAGAAATATCACCCATTACTGAACCTAAGTATTCAGATGGAGCAGTAACTTCAACCTTCATGATTGGTTCCAAGATAACTGGATCACACTTCTTAGCAGCGTTCTTTAATGCTAATGAAGCAGCAACTTTGAAGGCAGCTTCTGATGAATCGACATCATGGTAAGAACCATCGAATAATGTTGCTTTGATATCTAAGATTGGATATCCGGCAAGCATACCATTCTGTAATGCATCTTCAAGACCCTGCTGTACAGAACCGATGTATTCTCTAGGAACGGCACCACCGACAACAGCGTCAACGAATTCGAAACCTTTACCATCATTTGGTTCAAACTTGATCCAAACGTGACCATACTGACCACGACCACCAGACTGTCTTACGAACTTACCTTCACAATCAGCAGCCTTAGTGATTGTTTCACGATAAGCTACCTGTGGAGCACCAACGTTGGCTTCAACGTGGAATTCTCTCTTAAGACGGTCAACGATGACATCAAGGTGTAATTCACCCATACCAGCGATAATAGTATCACCAGTTTCAGGGTTAGTAGATGTTCTGAATGTTGGATCTTCTTCAGCTAATTTAGCTAAAGCGTTACCTAACTTATCAGCATCTGACTTAGTCTTTGGTTCAATTGCTAATTCGATAACTGGTTCTGGGAATTCCATGTTTTCAAGGATAACGAAGTTATCTTCATCACATAAAGTGTCACCAGTTGTTGTATTTTTGAAACCAACGGCAGCAGCGATATCGCCGGCATAAACCATATCGATTTCCTTACGTGTATTGGCATGCATCTGTAAGATACGTCCCATACGTTCTCTCTTGTCTTTTGTAGAATTTAATACATAAGAACCGCTTGTAGCAGTACCTGAGTAAACTCTGAAGAATGTTAACTTACCAACATAAGGGTCAGTCATAACTTTGAAGGCTAATGCTGAGAATGGTTCATCATCACTTGCATGACGATCAACTTCATTACCTTCTTCGTCAGTACCTACGATAGCAGGGATGTCTGTTGGTGCTGGTAAGTAATCGATAACAGCATCAAGCATTGGCTGTACACCCTTGTCCTTATAAGCAGAACCGCAAAGAACTGGGAATAAGTCAACAGCTAATGTACCCTTACGGATAGCAGCCTTAACCTGTTCGATTGAAGGTTCTTCACCTTCAAGTACCATCATCATTAAGTCATCATCATAGTTAGCTGCAGCTTCGATCAGTTTTTCTCTATATTCTTCAACCTGATCAACCATATCTGCAGGTACTTCTCTTTCAACAACGTCATAACCGTCAACACCTTCAAAGTAAAGTGCTTTTCTTGTTAATAAGTCAACAACACCTTCGAAAGTATCTTCCTGACCAATTGGTAACTGAAGTGCTACGGCATTAGCACCTAAACGTTTTCCAATTGATTCTAATGACATGATGAAGTCTGCACCAGTCGCATCCATTTTATTTGAGAATACGATTCTTGGTACACCATAAGTAGTTGCCTGTCTCCAAACTGTTTCAGTCTGTGGTTCAACACCAGCTTTAGAGTCTAAGACAGTAACGGCACCATCAAGTACACGAAGTGAACGTTCAACTTCGACAGTGAAGTCGACGTGGCCCGGTGTATCGATGATATTTAAGCGGTATCCCTTCCAGTGAGCTGTAGTGGCAGCTGAAGTGATAGTGATACCACGTTCCTGTTCCTGTTCCATCCAGTCCATCTGTGAAGCACCATCATGAGTTTCACCGATTTTATGAATACGACCAGTATAGAATAGTACACGCTCAGTTGTTGTTGTTTTACCAGCATCAATGTGAGCCATGATACCAATGTTACGTGTTTTTTCTAATGGGAATTCACGTGCCATAATATTCTCCTTTTCTAATAATATATAAAACTATATTACCAACGGAAATGTGCAAAAGCCTTGTTAGCTTCTGCCATTCTATGTGTATCTTCCTTCTTCTTAACAGCAGCGCCTGTGCCATTAGAAGCATCAATGATTTCATTAGCTAAACGATCAACCATAGTCTTTTCGTTTCTTAAACGAGAATACTGAGTTAACCATCTTAAGCCTAAAGTCTTTCTTCTTTCAGCTGAAACTTCAACTGGTACCTGGTAGTTTGCACCACCAACACGTCTTACTTTTAATTCAAGTACAGGCATGATATTTTCTAAAGCTGCATTGAAAACTTCCATCGCATCTTTATTTGTCTTTGCTTCAACTTCTTTGAAAGCATCATATAAGATGTTCTGAGCAACACCTTTTTTACCATCAAGCATGATGTTATTGATTAATTTAGTAACTGTCTTATCGTTATAAATTGGATCTGGCAGTACGTCTCTTTTTGCAATACGTCCTTTTCTTGACATGGGTTATTCCTCCTTCTTTAGATATTCAATGATTTATTTCTTAGGTTTCTTAGCACCGTAAAGTGAACGACCCTGTTTACGATCTTTCACGCCAGCGCAGTCCATAGTACCACGGATGATGTGGTAACGTACACCTGGTAAGTCCTTTACACGACCACCACGAATTAATACAACTGAGTGTTCCTGTAAGTTATGACCGATACCTGGGATATAAGCTGTTACTTCTAAGCCGTTAGATAATCTAACACGGGCATATTTACGTAAAGCTGAGTTTGGTTTCTTAGGTGTCATTGTAGCTACACGAGTACATACACCACGTTTCTGTGGAGCATTTAAGTTTGTAGCTTTTTTAGCTAAAGAGTTATAACCTCTGTTAAGAGCAGGTGATTTACCTTTTCTTACTTTCTGGCTACGTCCTTTTCTTACTAACTGGTTAATTGTAGGCATTAATGTTCTCCTTTCTTGTAAACACACAATTCCGGGTGTTTCAAATTTCTTCATTTTTATAATGCTCGTTTTCGAGCACCTCAGTTATAATACATACTTTCATATTCCAAGTCAACCTTTTTTCTTTGAATTTATCGTAATTTTTAGAAAACGAGACGCACGGTCATGTGTGTAAGGACAAAATATGAACACACGGTATTGTTGTTTAAGAAAAAAAGGCTCTTTCAAGCCTTCACTTCCTTCTTATAAGCATAGATTTTTTCTTCTCTAAAGAATACTAAGGCAAGTAACATCATCATCGCAATACCAACAAAGACATGTAAAGGATAATAAATAACAGCACCTTCAGGGATCAAGAAAGCTAAGATGCCAATTGCACCAGCTGGTGGGATATACATCTTCGTTGTCACAATCATAAAAATCACAAACATGCTTGTTACACAAACTGGTATGATCAATGACATCTTAAGTTGCATCGCCAACATGTAACGCGAATAGCTTGCCACAAGTGCACAGACAAAGATCAATAGAATCGCCTGCATGGGTTTCTTACGCACTTTACCTTGAGGATTCGTAAATTCTGTAAAAGCTACAAGTAATGGTGGCGCAACCGCAAACTTAAAGTCAAAACGAAAAGCCAATACAATGCCAATAAAGGCTAGAAGTGTTCTTGCTAGCATGATCGTTATCTTCTCTTTATTCCACATTGAGGAAAAGACGACAGGCTTAACCTCAACTAAACCTTTCTTTTCAAAGAAGTAATGAACAATCAGAATGAGACTTGTAAAGACAAAGGCACTGATAAGATAATTGATGCTTCTTGTCTGAAGCATGACAGGTAGGACAATCGCCGATATCATGGGCGCAAATGTCGTTTCACTTGATAGAAGCAAGATCTGCCCAATAAAATAGGCAAGAACCATTTCATAGGTAACAGGTAAGTGCACATAGGCTACAATCAACATTCCACATATGGCTGCAACCATGATGGTTATTAAGATACGTATGCGACTTGTTTTCCAGGATAGTTGTGGGCTTACTAAAGCCCCAATCGCAATCGCAGCAATTTCTGGGAACAAGATTTCCTGGTCATGAAAAATGATGGCTGCCTCAACCATCAAAGCAATAATCACAACAGGAATAATATACTTCAATTTCTCTTTCATTTCTCAAACCTCTTGTGATTATTTTATCTTAGCGCCTTAGAGAATGCAATAGTGACTTTAAACACAAAAAACAGACCTCATTTGAGGTCTGCCTTTATTTTAAATATTGCCATTATTATGACGAATAAATTCTTCTGGTTCATCAAAACCAACGCTTTCTGGATCATAAGATTCAGCAGCTTCTTCACTTCTTGCAAGTTCAGCCATTCTTTCAGCTTCTTCTTTTTCACGAGCGATTGTTTCTGGTGACTTTAATGGTCCACGTAAACCAGTACCTGCTGGTAATAAGTGACCAATAATGACATTTTCTTTTAAGCCTTCTAATGTATCAACCTTACCCTTAATAGATGCATCCGTTAAGATACGTGTTGTTTCCTGGAAGGAAGCAGAAGATAACCAAGAATCAGTATCCAATGATGCTTTTGTGATACCAAGTAAGATTGGTCTAGCAACAGCTGGATGCTTACCTTCTTTTAAAACTTCTCTATTAAGTTCTGTAAACTGCTGCTTAGTAAGGTGATTGCCTGGAAGCGCAGTTGTATCGCCACCTTCTACGACACGTAAGCGTTTAAGCATCTGCTTAACGATGATGGCGATATGCTTATCGGAAATTTCGATACCCTGCATTCTGTAGACACCCTGTACTTCCTGAAGGATGTAGTTTTCTACATGTTCAGCATCGGCAACTTCCAATAATTCCTTAGGATCAATAGAACCCTGAGTAATCTTGTCACCAACTTTGACTTCCTGTCCCTGAACAACTTCAAGCTTAGCGTTGTAAGGAGCAAGGTAGCTACGTGATTCAATATCATTTGTAACTGTGATTTCATCACGGCCTTCTTTATCAGTAATCGATGTAACAGTACCATCAATTTCACAGATGATAGATTTCATCTTTGGATTACGTGCTTCAAATAATTCCTGAATACGTGGAAGACCCTGAGTGATATCTTCACCACCAGCGACACCACCCATGTGGAATGTACGCATTGTTAACTGAGTACCTGGTTCACCGATAGACTGTGCAGCCATGATACCAACAGTTTCACCAATTTCCACTGGCTGACCTGTTGCTAAGTTACGTCCATAACAAGCGGCACAAAGACCTTTCTTGGCATGACAGCCAAATACGGAACGGATTTCCACTTCTGTCACACCGGCATCAATGACATCTTGAGCTGTATATTCATCCATTAATTCATTGGCATGAACAACGATTTCTCCTGTTTCTTCATTGATGATGTCCTTAAGTGATGTACGACCAACTAAACGGTCATATAATGGAACGATTACTGAACCATTCGCATTCTTGATTTCTCTGATCTTGAAGCCCTGGTCAGTACCACAGTCTTCTTCTGTAATAACGACTTCCTGAGCAACATCGACAAGACGTCTTGTCAAGTAACCTGAATCGGCTGTCTTTAAGGCTGTATCGGTAGAACCTTTACGAGCACCATGTGTTGAAATAAAGAATTCTGATGCTGTTAAGCCTTCACGTAAGGCAGACTTGATAGGTAATTCGATTGTTTCACCATTAGGGTTAGCCATCAAACCACGCATACCTACGAGCTGAGTAAAGTTAGAGATATTACCACGGGCACCTGAGTCAGACATGATGAAGATAGGGTTTGTACGATCAGCTTCGAACTGATCCTTAACGATGGCCTGTACTTCATCCTTAGCGCGTTCCCAAGTCTTGATAACAGCTTCATAACGTTCATGTTCAGTAAAGAGACCTTTCTGATAGAACTCAACGATATCATCAATTCGCTTATCAGCTTTCTTGAAGATTTCATATTTACCACCTGGAATCTGGATATCGGCAGTTGAAACTGTAATACCGGCAATTGTTGAGAAGTGGTAACCTTGGTTCTTCATCTTATCCAACATTGTTGAGATTTCATCAATGGACATATTAGATTTCTTATAAGCTTCATTGATAATCTTTTCCAATGTCTTCTTACCAAATGGAAGAATAGGAGGCTGTTCTTCAATATGCTTCTTAATATCAGTACCAAATGGTACAAAGTACTTATCAGGTGTAGCTGTTAAGTTTTCTACACTTGTATCATTAACGAATGGGAATTCCCCTTCGAAAATTGAGTTAAAGATAATCTTACCAACAGATGTAATTAAGTAAGAATTATTCTGTTTTTCTGTGAATGTCTGGTTATGTAAAGCATAACCTGGGATAGCACATCTTGTATGTAAGTGAACTGTCTTAGCATCATAAGCCATTAAGACTTCATTAACATCAGCGAAAACAGTACCTTCACCAATCTTACCTGGTGTTTCAGTTGTCAGATAGTAGTTACCTAAGACCATGTCCTGAGAAGGTACAACGATTGGTTTACCATCCTTAGGACCAAGGATGTTATGACTACCAAGCATAAGCTGACGTGCTTCCTGGATAGCTTCTTCACCTAATGGTACATGGACGGCCATCTGGTCACCATCGAAGTCAGCGTTGAAGGCTGGACACATCAATGGGTGAAGACGAATAGCGCGACCTTCAACTAAGATTGGTTCAAATGCCTGAATACCAAGTCTATGTAATGTTGGGGCACGGTTAAGAAGGACTGGATGTTCCTTGATCACTTCTTCAACAACTGGCCAGATACGATCATCACCCTTGTCAATCATTCTTTCCGCAGCTTTGATATTTGTAGCAAGTTCATGATTGACTAAACCATGAATGACAAATGGTTTAAAGAGTGAGACAGCCATTTCTCTTGGAATACCGCACTGGTACATCTTTAATGTTGGACCAACAGCGATAACAGAACGTCCTGAGTAGTCAACACGCTTACCAAGCAAGTTCTGTCTGAAACGACCCTGCTTACCTTTTAAAGTATGGGATAATGACTTAAGCGCTCTACCACCAGCACCAGTGATTGGCTTAGAACGACGGCCATTATCAATCAAGGCATCAACAGCTTCCTGCAACATACGTTTTTCGTTACGAACGATGATGCTAGGTGTTCCAAGTTCAAGTAACTTCTTCAAACGATTATTACGTGTAATAACACGACGATATAAGTCATTTAAGTCACTTGTTGCGAAACGGCCACCATCAAGCTGTAACATTGGACGTAAATCAGGTGGAATAACTGGAAGAACATCAAGGATCATCCATTCTGGCTGGTTACCAGATTCTCTGAATGCATCAACAGCATCCAAACGTTTCAATAACTTTGCACGTTTCTGACCCTGGGCAGTCTTTAATTCTTCTGTAATTGCTTCATATTCGCTATCAAGATCTACTTTCTGTAATAAGACCTTGATGGCTTCTGCACCAATCTTGGCTTCAAACTGATTACCGAATTTTTCCACACATTCACGATAATCTCTTTCTGATAAGACCTGTTTGTATTCAAGTGGTGTTGTTCCCTTATCCGTAACAACAAAGCTTACGAAATAAATGATTTCTTCAAGCTGTTTAGCAGGCATGTCAAGGATTAATCCCATACGTGATGGAATACCCTTTAAATACCAGATATGAGCAACTGGAGCAGCTAATTCAATATGCCCCATTCTTTCACGACGGACTGAAGATCGTGTGACTTCAACGCCACAACGATCACAGACAACGCCTTTATATCTAATTTTCTTATATTTACCGCAGGCACATTCCCAGTCCTTTGTAGGACCAAAGATTCTTTCACAGAATAAGCCGTCTTTTTCAGGCTTTTGTGAACGATAGTTAATAGTCTCAGGCTTCTTAACTTCACCATGTGACCATTCACGGATTTTATCGGGAGAGGCTAAACCTATTCTGATTGCTGAAAAGTTATTCTGCATTATTCTTCCTCCTCGCCTTCATCTTCAAAAGATTCATCATCGAATTCTTCTGAATCAAGGTTTTCATCAGTATCATCAAATGATTCATCGTCATCGAAGGCATCATCAGTATCATGATCTTCTTCTTTATCTTCCTTTTCTTCATCATTTGTAGCTTCTACTGGCTTTTTCTCATCGAAACTACGAGGGAAGCGACGATCTTCATCTTCAATATTACTCATCTGTACTTCATTACCATCTTCATCAAGTAATTCTACATCCAATGATAATGCTTGTAATTCTTTTACTAAGACACGGAATGATTCAGGAACACCTGGTTCTGGTAAAGGTAAGCCTTTGACAATGGATTCATAAGTCTTAACACGACCTACAACATCATCAGACTTAACTGTCAACATTTCTCTTAATGTATAAGCAGCACCATAAGCTTCAAGTGCCCAGACTTCCATTTCACCGAAACGCTGACCACCATTTTGTGCTTTACCACCAAGAGGCTGCTGTGTAACAAGTGAGTATGGACCTACAGAACGGGCATGTAACTTATCGTCAACCATGTGGGCTAACTTGATGAAGTACATAACACCAACAGAAACCTTATTATCAAATGGTTCACCAGTCATACCTGAAATTACTGTCTGCTTACCATCAGGTGCAACACCTGCTTCAGCTAAGATATCCTGTAAATCCTGGGCATTAATACCATCAAAGGCTGGTGTAGCGAAATACTGTCCACCAAGTTCTCTAGCGGCATAACCTAAATGTAATTCTAATACCTGACCGATATTCATACGTGAAGGTACCCCTAATGGGTTCAGCATGATATCAAGTGGTGTACCATCAACTAAGTGTGGCATATCTTCGATTGGTAAGATTTTAGAAATGACACCCTTGTTACCATGACGGCCGGACATCTTGTCACCTTCATGAATCTTACGTTTCTGAATGATATAAACTTTAATAACACGATTAACGCCTGGCTGCATTTCATCGCCATTAGCACGTTCAAAGACTTTGACACGATGAACGATACCAGCACCACCATGAGGAACTCTTAATGAGTTATCTTTAACTTCTCTTGACTTTTCACCAAAGATGGCAAGAAGGAGTTTTTCTTCAGCAGATAATTCTGCCTGTCCTTTAGGTGTAACCTTACCAACAAGAATATCGCCTTCTTTTACTTCTGAACCAATGCGGATAATACCATTTTCGTCCAAGTTACTTCTTGCTTCTTCACCAACGTTTGGAATATCTCTTGTGATTTCTTCAGGACCAAGCTTTGTTTCACGACATTCAATGCTATATTCAACAATATGAATAGAAGTATAGACATCTTCCTTCACAAGTCTTTCACTCATGATAACGGCATCTTCATAGTTATAACCATTCCATGTCATGAAACCAACAAGAACATTCTGACCTAAGGCAAGTTCACCCTGTTCCATAGATGGACCATCGGCTAAGACTTCACCCTTAAGCACATGTTCGCCAACTTTAACGATTGGACGATGATTAATACATGTACCGGCATTTGAAATCGTGAATTTTAATAAACGATAATTTCTTGTCTGACCTTTTTCATTTTCTACGACAATCTTTTTACCATCAACATATGTAACAACACCATCTTCTTTTGCAACAACAGCTGCCCCAGAATCTCTTGCGGCCTGATATTCCATACCAGTACCAACATATGGTGTATGTGGATTTAAGAGCGGTACGGCCTGACGCTGCATGTTACAACCCATCAAGGCACGAGTAGCATCATCGTTTTCAAGGAATGGGATACATGCTGATGCGACTGAGACAATCTGCTTTGGAGAGACGTCAATGAAATCAACATCTTCTGGTCTTGCCATGACGTTTTCACCAAAGTGACGGGCAATAACTTCCTGATCAAGGGCAATCTTGCCTTCTTCGTCAAATTTGACTTTAGCCTGGGCAATGATATAATTCTTTTCTTCATCTGCTGCTAAATAGCGGATATCATTTTCATCAATAACACGATTATTGACTTTACGATATGGTGTTTCAATAAAGCCATATTCATTGACACGGGCATAAGATGCAAGTGTCGAGATCAAACCAATGTTAGGACCTTCTGGTGTTTCGATTGGACAAATACGGCCATAGTGAGATGGGTGTACGTCACGAACTTCGAACCCAGCACGGTCACGTGATAAACCACCAGGACCTAAGGCAGATAAACGACGTTTATTTGTCAGTTCGGCTAATGGGTTAATCTGATCCATGAACTGTGAAAGCTGTGAGCTTGCAAAGAATTCTTTGATAGCCGCAGTTAATGGACGAATATTCGTCAATGATTGTGGTGTCACACTTTCGATTTCAGAAAGTGACATACGTTCACGAACAACTCTTTCCATACGCGATAAACCAATTCTAAACTGGTTCTGAACAAGTTCACCAACTGTACGTACACGTCTGTTTCCTAAGTGATCGATATCATCTAATAAACCTGAACGGCTCATTAAGTTCACACGGTCATCTGACTGTAAGTCAATTGAGTCATAGATATCAACTAAGTTCAACATATAAGAATATGCTGCAATCATGTCAGAAATTGTAATATATTTACAATCCAATGATAAATCAGTACCAATGACTCTCATTTTTCTTGTTTGTTCACTATCAAGGTAGACATCAAGAACTTGGACACGACTATTAGAATCCATTGCTTCATTTGTCTGGATATCACGCATATGTGCACCAGCTTCAAATACAGGCTTTAAGATTTCTAGCTTATCATTTGTGATTTTAGTACCTTTTGGCATAACAAGATTGCCATTTACATCAATAACATCTTCAGCTAAATATCTATTTAAGATACGGTCTAATAGATTGAGCTTCTTATTTAATTTAAAACGACCAGCTTTCGCTAAATCATAACGCTTTGGATCAAAGAAACGCATATATAATAAGTTATTTGCACCTTCTAATGTAGCAGGTTCACCCGGTCTTAACTTATTGTAGATTTCAGTTAATGCGCTATTTGTATCAGTTGTACTGTCTTTTTCGAAAGTATTCTTCAAGAATGGATGTTCACCAAAAATATCAACAATGCTTTCATTGTCACTTAAGCCAAGAGCACGTAAAAGAACAGTACCTGGAATCTTCTTTTGACGGTCAATACGAACATTAAGGACGTCTTTTGAGTCATTTTCGAATTCTAACCAAGTACCTCTTGCAGGGATGACCTGTCCAGAGAATACAGTTTTACCAACTTTATCTGTGCCATTTGTGAAATAGGCACCTGGTGAACGTACTAACTGTGAGACAATAACACGTTCAGCACCATTGATGACGAATGTACCAGAATCCGTCATTAAAGGGAAGTCTCCCATAAAGACTTCATTTTCTTTGATTTCCCCTGTCTGGTTGTTGACTAAACGCAATGTCGCACGAAGAGGTGCAGCATAGATTGAGTCACGATCCTTAGCTTCATCAGCATCATATTTAGGTTCGTCAAAATAACAATCAACGAATTCTAATGAAAGTGTTTCATTATGGTTCTTGATTGGGTAAATATCTTCAAATACTTCTTTGATTCCTTTTTCCTGGAACCATTTAAAAGAGTCTGTCTGGACTTCTACTAGGTTAGGTAAATCTAGTGTTCCAGTGATTCGTGAATAATTGCGTCGTTTAATACGACTTTCTAAATGTGGTACTTTCTTTTCCAAGTCTGATTCACTCCTTTGATGATCTCTAACTATATCAAAAACAGCACAAAAACACTGCTTTTATATATGAGTAGGCATTTTAAAATACTAGCATAGAGCATTATTCGTGTCAACCTTAAATTCAAAAGAATTTATTTTCATATATAGTCGGCAGTGTTATTTATAAGATTGTAAGATGTAATAGCCTTTTTCTCTGTTGATTACTGTTGCATTACCAAAAATATCTTCCATGAGTTTCTTGGCGCTAGGCGCTCCCTGTTTCTTTTGAATCACAATAACTAAGCGACCACCCTTATTCAGATGATCATAGCTTCCTGAGATGATAGCAGAGACAACTTTTTTTCCTGCACGAATAGGTGGATTTGATATGACTAAATCATATGTATCATGTACATTTTCATATACATCACTTTCAATAACATCTATTCCTTCTAGATTATTACACTTAATATTTTCTTTTGCAAGTGAAATTGCACGTTTATTGACATCAGTCATCAGTACTTGTAAATCTTCATGAACACTCTTTAAGGCAATCCCCATTGTCCCATAGCCACATCCAACATCAAGCATGCTTTTAGCATTCCCAATATCAATACTGTCCATTAAGACACGTGAGCCAAAGTCTAATCGCTGGCGGCTAAAGACACCATGATCAGTTGTATATATCAAGTGCTTACCCTGAAAATCATAAGTAATTGTTGCTGGTTCACTAATAACCGATTCATCATTTTCAAAATAGTGTGCCATATTGTAGAAAAAAGGTCCTAGAATCTAGGACCTCGTACTTTTACAGAGTTAAATTATTTAACTTCTACAGAAGCACCAGCAGCTTCTAACTGTTCTTTGATCTTAGCAGCTTCTTCTGGAGAGATCTTTTCCTTGATAGGAGCTGGAGCCTTGTCAACTAAGCCCTTAGCATCAACTAAGCCTAAGCCAGTGATTTCACGTACAGCCTTGATAACCTTAACTTTTGATGCACCAACATCAGTTAATGTAACTGTTACTTCGCTAGGACCAGCAGCTTCGCCAGCATCACCAGCAGCAGCAACTGCAACTGGAGCAGCAGCTGTAACGTCGAATTTTTCTTCGATTGCTTTTACTAAATCATTTAATTCTAAGATTGTAGCTTCTTCTAAATAAGCTAAAATTTCATCATGTGTTAATTTTGCCATTTTTCTTTTCCTCCGAATAATTGTTGTTGGCAGCCTTATTCAGCTGCAGGTGCAGCTTCTTCAGCTGCTGGGGCAGCACCTTCACGTGCTTCTGCTACTGCATTAATAACTCTGGCAACTTTTGCCATTGGGTCTTTTAAGCATGCAAGTAACATTGAGTACATACCTTTTCTGTCTGGTAACTTAGATAATTCTTGAATTTCATCTGTACCAACTAGTTTACCTTCTACGATACCTGCTTTGATTACTAAATTCTTGTGTGTTTTAGCGAATTTAGCTAATACTCTAGCAGGAGCAACAGCATCTTCGTGACCGAATGCTAATGCGTTAGGACCAGTTAAGTATTCGTCTAAGCCCTCATTACCAGTAGCTTCTGTTGCACGCTTTACAAGCTTGTTCTTGTAGATTTTGAATTCTACGCCTTCAGCTCTTAAAGCTCTACGAAGTTCAGTGGCTTCAGCAACAGTTAATCCACGGTATTCTGCGACAACGACAGATGAAGCGTTATTTAACTTGTCAGTAACTTCGTCAATAACGACCTGTTTCTGTGCTAATACTTCTTCCTTAGCCATGTTCTACCTCCATAAAAATATCTATTGCAACAATATACGGCAATGTGTATAAAAGAACACTTCCCACAATGAGGAAGTGTTGTCATTTGTTTGACAATACTACCTCGGTAACAAATTGAGACATACGTCAGTTACTGTCTGCGGTATATTGATTGCATCAATTAATTAGGCAATTAAGCCTGTACTTTTACTGCAGGGCCCATAGTAGCGCTCATAGCGATATTAAGGATGTAAGTTCCCTTTGCAGTAGATGGTTTCACTCTTAAGATTAAGTCATGAATAGTGTTATAGTTTTCTAATAACTGTTCATCAGTGAATGAAGCACGTCCCATAGGTACGTGTACGTTACCATCTTTGTCAGTTCTATAGTTTACCTTACCAGCTTTAGATTCTTCTACAGCCTTAGCAACGTCCATAGTAACTGTACCAGTCTTTGGGTTTGGCATTAAGCCCTTAGGACCTAATACTCTACCATAACGACCTAACTTAGCCATCTGGTCAGGAGTAGCAATTAAAACATCAAAGTTTAATTCACCCTTGCTGATAGCATCTAATACTTCTTCAGCACCTACGTTATCAGCACCAGCTGCTTTAGCTTCTTCAGCCTTAGCACCTTCAGCTAATACCCAAACTGTTTTTGATTTACCAGTACCGTGTGGTAATACAACGGCACCACGTAACTGCTGATCAGCATGACGTGTATCAAGATTTAAATTGAATACAACATCAATACCTTCATCAAATTTAGTCGTAGCAGTCTTCTTTACTAAAGCAACTGCTTCTTCTGCGCTATAAAGCTTGCCTTTTTCGATTAATTTAGCAGCTTCTAAATACTTCTTACCTTTTTTTGCCATTTTCTCATTTCCTCCTAAGTGGTTTTAGCGGTTTGACCTCCCACTATAATGACGGAACATATCCATCACAAAATTACTAAGCGTCTAATCCTTCACATTTAACGCCCATGTTACGAGCTGTACCAGCAACGATTCTCATTGCTGCTTCAATATCATTTGCGTTAAGATCAGGCATCTTGTATTCTGCGATTTCTCTTAACTTATCTGCAGATAAAGTAGCAACTGTCTGTTTAGAGTCAGAAGCTGCCTTCTTTAAGTTACATGCCTTCTTGATCATTTCTGCTGCAGGAGCTGTTTTTGTAACGAAGTCAAATGACTTGTCTTCATAAACTGTTAAAACAACTGGTACTGTTTCGCCTGCACGATCTCTAGTCTGATCGTTGAATGCAGTACAGAACTTAGGCATCTGAATGCCTGCACCTGCAAGTGCTGGACCTGGTTTAGCTCCGCCAGCTGGGAACTGAATCTTCATGATTCTTACAACTTTTTTACTCACGCGATTCGCCTCCTATAAAAATTTAGTTCGCGCCGTGGTCAGAAAGGACAATGTCCTCCCACGTCTTTGGTACACCTAAAGTACCGAAGTTCACTATACAATAACCTTTCCTTAAATGCAACACTATTTTTTAAAAAATCATGCACCTATCAAAGAAAAAAGAGATCTCAATTCGATCTCTTATAAATTCACCTTTTCCATAGCTACTAAATCAGTATCTACTGGTGTCAAGTTACCAAGGAATTCGACAAGTACAACACCTGTCTCTTTATCTTCATCAATAGAATCAACCTTACCAACCTTACCAGCAAAAGGACCAGACAAGATTTTCACTTCATCACCTACACCAAAGTCTAATTCAACCTTGTTTGTAGCTAAGCCCATTTGTTTTAAAATTGGATCAATTTCATGCTTGCCAAGTGGGAATGGCTTTGCCCCACCACCTGAAGATCCAATAAAGCCTGTAACACCAGGTGTATTTCTAACAACATACCAAGCTTCATCAGTCATAACCATTTCAACTAATACATAACCAGGCCAGATTGTTGTTTCTTTATTGATCTTTTTACCATCTTTAATTTCCGTTTCAACGTGTGTTGGAATGAGGATATTATAGACAAGATCCTGCAAACCCATTGATTCAATACGTTTTTCTAAGTTTTCTTTTACTTTATTTTCATGTCCAGAATAAGTATTAACGACATACCACATTCTGCCTTCATCATTCATATCTGCCATATTAATTCATCCCCAATGCTTTCAAAATTAATGCAATAACAGCATCACTTGCATAGAAGAACAAACCAAGAATAAATGTAAAGACCAGAACAATACCAGAATCAATGGCAAGTTCTTTTCCTGTAGGCCAGTGTACATTCTTAAGTTCTTCTCTAATACCTTTTAGTGAAAACCATTCTTTGAATTTTAATGGATTTTCATCAATTGTTTCTGCAAAAGCATTTTCACGCTGAATTTTACGTGCCTTACGTAATTCCTTGCGTTCCTGCTTTCTTTTTTCTTTTAGCGCTTGCTTTTCATCTTTATCCATAGATCATACTCCTATTTCGATTCACGATGCAAAGTATGCTTGCCACAACGTTTACAATATTTATTGAGTTCTAGACGCTTTACATTCGTTCGCTTGTTTTTATATACAGTATAATTACGAGATAAACACTCAGTACATACTAAAATTACTTTTTCTCTCATCGTGCCACCTCTCATGCCACTCTAATTTATCACAATATATACATTGAGTCAAATTGATTTTTTTCGATAGATACACATCTTTCTACTTCTCACTAGCTGCCCGACGCAACTTAACTAGCAAGCGATAAACGATATTGTAAACAGCTTTTTTATCGAGTTGTAAGATTGTGCTTATTTCATCTTTACGATAGCCATCTTTAATGAGCTGGAAGACTACTTTTTCAAGATTATTCATTCGATGCTCTTCATAGCGATTAATAGCAAGAAGCATTTCATTAATTTTATATGCGCTATCTGGCTTATATGTCGCCCTTGAGTCAGCAATGACTTCTTCAAACTTCTTCTTATTCGTATAAGCAATCTGGCTATCAAGTGATATTTCATATTCGCACGCTTCTTTAAGTTTCTTATTTCTTCTTACTTCGGATTGAATGCAACGAATTGTACATAGGCCAATATAGGTCGAAAGCTTCGTTTTCATATCTTCACGATATGCATAAAGCGCATGATCAAAACAAAGCATAGCTTCTTGCGTAATATCCTCATCCTCAAGGCCATCATTAAGATAGTGGTATTTCTTTGTCATACAACGTATAAACTGATAGAAATAATCATAAAGAGCATCACGCGCTTTCATATCCCCACAGCGTGTTAAAAATAATAATTCACTAAAATTCAATTCTCCCATAATAACTCCCCTAAAGCGGGTGACGTGAGTTATAGACCTGATAGAGTAATACAGCAGTAGCAACTGAAGCATTAAGACTAGTAACATGTCCTGCCATAGGCAAAATGACATTGATATCACAATGCTTCTTGACATTATGGCTGATGCCATAACCTTCTGAGCCAATGACGAGAACAGTAGGCATATTGTAATCTACCTGACGATAATCCTGGGCTTCTTCATTTTCACATGCAACTGCCCAATAACCTTCTTCTTTAAGCTTGTCGAGTGTACGACTTAAATTTGTCACCTGGGCTACTGGAATATAATCAATAGCACCTGTTGATACCTTAGCAACAGTTGGTGTTAAACCGACAGAGCGATTTTTACCGATAATCACACCATCAACCTCAGTTGCATCACAAGTTCTTAATATGGCTCCGAGATTATGTGGATCTTCCAATCCATCAAGCATTAAGAGTAGTGGCTGCTTGTCTTTAGGAATCGAACTTAAGATATCATTTAAAGGCGTATAGTCATACCCATCCGTGAGTGCTAGTACACCTTGATGATTGCCCTTACCTGCTTTCTCACTGAAATACTTTCTATTATCAGTCACCCGATATTGTATTTTATTCTTTTTTGCCAGTTCCATTAAATCATCGTTACGATTGCCTTTTAAAAAGACAAGCTCATCGATACGCTTATGATTACTGATCAATTCTCGGATTGTATTTCTGCCATAAATCCACTGTTTCATCTTAACCTAATTTCCTCAATTTCTTTCAAATTTCCTTAAAAGAGCTACTTTCCACGCAGTTTTTTCAGTTTATGCTCATCTACTGCTTCCACAAAGTAAGCAAAAATCTCATTAATACGTTCATCATTGCCTTCTAAATGCAATGTCCCAATAATGGCCTCAAAGCCTGTTGACTGATTATGGATAATCACATTTTTCGCTTTTCTGCCCTTCGTATTACGTCCTCTTTTATAAATCGCAATTTCTCTTTCTGTTAAGAAATTGTTTTGCATGGCAAGGTGTACAAATTCCGCCTGAGCATAGGCAGATACATATTGCACACTGCGCTTCTGTAGTTCATTGACCCTGACCACGCCCTTTTCCAACAAATAATCTCTTACCAGCACTTCAAAGACAGCATCACCAATATAGGCGAGAGCAAGAGAATTTAGTAATTCCGCTCTCATTAAAGAATTCCTTTCGCACTCAATTGTGCTCTAAGCTTATCTGCTTCTTCAAAATTCTTTACTTTCTTATAAGCATTCCATTGATTATAAAGATCAATATCTTCATCACTTAAAACAACACCATCAAACTTAAAGCCAAGCACATCAAGCATAGCCTGCAATGTCGCATATTCATCAGCAATCAATTCATTATCCTTTTCGCGTACACGCATAACCTGATTAAGAACTTTCACCTGATCTAAGACTTCTGTCATCGCTAATGAAGTATTTAAGTCATCCGATAATGCCTCTACCATATGGTCAACAACTTCTTTTTTAGCCAAGCCCTCCTCAATACGATTAACAGCTAAATAGAGTGAAGTATTCTTCACAACATTTTCAATCTTGGCTATTTCTTTCTTGGTTGTTTCAAGAACTTCATCAGTGAAATTCAAAGTCTTACGATAATGTGTTGAAAGCATTAATCCCTTGTAGACATTGACGCCAAGCTTTACAAGCAAGTCTTTTGCCCACAAGACATTACCAAGTGACTTACTCATTTTTTCACCATTGATATTGATCATCTGGTTATGCATCCAGTAGTTAGCAAGATGGGTATTTGAATAAGCAATGGCCTGAGCAATTTCATTTTCATGATGTGGGAATTTCAAATCATATCCACCCCCATGAATATCAATGAGCCCTCTGCCAAAGATATCATTAATCATTACAACACATTCAGTATGCCATCCTGGTCTTCCTTTTGACCATGGTGAATCAAACTGAATGCCTTCATTAGTCTTCTTCCATAAGGCAAAATCAAGTGAACTTTCTTTCTTATCATCATCTTCTGTTGATGTTCTTTCACTTGCTCCCTGGATTAAATCTTCGACATGAATACCGGACAAATGACCATAATCTTTAATCTTTGAGACACGGAAATAGACATCCCCCTGTGATTCATAAGCATAGCCCTTCTCAATCAATGCAGCAACAAAGGCAATAATCTTATCCATTGTTTCAGTAACACGAGGGGTATGTGTAGGTGTTTCAATATTTAGGCCATTACGTACATCTTCATAAGCTTTAATATATTTTTCTGTCAGTTCTTTCTCACTTACGCCTTCTTCCTTGGCTTTCTTGATAATCTTGTCATCAACATCAGTATAGTTTGATACAAAAGTGACATCATAGCCAAGATATTCGAATGTTCTTCTTAAGACATCGAAGATAATCATTGGTCTTGTATTACCAATATGAACATAGTTATAAACAGTAGGTCCACATACATAGATTCCTACCTTACCTTCTTCAATTGGTTTAAATTCTTCTTTCTGATTTGTGAATGAATTGTAGATTTTCATAAATTCCTCCTAAAAAAAGGTCTTGTCTAGAGATTATCCACCCTAAACAAAACCATCTCTTTTAACGCAAGTCTACGTCCCCTCTTTGCAAGGAGCTCAGTCAGGGGCATCCAGTGTATCCTTACAAGCTGCTTTCACCATCCAGCTCTCGCTACAGTCTTCCAACACCTTCATTCCTGCCTTTAATTTATTTATATCTTAGCAAACTTCCTAGCTTGCTTCAAGCTAAACACACGAAAAGCACATCCTTGAAGTGAAAGAAAGGAAGGTCATTGACCTTCCTTTCTAAAGTAATGATGAAAAGACTCTTATATATTGTTCACTTGAATGATCCCAATCTAAGTTTTCTTGCATGCCTCTTACGACTAAGTCATGCCACTTATCTTTCATATCATAATAAACATGAAGGGCATAATCAATTGTATCAAGCATTTCATGGGCATTGTAGTTTGCAAAGCTAAATCCTGTTCCCGTGTTTTCATATTCATTGAATGGTACAACAGAATCTTTCAAGCCACCTGTCTCTCTGACAATTGGTACTGAACCATAACGTAAAGCCATCATTTGTGATAAGCCACATGGTTCAAATAATGAAGGCATAAGGAACATATCCGTCGAAGCATAGATACGTTGTGCAAGTGCTCCATCATATTTCAAATTCAAAGAGAATTTATCAGGATATCTTGAAGCAAAGTTTTTAAGTGGTTCTTCATACTTAGCATCACCAGCACCAAGTACAACAACCTGAACTTCACGTTTCATCAATTCTTCAAAACGATTAATAATCAGATCAAGTCCCTTTTGCCATGTCAATCTTGAAACAATACCAATTAATGGTATATCGGCATTCTGTGGCAAGCCAACTTCTTTTTGTAGAGCAAGCTTGTTTTTCATCTTCATTTCATTCACATTGGAACTATTGAAATGATAGCTAAGATCTGGATCAGTTTCTGGATTAATCGTTTCATTATCAATACCATTCAAGATACCAACAAGATCATGACGACGCATATTCAAGATACTTTGTAAGCCTTCGCCATAAGCATCAGTTAGAATTTCATTGGCATATGTAGGTGAAACAGTCGTAATTAAATCCGCATAAACGATTGCTGCTTTCATCATATTCATGCAGCCATCATTACGTAAATTACCATTGTAATAAAGATAATTATCAAGACCAAAGAGATCCTGTAAAAGTCTTGGATCACACTTACCTTGGTAAGCAATATTATGAATTGTAAATGTCACTTTGACATTCCCATAGAAATCACAATAGCAATATCTTTCTTTATATAGAGGAGCAATCATAGCTGCCTGCCAGTCATGTAAAGAAAGGATATCGGGCATAATATCTAAACGTGACAAGCATTCCAAAACTGCAAAGTCATAGAATGCAAAACGTTCATAGTCATCATCATATCCATAAAGCCCAGGTCTTCTAAAATATTGTTCATTATCAACAAAATAATATGTCACACCATCATGTTCAGCCTTGAAGACACCACAATAACATCTTCTCCAGCCAACCCATAAATAGAAATTCGTCACATATTCTAATTGATCATTGTATTTCAGATCCTGATATTTAGGCAAGATGACATAACATTCATGTCCTTTTTTAGCAAGTGCTTTTGGCAAAGATCCTATTACATCAGCAAGTCCGCCCGATTTAATATAAGGTTGTGCTTCACCAGCCGCAAATACTATTCTCATTAAACAACGTCCCCTTCTTTAATAAAGAGCGGTTCTTTTACTTCACCTTTCAGATTCTTCATGTTCTTAACTCTTGCATGTTTATCCATAATGACATTTTCAAGTACTGAACCTGGATCGATTACTGAGCCAGAGAAGATGATAGAATTCTTAATAACAGCACCTTCACCAACAATAACATCACGACCAATAATAGAATGTTCAACTGTACCGTTGACAACAGCACCATTAGCAATCATGCTGTCACGTACTGAAGCATGTTCTTTATATTTAGTTGGTGGTGTATCGTTTGTATTTGTGAAGATTGGCCAGTTTGTATGGAAGACTTGGGTAGAAACTTCATAGTTCAAGAATTCAAGACATACATCAAAGTAAGCATGATAATTATTGATGCATCTCACATAGCCTTTATATTCATAAATACCAATTCTTCTTTCATCAAGTGAATATGCAAGCATATCTCTAATTGAATAGAATGGAGAAACTTTTTCAGCATTCTTTAAGAAAGTTGCAAAAGCTTTAGCAGAGAATACATATGTTTCAAGAGAGATCATACGATTCTTCGCATTGCCCATATTTGTTTCAAGCTGAGTGACAAGCTTTGTATCGCTATCTAACTTAACATAGTCACAGCCAATCCATTTCTCGTCTGCATTTTTCACTTTCTGTGTAGCGATTGTCACTGCATTACCACTTGCTGCATGTGCTTCAACAAGTTCAGAGAAATCCATTGTATTGATGATATGTGCAGGTGCAACAACAACATAATCAGGTTTATTTGTTTCAAAGAAAGCGATGTTTTCGATAATGTTATTGATATCATTATTATACATGCCATTACCAGCATATTTTTCATCATATAATAACTGTACGCCACCATTCTTACTATTGAAATTCCATGCATTACCATTAGCCATATGTTTGAATAATGATCTAGGTTTTTCCTTGATCAAAACACCAACATTGTCAATATTTGAATTAGAGAAGTTTGATAAAACCAAATCAATGATTCCATAACGTCCTAAGAAGCTAACTGAAGCTAGTGGACGTCTTTCAGTAAGTCCCTTTAAAGAGACATCTGAGTGTAAGTTTACATAACCTATTACTTTAGCCATTCTGATATCCCTCCTTAAAGACTATTGTTGCTGATAAGAGCAACATCTTTCTGTTCTTCATTAATTTTTGTGCCAGCTTTAATAGTTACATTTTCATCAACAATTGCCTTGTAGACTTCTGCGCCTTCTTCTACAAGTACGCCTGGAAGCAAGACAGAATCAACAACTTTAGCTCCCTTGCCTACAAATACATTTGCTGAAAGGACTGAACCTGTTACCGATCCATCTACTGTACAGCCCTGGTTTACGAGTGAATTAGAAATCTCGGCATCAACACCTAATACCTGTGGCTTTGCAAGTGTATCTTCACCATAGATCTTCCAATCTTTCTTTGTATTGTAAAGATCCAATGTATTCTTGTCATCAAGCAAGTCCATATTAGCCTGCCATAATGATTCAACAGTACCAACATCTTTCCAGTAACCCTTGAATTCATAGGCATATAAACGCTTATTATCAGCAAGCATATCAGGAATAATATTCATACCAAAGTCATGCTTACTATCAGCTTTCTTAGCATCTGCCAATAAGTATTTTCTTAATTCCTTATATGTGAAAATATAAATACCCATTGATGCTAATGTAGATTTTGGTTTTTCAGGCTTTTCTTCAAATTCATAAATAGAGCCATCTTCATTTGTATTCATGATACCAAAACGACTAGCTTCCTTTAAAGAAACGTTCAATACAGCTACCGTTAAATCTGCATTCTTCTCCTTATGAGCAGCAAGCATTTCTGCATAATCCATCTTATAGATATGGTCACCTGAAAGAATGAGAACATATTCAGGATCATATTGATCTAAGAAATCAATATTCTGTCTAATGGCATCTGCTGTACCTGCATACCAGTTTGCACCATCAGCACCTTCTCTTGCAGGTAAGATGGCTGCTAATGAATTGTTACCATCAAGCCCCCACTTAGTACCAGCACCAACATATTCTCCAAGTAATACTGACTCATATTGTGTCAATACGCCTACTACATCAATGCCAGAGTTTGCGCAGTTACTTAAAGGGAAGTCAATAATACGATACTTTCCTCCGAAGTGCACTGCTGGCTTCGCTACTTTTGCCGTTAATTCTTTTAGACGGCTACCACGGCCACCTGCAAGAATCATAGCGACTAATTCTTTTCCCATTTGTTTCTCCTCCTAAATTTTGTAATCGCTTTCTTTATATATTCTATCACATTGGATAAAACATATGAAGTTAATTCAGACAAATACAAAAAGCACTTTATAAAGTCTAAACGTGGTTTAAAGTCGACAATCCCTCCCTAGGATCGAGTTCGTTCTACCACCGCTTACATTATATCACATTTTTGAGAGAAATAAGATTCAAATCTATACTTCTTCAAGATATTTTCTTAAATGAGAAATATACGAATACTTTATAAATATGAAAAAACTGAAACAAACAACGTTCATTCCAGTTCTATAGAATCTTTATGCTTCTTCAAGATATTTTCTTACCGTTGAAATAAAATGTAACGAGCCCGTCACAACAACAAGATCATGTTTTAAGGCAGCAGTCTTAAGTGCATCTTTATATGATGCTGTATAAACCATCATATCCGTATCTTGCACCATCTTCTTTAGTGACCCATCCACACGTTCATCATTGAAGCTTGTCACATAGATTGAATAAGGTGTATGAGCTAGTTCCCCGAGCATTTCTTCAACCTGCTTATCCTTCAATGCCGAAAAGACAATCCCGATATCCTGCTGTTCAATACATTTAAGTGTCTCAAGAAGGCTTTGCAAGCCGGGAATATTGTGTGCTCCATCTATAATCACAGGCTTATTGAGATATTGCATCTTTTCAAATCGTCCTGGCCAGCTTGTATTTTCAACAGCTTTAATTGTTTTGTCATGGTCTAATGTGATTAATCTTGAAGCAATAGTCAAGGCTAAGCGGGCATTGCTAACCTGGTAAATACCCTGATCTTTCAGTGTGATATCCATATCACGATATTGGAATTCAAATGGATAGTGGGTTGTTTCATATTCAGGAACGACAATCATTGTTGCATCCATAACATCACATTGTTCCTGCAAGCGTGCTAATATCGTTCCCTTTGTCTCACTTGTGACAAAGAGATTTCCTCTTTTGATAATACCCATTTTCTCATTGATGATATCAAATAAGGTTGGACCAATCTGTTCTATATGATCCATGCCTATATTCGTAATGGCACTAATCTTTGAATCAATAACATTTGTCTTATCATGCTCGCCTCCAATTCCACATTCAATGATACGAAAATCTAATGGCTGTGTATCAAAGTAATCAAGCATAATCAAAGTATCGATTTCAAACATACTCAGATGTTCTCTTTCAATCACATCATAGTATTTATTTATATAGTATAGTAAAGCTGTATCACTGATTGGTGTTCCATCAATGCAGATACGATCATTATGCTTTACAAGATATGGGGAAGTGAAAGTCCCAACCTTATAGCCATGAGCGTTTAAAATAGCTCTCAGGTAATTCACGGTACTGCCTTTACCATTTGTACCAGCAATATGAATCATATTCTTCTGATGCACATTGATATGCAGTTCATCTAAAGTTTTCTGAAAATCTTCAATCGTACGTTTATGACGTTGACTTTCAATATATTCAATAGCACTTTTTACACTATAAAACATTATTCAATCCCCCAGTCTATTGGTGATATGCCATTTGCTTCTAGAAAGGCATTCGTTCTTGAAAATGGTCTTGAGCCAAAGAAGCCACGTGATGCACTTAATGGTGAAGGATGGGCAGACTCAATGACACAATGTTTATTTAAATCAATCATGCTTTTTTTCTTTCTTGCCGCATTGCCCCAAAGGATAAAAACAAGTGGCTTTTCACGTTCATTCATGACTTCAATAATGTGGTCCGTAAAGATTTCCCATCCCCTTCCAGCATGGGAAAAAGCCATACCCTCCTGCACTGTTAAAACAGTATTAAGCAATAATACCCCCTGTTTTGCCCATGAAGTTAAATCGCCATGGTTGGGAATATCAATGCCAACATCATTATGAGCTTCTTTGTAGATATTGACAAGTGATGGCGGAATACGTACCCCCCTGTTGACAGAAAAAGCTAAGCCATTGGCCTGATGAAGTTCATGGTAAGGGTCCTGCCCAAGTATAACAACCTTGATATCTTCATAGTCACAAAAATTAAAGGCATGATAGATCTGTTTATGTGGCGGGAAGATTGTATGTTGGTGGTAAGCATCTTCAACAAACTGATGAAGTTCCTGATAATAGGGCTGTGTTGCCTCATTCGCAATAATTTCTTTAAATGTCTTCATGGTAGATAAATTTACGGATTAATTCAGCAACAACGCCTTCATTATTATCAGCCTTTGTCACATAATCCGCCTCCTTCTTCACATCATCAACACCATTGGCAGCAACAACCGATAAACCTGCCACCTTCAACATACTCAGGTCATTATAATTGTCACCAACTGCAATTGTTTCTTCAATAGGAATGGAAAGACGTTCAGCCAGGTCTTTTAAACCTTCCCCCTTATCCACACCTAATGCATTAAATTCCATATAACGATTAGAACTGTAGCTAATAGCACAATAGCCATCAGTAATATGTTTAATCTTTGGCTCTAGGCTCATCAGATATGGAACATCGATGTTCTGGAATAAGATCTTAGCGATGGGCTCATCTTTTAAGAAGTCCACACTGTCTTCTTCAGGATAGATGGCATCAAGCTTCTGGGAAGCCAGGCGTTCTCTTTCACTTTCTGACAAATGATAAATATAGAGCGTTGTATTGGTATAAACATGGATGCAGACATCCTGCTTTAAGCCAAATTCAAAGATTTCTTTCATCTTCTCAAACGGTAAACCATGCCAATCTAAGAGATGATAATCACTATTTTCTGTTAATGCTCCGCCATTAAATGAAAGGGTATATTCATGAGGCTGCTTATAGAGCTGCAATTGTTTAAGTTCAGGTAAAATCTGCATATAGCCTCTTCCCGTTGCTGGGACAAAACGTACATTATGTTCCCTGCGGGCTTTTTGAATCCAATAGATATTCGTATCAGGTACTAAGTGATCATCATTTAATAGTGTTTCATCTAAATCACAAGCAATTAATTTATATTCCATTTTTCAATCCTCAATAAACTTCTCAATAACTTCTTTTACGCTACCTTCAAAATAATCTTTCTCACAGACATAATCAGAGAGAGACTTAATATCATCAAAACTGCTTTGGACGCAACAGCCAACTCCTGCCTTCTTGATCATTGGGACATCATTATAGTTATCACCAATCGCAATGGCATCCTTTAAGTCAATCTTAAGATAATCACATAACCAGCTAATGCCATAGCCTTTATCGATCCCCTTGGCATTCATTTCAATATAGCGATTGCTTGAGAAAGAAAAAGAAACATTTGAGAAATCTTTTTCAAGAATGTTTTTCACATCACGCAAATAATCCATATCTCTTTTCATAAAGAGAATCTTGGCAATCTTTTGACCTTTTAAGACATCAAAATCATACTTATCCATTACTTGAAAAGGTGCTTTCTGGGCTTTCTTACGTTCGATTTCATTCTCATCAGGATGATAGATATAGCAACAATCCAAAGTAAAAACAAGGACGCAGACATCAAGAAAACGCCCCCGTTCAAAAAGCGCCTTAGCAAGCTGTTCTTCTAACCCCTTAAAATGAAGAATACGATTATTTTTATTTTCAATAATCAAGCCACCATTAAAACAAATCGCATATTCCCCTTCTTGATTATATGTTCCTACTTCCTGCAGGATTTCTTGAATCATGTTATATGAACGCCCCGTTGCGACTACGAAACGTACGCCCTTCTGGCGTGCTTTCCTAATAGCTTCTTGATTAAAAGAAGGGACATGGTGATTGACAAGCAATGTTTCATCTAAATCTGAAAATAGAATTTTATACATCATTTTTCTCCTATTCTTCCGGGACGATGACAGCTTTCTCCCCATCTTTTGAGAAGATGTAATTGTCTCTTGCATATCTTACAACATAATCATCGTTATTAAGTTCTTTGACTTCCTGATCAAGATTCTTGCGTTCTTTCTTTAATGCATCACGTTGGACAACTAGCTGTTCATATTGTCTTTTGGCATGAATCATACTGATGACTCTATTCGCCACACTGGTGATCAGAACAATACTTATGAAAATTGCTAGAAAACTGACAATAATCTTGCCCTTGGGCACTCTTTTCTTAGCCATTCCTATTCCTCTTCTCTTTCGCTTTCTTCAATCACTTCATAAAGCTCACTTGCATCATCCTTTAAAACATGCTCAGCAAGCTTCTTCACACGCACCTTTAAAATCGTCCGTCCAAAAGTCACTTCAATAATATCGCCCACCTTCAGCTTTAAGCCTGGCTTTGCAACACGCCCATTCACTTTTACACGACTCGCGTCACTGATCTCCTTAGAAAGCGTTCTTCTCTTTACAATTCTTGAAACTTTAAGAAATTTATCTAATCGCATATTAACCCCTATAATATAAAATCATTCATAAATACAAACATGATATTATTTTCTTTAAAGTATAACAAGTCCTTCTTATTTTTTAAAGTCCATGCACCAACTTTCACTCCGACTTTCTGGTAGTAAAGTAAATCTTTGAACTTTAAAAGAGAATAACGGGCATGAATACCATCAAAGTGATGATCATGAATGATTGTATTTGCTTTCTTTAAGTGGTGCGAGACAATATAACCGCAATAACTTGTAGGTGACAACTTCTTGATTGTATCAAGCTGTGCGATTGATGCACTCGAATAGTATACCTGGCTTTCAAGATGCATACTTGCTACAAGGGCAACAGTCTTTTCCACCGTCCCGCTTAGCGCTTCCTTCTTAATTTCTAAATTCACGATCTTCTTGCTTTCTATGATCAGCTTTAATAAGTCCTCTAAAAGACAGATGGCATAATGGCCATGGTGATCATTATTGAAATTGTATTGCAGCAATTCTTCATAAGTATAATTCGCAAGCTTGCCTTTACCCGTTGATGTTCGATTAATTTTGGCATCATGTAGTAAAACAAGCTGGCCATCCTTGGTCATCTGAACATCTGTCTCAACCCCATCAAACTCACTTTTTAAAGCTTCCTTGAAGGCGACAAGACTATTTTCTGGAAAACGTCTGCTTAAGCCACGATGTGCAAGTGTATACATGCTCTCACCCACTTTCATTGTCATTATACAACCTTATTGCCAAAAGAAAAAAGGAAAGTATGAACTTTCCTTTAAGCTTCGTTGATTGCATTTGTGACAGCTGGAACAACCTGTTTCTTTCTTGAAATAACCCCTGCAAGATTAGCCTGATGGTCATCAAGATGCACTCTAAAGGCATTTTCCACAATCTCAGGACGAGGTCCAGCAACAAAGACTTCACTGCTTGCATTAATGACATCTGTCAACAAGAGAATCGCAACATCAAATTTATTCTCCTGAGCAAGGTTTTCCATATAGGCGAGCATATCTGCTTTATATGGGGCAAAGCCTTCAATATCCATCGTATTTACCTGAGCAATACCAACTTTGGCCTCACCAATATTGAACTTCTTGTAATCCTGATTGAAGATTTCTTCAACACTCTTACCTACCAATGAAGTACCTGCCTTAAACATTGCCATACCATATTCAGCTGGTTCCACACCAACAATATCGGCAAGCTTATAAACAATCTTACGGTCGACATTTGTGCATGTTGGACTTCTGAATAATAATGTATCTGAGATAATGGCAGAAAGCATTAAGCCGGCAATCTCTCTTGGAATTTCAACATCCTCTTCTTCAAACATCTTGGCAATAATTGTACAAGTACAGCCAAGAGGTTCAGCACGGAAGTTTAGTGGACCAACTGTCTGGAAGTCAGCAATACGGTGATGATCAACAACACCGAGAATATCAGCTTCTTCAATACCATCAACAGCCTGTCCTCTTTCATTATGGTCAACGAGGATGATTTTCTTCTTTTCCCCACGGATTACCTGATAACGGGAAATCGTACCTTGAACCTTGCCATTGAGATCAACAACAGGATAGCTACGATATCTTGTATTACTCATCACATCACGTAAGTATTCAACAGTATCATCAGTTGAGAATGTTGTTAGTCCGCCTTTCTGCATGACATATTCAACAGGAATAGCCTGTATAATCTGCTGTGAAGTGACAAAGGTATTATATGGTGTTGAAATAACAGAAACATCATGATCCTTACAAATCTTGACAATTTCTTCATCAACCGCAAAAGCCCCTGTTAAAACAACCAAGCCCACCTTCTTTTCAACTAAGAAGCGGACCATATCAACACGGTCACCACCAATAATAGCTATATCATTTTCTTCAATATAGCCATCTGCATTCTTCTCACTCATGGAAACAATATGAATTGTTCCTTCTACAGTTGTAAGATTCTTTGATAAATAAAGAACATTAGCAGCTAAAGTATCAATAACATTCTCAATTGGTGTATGCGCCTTCTTCAAGACTTCACTATCCCATTTATCCATATAGCCTTCAATGATATTTGAAGCAGAAAGCAAGCCAAGCAGCTTACCATGATCATCTGAGATTGGTGCACTCTTAAGATTTTGTTCCTTCATTAATGACCATGCTGTCTTTAATGTCAGTTCTTTAGAAAAGACAGTCACTTTATCATAATCTAAATCTTCAACCTTCTGTTTAACACTTTTTAAAAGTACTGGACTTTCTACATGAAAGTGTTTTAAGGCATATTCTGTTTCACGGTTGATTTCACCAAGTCTTACTGGTACCGCATTGTATTTTCCAATCTTATTCAATAGATATGAATAAGAAATAGCCGCACAGACTGAATCCGTATCAGGGTTCTTATGTCCGCTGACATATACAATATCACTCATGTATTTTTCCTCCTAAGATTTCTTTAAATAACGATAAATCGTTGGCTCTGAAACATCAAGTTTCTCGGCAACAAGAGCTATAGCTCCCTTCACCTTGAAAGTTCCCCTTTCTTGTAGATACTTGACGACTCTGATTTTTTCATCTACTTTTAATCTTTCAACAAGTACATAAGATGGAATACCCATTTCATTTAAGGCTTCCTTCATGTACTTATCAACCATCTCATCAAGTGGTGACGAGAGGATTTCAATTGGATTTTCGCGTTTGAACTCAACATCAGAATTTTGTGAATCATCCTTGATACCAAGAATCTTACGCAAAGTTACTTCCATATATTTTAAGTCAGTAATATTTGTATTGATACAAAGCATACCAACAGGCATAGTTTTGCCTTCTTGTTTTATGAAATAGGTAGCTGAACGAAGTAGCTTGCCGTCAGGACCGGCAGTCTTATAATTCATTACATAATCATGATCAAGATACTGCTTCGTTTCTAGATAGTGTATTGATAAGTTTGATAACTTTGCGCCAATCGTTCTCCCTGAGATCTTACCGTTCGCAATTGCCACTACTTCCTGATCCTCGCTTGTCAGGTCATGTAAAGCAATTTCTACGTTCTCGCCAAGAGCTTCGCCTAAGAAAGGCACAATTGCAGCGTATGGCTCTAGAAATTTATTCATTTTCATTCTCCTTTACAGCCTCATCTTATCATGATAATAAAATCTTTTCCATGTTTACATTAATAAAAAACTAGTAAAGCCCAAACACCATATTTCCTAGCACAAGTAATACGATATTAACTATCAGTCCCATTAAGCCACCAATTCCGGCACTACGGGCTTTTAAAGGTGATTTCTTATAATAAAATGCATAAAGCACAAAACCAATAATAGGGAACAGGAAACCAATAAGCTGAAACATGTATGATGGTCCATCATTATTGATTGTTTCACCTTGATAAACATCTGGTACTTTCTGGCCACAGTATGGACAGAATTTTGCATCTTCACTAATTTGTTTTCCACAATATGTACAATACATCTATTTCCTCCTTGAGAAATATCATATCAAAAAGAGCTATCTTGCGATAGCCCTAAGTCTTATTTACCTGAAAGTTTTTCATCAATGGCAATTGCTGCCTTTTTACCTGCACCCATGGCTAGGATAACTGTAGCTGCACCAGTTACAGCATCACCACCGGCATAGACAGAATCTCTTGAAGTTTCCATTGTTTCTTCATTGACAATAATGCCACCCCATTTTTGTGTATCAAGACCAGGTGTTGTCTGTCTGATCAATGGGTTAGGTGACTGACCAATTGCAACAATGAACGTACCTGTTTCAATGTCAAATGTATGACCTTCTACTGGTACCGGTCTTCTACGGCCGCTGGCATCAGCTTCCCCTAATTCCATTTCCTGACATGTAATAGACTTAACCCAGCCTTCTTCATCACCATTGACTGCGATTGGATTAGTCAGGAATTTGAACTGAATGCCTTCTTCTTTGGCATGATGAATTTCTTCTTTACGAGCAGGTGCTTCTTCTTCACTACGACGATAAACAATATAAACATTTTCAGCACCTAGACGCTTAGCTGTACGAGCAGCATCCATAGCCACGTTTCCGGCACCAACAACACATACTGTTGGTGAAATCTTAACTGGGGTTGGACGATCAGGGAACATATATCCCTTCATCAGATTCACACGTGTCAAGAATTCATTAGCTGAATAAACACCGTTGAGGTTTTCGCCAGGAATACCCTGGAAACGAGGTAAGCCAGCACCACTGCCAACAAAGACTGCATCATAGCCTGCTTCTTCAAGTTCATCAACAGTAATTGTACGTCCAACAACGACATTTGTTTCAAAATCAACACCATAGTCCGCTACAACATCAGCTTCAGCTTGAACAATTGTCTTAGGAAGACGGAATTCAGGGATACCATATGAAAGGACACCGCCAGTCTTATGTAAAGCTTCAAAAACATGAACATCATAGCCGCGTCTTGCAAGTTCACCAGCACATGTAATACCAGCTGGACCAGACCCTACAACGGCAACCTTCTTGCCATTCTGTTCAATGTGAGGTTTCTTATGTTCACCATGCTCTCTATGATAATCGGCAACAAATCTTTCAAGACGACCAATACCAACTGATTCACAGCCTTTAGCACGTCCTCTGACACATTTACCTTCACACTGGTTTTCCTGTGGACATACACGACCAGTGATTGCAGGTAAGGCATTTTCTTCAGTAATGATTTCATAAGCCTTTTCGAAGTTACCGGCAACAACCTGTTCAATAAAACGTGGAATAGGAACATTAACTGGACATCCTTCCATACAGAAAGGCTTCTTACAATTAAGACATCTTGTTGCTTCTTCCATTGCCATCTCTGGTGTATAACCTAAAGCAACCTCTTCAAAGTTTCTATTTCTTACGTTAGGATCCTGTTCCGGCATCTTAACTTTTTCTTTTGCCATATTTGGCTTTCTTCTTACTGCATCTGCCATGACTATTCAGCTCCTCTCATAAGATCACAAATTCTATCTGCATGTTCATCAACATACTTTTCTTCCTTCTTAAAGAATCTCTGTCGTTCCATTAACTCATCAAAGTCGACATTCAAGCCATCAAAGTCTGGGCCATCAACACAGGCAAACTTTGTCTGACCATCAACAGTAACACGACAGCAGCCACACATACCTGTGCCATCAACCATGATTGGGTTAAGAGATACAGAAGTTGGAATATTATATGGCTTTGTCACTTTTACAACATTCTTCATCATGATGACAGGGCCAATTGCAATAACTTCATCAAACTTAACGCCTTCATCAATTAATTGCTGTAAAACAGTTGTGCCAAATCCCTTAGTACCAAGTTCACCATTATCAGTTGCAATATAAACATGATCACAGAAAGTTTTAAACTTATCAGCCCATAAGACATACTGTGCTTCACGGCCACCAATAATAACATCTACTTTAACGCCTTTTTCAGCTAAAGCTTTAAGCTGTGGATACACTGGAGCAGCACCAATACCACCACATACGCCAACAACACGCTTTAATCCATCGTGGAATTCTGTTGGTCTTCCTAAAGGACCGACAAAGTCTGTCACTTCATCGCCCACTTCAAGCTTTTCAAGCTGTTTTGTAGAGAAGCCAACAGCCTGAACAACAATTGTGATTGTACCTTTTTCACGATCAAAATCACCAATTGTAAGTGGTATTCTTTCACCATCTTCACCAACTCTCAAGATGATAAACTGCCCTGCTTCACACTTACGTGCAACCATTGGGGCTTCAATTTCCATCTCGAAAGCAGCATCATTCAATGTTTCTTTTCTTACTATTTTATACATTTCTTCTACCCTCTTTCCCTTTGGTTAAAATTTTATCATAAAACGCTTTCACGCTCAATGTTTCATATGATTATTAGTCCTAACTAACTTATCTTCTATTGCATTTTCCTGACTGCTTCGCTATATTGTAAAAGTAAAGGAGTCATTATGGACAAGAAAATTATCTTTTTTGATATCGATGGCACACTCGCCGATGAATATACATTTGAAATTCCCACGAGTACCATTCTCGCCATGAAGCAAGCTCAGGCTAATGGACACTTGCTTTTCGTCAATACAGGGCGTGGTTCATGTTTTGTCGAGAAAAGCATTCTCAGTTTGCCCCTCGATGGTATTATCTATGGCTGTGGAACGGAAATAAGCTATCATCATCATACAATCGCTTTTCACCAGTTCTCAAAAGATTTAAGAAAACGTATTATCGCTGCTTCCTACAAATATCACCTGGAAAATATCCTCGAAGGCAATACAGCCATCTATTATCCCAATAAAAAACTGATAGATCCCTTTGTCATTCACCAGCGCCAGCATTATCTTGATGAAGGCTTTCCCGTTCGTACATATGATTTAAATGATGATTGTATTTTCCAGAAAATGGCAACCTGGTATCAGGATGAAAAGGACATCAAAGCGTTCATGAATGAATTCAAAGACGAATTAGCTTTTATCAATCGTAATGGCTTCTATGAAATCCTGCCCAAAGCTTACAATAAAGCAACCGGTATTCAGGAAACAATTGATTATTTACATATCCCTCTTGAAAACACTTTTGCGATTGGTGATTCCACAAATGACTTAACAATGCTGAACTATGTTCATACATCTATTGCCATGGGCAATAGTGCTAAGGAACTCTTTCCTGTTGTTGATTATGTCACAACATCATTGCATGATGATGGCATCTATAATGCTTTGAAGCATTTCCATATCATTTAAAAAGCGTAGGACAATCTGTCTTACGCTTTTTCATACCTCCACTAACTTGCCATCTTCAATTTTCAGACAAACATCCATTTGTCTGGCAAACCCCTGATCATGTGTCACGACTATCACTATACGTTTATCTTGATGGGCAAGCTCAATGAAGTTCTGGATAATCGTTTGTCCTGTAGCATAGTCAAGATTACCCGTTGGTTCATCGGCAAGAATAACCTGAGCATTCTTGGCAATAGCCCTAGCAATGGCAATACGTTGTTGCTGGCCCCCTGAGAGCTTGCGAATATCACGCTTCGCTTCTTGTTCATGAATGCCTAGTCTTCCAAGAATCTTCAAAGCTCTTTCTTTTTTATTAGGCTCTTTAATATGTGCAATATCCATCGCACAGACAATATTCTGATAGGCATTCATATAATTGATGAGATTATAGGATTGAAAGATTAAAGCAATATCATATCTCTGATAATTATTGAATCCCTTTTTTTCTATATTCTCTCCATCATATTCCACATAACCATCACATGGCGCTTCTAGACCACCCATCAGTGATAGCAATGTCGTCTTACCACATCCTGATGGTCCAATAATCGCATAAGTCTTGCCTTTTTCAAAACTATATTCACAATCCTTAAGAATATCAACCCTTAAGCCACCGTCCTGATAATGATAGCTTAAATGATGTAACTGAAATAATGCATCCATACTAACCCTCCTTTTTCATGAGAATTTTACGTGGTGACATCCGCAAGATGGCAAGTGAAGGAAGCAGTATGGCAATCACTACAATCAATACACTAACGCCTGTAACTTCACCAATCACTTCGCCACTTAAGCTAACATCAAGGTCTTTTGTTTTCTGTTGCGGCTGTTGCTCATTATTATTTTTATTTGTCGGAATCTTCATCGTGACTGCTGGTGTATTTGAAGAAGCACTAGCGAGCATATTAGAAATCTTCTTACCGACAAATTGCCCACTGCCTAAAGAAAGCATGAAGGCAAAAGCAACAACTAAGCCCACCTCAATAAGCTGCTGACCAACAATTCTTAGCTTGCTTTCTCCAAGCGACAAGAGAATGCCATATTCATGATATCTTGAACGCAATGCGAGCATAAGCACAAGTGCCATAACGATCCCCCCACCAACAATGACAATCATGACAAAGAGTGAGGCAAACTTATTCATATTCTTCAATGAACCTATTGACATCTGATAAACCTGGTCATTGGCATCCAATGTATACGTATTCCAGTCAACGGATGTCTTCTTGGCAATCTTTTTAAAGGCACTAATATGTGATGAATCATCAAGGGTATAAATGGCACTAGAGATTGTTGTTGTCGATCCATTGAGCTTCTGGGCTGTTTCTAGTGATGAATAAATGGTATTGTAAGGGGACTGACGATTACTCATACCACCAATCTGATTCACCGTTTTAACACGATAAATACCTACTACATTAACTGTTATCATTATTTTATTATTGGAAGAATCTGATGTATAAACGCTAAATGTACTGCCTACTTTTAGGTTATTGTCCGAAGCAAGCTCACTTGAAATGACAACATTATTCGTATGCGCATCACTTTCACTTAGTAAACGACCGGACTTTAAAACATATTGCTTATTCACAAAAGCACTTAATGTTTTCATTGTCGACTGGCCACTGACAGTGAAGTTATTATTGTCCATTGGCCCTAGTTTCTTATTGTCTTGATTGTTTTCTAATTGTTCAGACTGACTGGTAGTCGTTGTAGAAGACATATTGACAGGTTCAATATCATCCGTATCAACAGAGACAGACTGTAAATAATTAACAGATGTCACGTATTTCAGTTTCGATAACTCATTGGCATCACTCACTTTGATAGATATATTGAACTGATCAAGTGCTTCTCCTTTCGAACGATTACTCATTAAGGCTTTCATATTATAAGCCAATGTCACATCACTGCCTAGTGACTGTCTTGTGGCATCCATTGACTTCTTTGTCGCCGTCCTGATTTCTAGTCCTGCCATAACAAGATTGATGATCAAGAAAGCCACACCCAAAAGCAAGATGGTTCTACCCACATTCTTTCTTATGCTCAGCACAGCATTTTTCCACATATCTCACGCCTCCTATAAATTGTATTCTAGAAGGTAAATCTATGAAAAAAGCATCAGGATTATGGGAAATTATCAAAAAAAGACCATTTATACAGTCTCAAAACTTACTGATATGCCATTGGGGGCACAGACAATACTCTTGCTATCCTCACGTTGAATCCAGCCTGTATGGACACAAATCTGATTAGGACAATCCACATCATAAGCACGTGCTTTACCATTCTTGACTTCAAGATGGAATACGCCAACATCACCATGATAGGTATATCTGGCATTCTTTGAAAGATCGATGTGATCAATAATCTTTTTATGATGATAAACAACAAGTTCTTCATGCTTGCTAGACTTTTGATAGAAGTATAAACCCACCCCAATAAATAACAAGCATATGATAATGAATATTTCTTTTCTCTTCATAAAACTCACCTATCTCCATCATACCTTGATTCAATCACAATGCAAAGAAAAAGACTCCCCGAATGGAGAGTCCTTAAAACTATTTCTTTTTAGCTGCGTTTCTTGCATCTCTTTGTTTAGCGAATTCTGGATATAAATCACCATATGGAGTCTGGTAGTCATATGATTCAGTGAAGATTCTTTCCATATCCTTAACCATAGGCATTCTAGGGTTAGCTGGAGTACACTGGTCTTCATAAGCATTCATAGCCATTCTATGGATAGATTCTTTCCATTCAGTTTCACCAATACCCTGAGACTTGATATTTGTAGCACCACCTACAGATACCCATAACTTTTCAACTGCAGTTGCATACATTTCCACACCTTCAGCATCAGTCTTTGGATGTAAGCCGATTAATTCAGCTAATTCTCTATATTTCTTATCAGCTTTATAGTTTTCAATCTTTGGCCATACACCTAACTTAGTAGGAACTGTACCATTGTATCTGATGACATGTGGTAAGATGATACCATTTGCACGACCATGTGGGATATGCCATTCGCCACCAATCTTATGAGCCATTGAGTGGTTCATACCTAAGAAGGCATTAGCGAAAGCCATACCAGCGATACATGCAGCATTATGCATCTTAATTCTTGCTTCAGGATCAGCTTCAAGAACTGACTTCTGTAAGTTTTCAAATACTAACTTAACAGCCTGCTTAGCCCAACCATCAGTATAATCAGATGCGAGTAATGAAACATAGGCTTCTGTTGCATGAGTTAATACGTCGATACCTGTATCAGCAGCAATTGTTGCTGGAACAGACATAGTGAATTCTGGGTCTACAATAGCGATTGTAGGAGTTAATGAGTAGTCAGTTAAGGCATACTTAACATTGTTTCTTGTATCTGTAATGATTGCGAATGGAGTAACTTCGGCACCAGTACCTGATGTTGTAGGAATAGCGACTAATGTAGCCTTCTTACCAAGTTCTGGGAACTTAATTGCACGTTTACGGATATCCATGAATTTCTGTTTGATGTCATCGAAGTTAACTTCTGGATGTTCATACATTAACCACATAACTTTAGCAGCATCCATAGATGAACCACCACCTAAGGCAATGATTGTATCAGGCTGGAAGCTTCTCATTAAGTCAACACCCTTCTGTACAACTTCAAGAGTTGGGTCTGACTGTACATCGAAGAATAATTCAACATCAACTTTATTTCTTCTTCTCTTGATAACGTCTTCAATCTTTGCGACATAGCCAAGGTTATACATACCACGGTCAGTGATAATCATAGCCTTTTCCATTTTTCTCATATCTCTTAAGTATCTAATTGAATTACGTTCGAAGTAGATCTTAGGAGGAAGTTTAACCCACTGCATATTATTGTTACGTCTCCCGATTCTCTTAATATTGAGTAAGTCAGCAGTACTTACGTTATTAGATACTGAGTTATGTCCGTAAGAACCACATCCAAGTGTTAATGATGGTAAGAATGCATTATATACAGAACCAATACCACCAAATGTAGAAGGCGCATTTTCAATAATACGAATAGCTTTTACGCGTTTACCGAATTCTACAGTAATATTATGATCAGTTGTATGGATAGCAGCAGAGTGACCTAAGCCGTTAAATTCAACTGAATCACAAGCTAACTGGATACCTTCATCTGTAGAGTTTGCCTTTTCCATAGCTAATACTGGAGAAAGCTTTTCTCTTGTCATTGGTTCATTCACACCAATTTCCTTACATTCTACAACAATCATCTGTGTATCTTCAGGAACAGTGAAACCAGCCTGAGCAGCAATCCAAGTTGCATCTTTACCAGCTACTGCACCATTTAATCTTGCATTGGCAACATTTTCTGAATAAGCTTCAGCCCCGAACATGAAGTTTTCAAGTTTCTTCTTTTCTTCAGCATTAGCATAATAAACATGATATCTGCCTAATTCTTTTTTGAATTCATTATAGATTTCTTTATCAACAATAACATTCTGTTCAGATGCACAAATCATACCATTATCGAATGTCTTTGAAAGATAAACATCGTTAGCAGCCATTTCCAACTTACATGACTTTTCAACATAAGCAGGAACGTTACCAGCACCTACACCTAAAGCAGGTTTACCACATGAGTAAGCAGCCTTAACCATCGCATTACCACCAGTTGCGAGGATAGTCGCAACACCTGGATGATTCATTAATGCATTTGTTGCATACATTAAGAGGTTATTACCTTTTTCAGATTCTTTTTCCGTATTGCCAATAGACATTGGTAACCACTGGATACAATCTTCTGGAGCACCAGCAGCAACAGCAGCATCTCTCATAACCTTAGCAGCTTCAACAGATGAATCATGTGCACCTGGATGGAATGAGAAGATGATTGGGTTTCTTGTCTTCATGGCAATCAAGCTCTTGAAGATTGCAGTTGAAGTTGGGTTGGTAACTGGTACGATACCACAAACAACACCAACTGGTTCAGCAATTTCAGTAATACCTGTAAGTGGATCTTCATTGATGATACCAACCGTCTTAGTATGACGCATATTGTTTGTGACATATTCACATGCGAATAAGTTCTTTACAGCCTTGTCTTCAAATACCCCACGTCCAGTTTCATCACGAGCAAGTTCTGCAAGATAGCCATGATGATCAAGACCGGCAACTGACATCTTCGCAACAATGTAGTCAACCTGTTCCTGGTCAAATCCTTCAAACTTGTCGAGTGCAACTAAAGCTTTCTTAACTGCTGAATCAACGAATTCATCAATTTGAGCTTCTGTTGCCCATTCTTTCTTTGTGACTGTTTCTTTAGCCATAAATATATCCTCCATTTATTTCTTTGAGAATTAATTCCCAATTACTTTCTGAAACCACTATACATGGTATCTTGTGAAATTTCAATCATGTATTTCATGTAAGCGTTTATAAGTTTTCAGAATTCCTTTTCTGCCTATAGTTTAGCACTTACATTTCGAAAAAACACCATTTTTTAACAACAGATTGTTTCTAAATAAAAAATGGAGCACATGCTCCATTTTTATTCACTACGTAAAGCTGTCACAGGGTCCTTTTTAGCGGCAATACGGCTAGGTATAAAGCCTGCAAGCAATGTCAGAATAACCGAAATACCTATTAGGACAAAACTTGCCTTAACTGGTAAAACCATGACATGAGGTACCTGCATTGTCTTTAAGACATATGCATTGACTGGGAAGGTGATCAGCCATGAAACAAAGATACCAAAGATACCTGAAAGTAGTCCTTCAATAAAAGTTTCGGCATTAAAGATTTTGGAAATATCACCCTTACTAGCTCCTAACGCTCTTAAAATACCAATTTCCTTCGTACGTTCAAGTACGGAAATATAAGTAATAATCGCAATCATAATGGATGAGACAATCAACGATATAGCAACAAAGGCAATCAGTACCGTTGAAATCGTATCAACAATCTTTGTGATATTTTCCGTAACCGTACTAATAAGATCCGTATAAGTTACCTTATCGTTATCATTCTTAGCTTGTTTATTATAGGCTTTAATAAAGCTTTCAACATGTTTTTTCGCATCAAATGAGTTGGGATAAAGGGAAATCTTGCTTGGATCTTCAAGCGTACTATAGCCTAATTTACTCATCATATCTTCATAATTCGTTGGCGTTGTATTATTCATTGAAGCAAGCAAGGCATCAAGTGACTGCTGGTTCAAATTACTAGCAAGTGAACTCTTAATCTTATTGAGATATTCCTGCTCATACTTCTTCATATATGCCTGCAAGTATGTCTTCATATACTTGTCAATAAGCTTTGGATTCTGCTTGAGATATTGTGTCGCATAATTCATCATATACTGATTCATTTGCGCCTGAGAAATATTTGTCCCCAGATTCTTATTCATTAAATCACGCAACTGATTCATATCAACCTTGCTTGGGTCAAACTGCGCTCCGCCATTGGCCTGAACTTGTTGCTTTATATAGTTATTTAAGGCTTCATTGGCCTTCTTGATTTCATCATCCGTCAAATAGTCTTCTAGCTTGCTGGAAGTACTTGTGGACGCAAATACAGCTGTATAGGTCTCATCCTGAGTGACCGTTACACTTCTTAACTGTTTTGAAGTGAAGTAGTTGCCTGCTTGATCCACCCAGCCTACAAAGGTATAACGCACGCCATTTTCATCCGTCCTGATTGGATTGGTTTCTGGGAAGGTTGTAATGGTTGCGCCAGCTTGGTAAGTAGACGATGCAAGAACACTTTCACCGTTTTTAAATGTTACTGTGTACTTGTTATTTGTAACTGGAGGGGAAGGCTGCGGGTTGTCAATCTCTGGTTGTTCAGGAGTTTCTGTCTGTTGAGACGCGTTTGTTTCACCAAGTAATGTAACAGTTGGCTTCATGCTAGATTTAAGCGTCATTGTTGTGGATTGTATATGTGTATTTGTTTTTAAGAGATTATTGTTCATCTTAAAGAAGCTATTTGTCTTACCGCTATTTTCTTCACCAAAGGCTTTATTAGTCATGATATTGATCTTTTTATTAGCTAGCTGAGCAGTGATGGCTTCACTCTTATTTCCAACTTGCATCAAATAGTTTGTCAATTTACGATCATAGCCGACACCACTTGATATTTCCGCATCTTTCTTCGCTCTTAGCACACCAGCAATCTTGACTTCCAAGCCTTCATTAAGATGAGCTTTGAGATAGTCATTATTGGCACTTTGATCGACAAAGACATTATCCTTTTTTTCAAAAAGCTGACTTGGGGCAAAGACACGATAACTCTTCCCAATGACTTCCTTGTAATCAAAGCTATGTTGTGTATCTTCATACTTCTTGCCATCCTGAATAGCCTTGATCATATCATTCATACTATTAATATCCAGCATGCCAAGTGTATAAAGGGTATAGTCTGAAACTTCATTATTCTCTGAAAGCACTAAGACGACTTCATTGTAGTTCTTAGGATAATGCCCAGCTAACAACTTATATTGTTTTTGACGTAAATTCTGACTGCTGACAAGTTCACTCCATGATGAACTCACAGCCCCACTCATACTATATTTCGAAAAGAATGAGTTTGAGGCAAAGGGTGATGACTGTTGTGAGTTTGTTGAAAGCAAGCTTGCCGGTGAGACAGTGACGACCCCGGCCTTTTCATCATTACGATAGACTTTTGGTGTGATATCATAGCTATATTCTATCGCTGAGACATCTTTCTTTAAGTCTTTTTGATGATTATCAAGATAGAGCTTGAATTTATTCAGATTATTGGTTTTGATCATGTCCTTTGTTTCCTGGATGGTATCTCCAACAATATTCTTTGAATAAACAGCTTTCTTATCATGCCCCTTCTTATGCGCATTCTTCTTTTCACGATTCATCATCGCATCTAAATCCACCGCCTGTTTTTCTAGCGTAATGGGATAGGAGCCAAGCATATCTGTCTCCTGAGTACTTATATAGTCATTAACCCCTGAACTTAAAGCTAATATCGCGGCAATGCCAATAATCCCAATACTTCCTGCAAAAGAAGTTAAGGCGGTACGACCTTTTTTGGTCATTAAGTTATTAAGTGATAAACCTAGTGCTGTGGTGAATTTTAATCGAGTATGTTTAAAGCTGGCATTGATATTTTTATTTTTCTTTGTTTCCACAGGATGAGAATCATGAATAATATGCCCGTCCTTGACTTCAACAATACGATTGGCATACTGATGAGCAAGTTCAGGGTTATGCGTCACCATGATAACAAGCTTATCCTTAGCCACCTCTTCCAACAAATCCATCACTTGAATACTTGTTTTGGTATCTAAGGCACCTGTTGGTTCATCCGCTAAGATGATATCTGGATTGTTGATAAGGGCACGGGCAATGGCCACTCTTTGCATCTGACCGCCAGATAACTGATTCGGTCTCTTATGAATATGTTCTTCTAAGCCAACCTTTTTAAGAGCTTCAATCGCTCTTTTCTTACGTTCACTTGGTGATACACCGGACAATGTGAGGGCTAATTCCACATTGGATAAAACGGATTGATGGCCAATAAGATTATAAGCCTGAAAAATAAAGCCGATCTTATTATTACGATAGGCATCCCAGTCTTTATCTTTATAGCGTTTTGTCGAAACACCATTGATGACTAAATCACCATCATCATAGCGATCCAACCCACCAATAATATTCAACAAAGTTGTTTTTCCAGAGCCTGAAGGTCCTAATATAGCCGCAAACTCATTATCACGGAAATTCACAGAAACATCATCAAGGGCAACCTGCGTAAAATTACCGGTAACATATTTCTTTGTGATATGTTTGATTTCAAGCATTCCATTTTCCTCCAACAAAAATATACTAACCAAAGTATAAGAAATTTTATTATTCAAAACAAGAAATGTAATCCGGCCTTTAATGCAATTCCTACTCTTTACACAACTTTAAAAAACAAAGAGCCAAAAGCTCTTAAAACTTCTGGTTCTCAATATGAATATAGAAACAAATCAATTAGTATCTCATAGAAAACCGTCCATGTCCCTCAATCATTTTCCCATTCTTTTGGTAAAACGCTTGAACAGTTTTCTTCCCTTGCTTTGAAGATAGATCATGCCCATTAGCTATATGCCTTACTTAAAGCAAGCAATGCTAAGCCAATGATCCTCAGCCTTTCTTCTGTATCCATTGTTTTTACTCTTCTATCTTAATACTTCTGTGTCATTAGACAATAGCCTAAAAGAAAATGATACAAAGATATAGCTAATGTATCATCACAAATATTATTAAAAAAGACTGAGTCCTAAGACCCAGTCATATTATAGTTTTAGTCTAAAGCAGCAACCATAGCAAGGTATGATTCTTCTTTTAAAGAAGCACCACCTACTAATGCACCATCGATATCAGGCTGTTCTAATAATGCCTTTAATCCTTCAGGTTTTACAGATCCACCATACTGAATTCTTACTTTTTCAGCAGTATCTTCACCATAAAGATCCTTAACGACTGAACGGATATAGCCACAAACATCTTCAGCAATTTCATTAGTAGCTGTCTTACCAGTACCAATAGCCCAGATTGGTTCATAAGCAATAACGATTTCAGCAGCATCAGCAGCTTCTACATCCTTGAATGCAGCAACAGTCTGGTTCTTAACAACATCTTTTGTTTCACCAGCATCATACTGAGCTTCAGATTCACCTACACAAACGATTACTTTGATATCGTTCTTGATAGCCTGTTTAATTTTAGCATTAACTGTTTCATCAGTTTCACCAAACATCTGTCTTCTTTCAGAGTGACCGATGATTGTCCATTCAACGCCTAATTCCTTTAACATAGCTGCAGAAACGTTACCAGTGAATGCACCATGATCTGCCCAATGCATATCTTCAGCAGCAACAATTAAATTCTTTGCAGCTTTAGCAGCCTGTAAATCTGTGAATGGAGTTGCGATACCCCAGTCAGCTTTATCAGAAACTTTGCCATCAACAGCATTAACGAATGCAGTTGTTTCAGCAATAGTCTTGTTCATTTTCCAGTTTCCAACAATAATTGGTTTTCTTGCCATTTTCTTTACTCCTAATATTTTTTATTATTTATCATCTACAGCAGCGATACCAGGTAATACTTTACCTTCCATGTATTCAAGTGAAGCGCCACCACCAGTTGAGATATGAGATACTTTATCCGCAAATCCTAACTGTTTAACAGCCGCAGCTGAATCACCACCACCGATGATTGTATTAGCATCTGGCATATTAGCTAACATTTCACATACAGCTAATGTTCCCTTAGCGAATGGTTCCATTTCGAATACGCCCATAGGACCATTCCAGATAACTGTCTTAGCACCAGCTAAGTTTTCTTTAATTAATTCGATTGACTTAGGACCAATATCTAATCCCATGTAACCTTCAGGTACATTACCTTCAACAGTCTTAATATCACCTTCAGCTGCAAATGCATTATTCACAACAGCATCAACAGGTAATACAAGCTTATCAGCACCTTTTTCTAAGTATGCCTTAGCTAATTCAACCTTATCTTCTTCAACTAATGAGTTACCAACTTCTAAGCCCTTAGCTTTCCAGAAAGTAAACATCATACCGCCACCGATAATAACCTTATCAGCAACCTTTAATAAGTTTTCAATAACACCAATCTTAGAAGAAACCTTAGAACCACCTAAGATAGCTACTAATGGTCTTTCAGGATCAGAAACTGCTTTTCCAATATAAGCGATTTCCTTTTCAAGTAAGAAACCAGCTACAGCAGGATGTAAGTTTGTAGGAATACCTACAGTTGAAGCATGAGCTCTATGTACAGAACCGAATGCATCTTCTACGAATACATCACCAAGAGATGCCCAGTATTTACCTAATTCTGGATCATTCTTAGTTTCACCTTTTTCATAACGTGTATTCTGAACTAAGATAACCTGACCATTTTCAGCATTCTTAATGGCATCTTCTAATTCAGGACCACGTGTTGCATTAACGAACTTAACGTCTCTTCCTAATAATTCAGCTAATCTAGGAGCAACAACAGCCATGTTGTTCTTAGCCTTATCTTCTTCAGTCTTGATCTTACCTAAGTGTGAGAATAATACAACAGCCTTAGGGTTATGTTCCAACAAGTAATTGATTGTTGGTAAAGCTGCAACGATTCTGTTATCATCAGTGATAACTGTTCCATTGTCTTTCATTGGTACGTTGAAGTCAACACGTACAAGGACAGTCTTGCCGGCAACATCAACATCTCTAATAGTTAATTTATCCATTGATTTATTCCTCCATGCCCGTATTATAACACCCATATATAGCCTTTTCAATTGATTTTAGGCTCTCGGAAAAAAGGAATGATAACGTTTTAACATAATTTACAATTCGTTACATTTTTATGTTAATACAAAGAAAAAAAGAAGGCTGAACCTTCTTTAACGACGTATTGATGATGCCATTGTATGATATGTCCAACGCTTGCCTCTAATCGCAATTGATAAAGTCATGATATTCTCTGGTAAGGCAATACCTTGCCAGCCAGCATCACCAATATGTTGGATATCGACACCGCAGCGTTTATTTACAATACCAATCTCTCTCACCGTCTCTTTATCGGCACCTTCCTGTGATGTCCCAATTGAACTTAAGGCCAAAGCACCCTTTCTATGAATGAAGTCACAGGCTGCACGCATTTCTTCTTCACTTAATGATGGTACAGTATTCACAGCTGGAAGCAAGATCACATCAGCTCCTGCTTCAATAAACTTACCAATAGCCTTTAAATCCACGAGTGGCTCATCAACACCAGCTGAATGCATTTTTCCAGCAATGATTAAGCCCGAGAAATACTTTTTGGCATTTTTTATTGCCCTGGCAATAGATTCATTTGTTACGCCTGTGCCTGGATTACCTGTCAGACAGACAAAATTAAAGCCTAGCTGCTGGGCTTTCTTGAAAGTTTCAGCGCTTGCCATTCTGCCTGTCGGAATACGTAAACGTTCTTCCATCATCTTCGCATCAGGATCAACCGGCTCTAAATTACAGCCAACAGGACGACCGATAAGTTTCTTCAATAAAGCAACCGGATTCCCATCCGTCACGACACCGGCAATTTTGGGATTATTACAATCAAAGACATTCAATAAACACAAATCACTCCCAAAGGCTGCTGCTAGTTCAGGATTCGAAACATCTCCAAGTAATGGACTCACCGCAATCACATTCTCACTCATAATAACGCGCCCTTCACAGGCTTTGATTGATTGTTTTAATTCTTCACCATTCATTGCAAGTTTCTCACTTGCAGTGCAATTCAATAATCTTTTCATAAGTAACCTCCACTACTTCTATTATAATATTTCTAGAAATAAGGAAAAGGAAATTACGAAGAATCAAAAAACTTGTCTTTTCAAAAGACATCATTATAATAGTAATTGTAGTGCAGAATTGATTCATCGGTAGAATGCCACCTTCCCAAGGTGGATAGGCGGGTCCGACTCCCGTATTCTGCTCCATGTTTATAAGGAAAGGCTTTGTTTTCAAAGTCTTTTTCTTTTTTTGTCAAGAAATTATGCATATTTCATAAAAGTTCATAAACTATTCATAATTCATCTTTATTATATGAATCACAGGAGGCAAGAATCCTGTAGAAATTTTCCCCAAAATATAATAAGTAAAAAAACATAAGTTTCTCCCCTATAACACTTATGTTTTTTTATTGTTGATGATTTGTCAAATTAAGTGCAACACCTACGATGAGTTACCCAGTAATTCTTCTTTAGGTGTTTTATATTTTATGCATTTACGTGGCCTGTTATTCAGTAAATTCAGATTCTTTTTCAGTTCCTCCGGGTCCACTTCGGATAGATCCATCCCTTTAGGATAAAACTCCCGCAGTAATCCGTTCGTATTCTCATTGGTTCCTTTTTGCCAGGCACAGTAGGGATCACAGAAATAGGTTTTGCATCCTAATGCTGCTTCGATCTTTTCATAC
>NZ_JNKU01000015.1 GCF_000702165.1 Sharpea azabuensis DSM 18934
AAATATATCCGAGAGCAGGAGATGCATGACCAGATGGTGGACAAGCTGAGTGTCAAGGAATACGGCGATCCATTTTCAAACGCAACGAAGAGAAAAAGAAGCGAAAAAGGAAAAATAAAAGACAATAAAACAAAGTAGTAAAAAAGAAAAAAAGAATCCCTTTGAGGGATAGCGAGCGTCAAGAGCGGTAGCTTGAACGAAGTGAAAGCAAGCGCCTTTAGACGCGAGCAGGTATCATAGGCTTATAGCCGCAGTTCAAACCACGCCTTTTAGACGTGGTTTTGATTTTTGCCTTTATTTGTCATGAAATTAAAGAATAAGGAATGCTTCTTATTTTCATTTGGTGATGAATGTGTATACTTAATTGTGTATATATGATAAAAGGAGGCTACTTATGTCTACAATAAAGGATATTGCTGATGAAGTTGGTATTTCGAAGGCTGCTGTATCAAGAATATTGAATCATAAGGGATCTTTTTCGCAAGAAACGATATTGAAAGTAGAAAGAGCTGCAAAACGTTTGAATTATGTCTCACGCAATGAAATGGTGGAAGGTGAAGAGGAAAGTAAAACAATAGCAGCCATATTCCCGGATAAAGGGATATACTTTAGTATTCTTACAACACTTCTTGAAAAAGCGTGTTTTAATTATGGTTACAATCTATTATTATGTTCAAGCCAATATGATAATCTGGAAACTATAGAATTCATGTCATTTTTAAGGAAGAAGCATGTTGCAGGTATATTATTTGGCAGTATTAGCTATAATCAGGAATTTTTTAAAGAAAATAGCATTCCTATCGTGTCAATAGGACATCCATTGTCAGAGAAAATACCATTTGTGCATTCTGATAATTTCGCGAGTGGTCGAATTGCTGCTAAACATTTATTAGGAAGAGGAACGAAAGAATTTCTCTATATTTCCAATTCGTATGATGGATTGAAGGAAGATGAACGCTATTTGGGCTATTGTGAAGAGTTAGAGAAAGCTGGCTATACGCCTTGGCCTTATATCCTGAAGAATAATAGTATAAACTACGACGGGATTAATGCATCTGAAATTATCACGCAAATGATTTTGGAGCATCCACATGCCGATGGCTTATTTGCGGAGTCACAGACACTTGCTATGGAATGTGTTCAAGCCTACCTGAATCTTGGTTATAAAATTCCTCAAGATATTAAAATCATTGGATATGGAAACTCTTTATTAAGCCGATATTCCAATCCTACATTATCACTTGTTAAGGAGAATACACGAGAAATAGCATTTGAAGCTGTTTCAACACTTGCGGATCTTATTGAAAATGGAAAAACGAAAAATATGGATATTAAGGTGCCTGTTTCAATAGAACATCATCAATCTTCTTGATGCCTGAGTACAGGCATCTTTTTGTTTACTAAAAAAGTAAATAAGTAGATTTATAAGTTGACTTTAATAGTAAACATGTTTACTATAATAAATGTAGAAAAAATAAAAAGGAAGGGTTCATTTATGGCGGAAAAGAATTATAAGTTCATTGCTGAAAAAGTAGTGAAAGAAGTAGGTGGAAAAGATAATATTTCACATTCATTACATTGTGCAACAAGACTTCGTTTTAATTTGATTGATTTTTCTAAAGCGGATATTAATCAAATAAAGAAGATTAATGATGTGTTAGGAGCGCAGAAGGTTGGAGATCAGCTGCAAGTTATTATTGGTCCTGATGTTGATAAGGTATATGATGAGGTTTTAAAAATTACTGGTGGCGATGCAGAATATATTGATGAAAATCTTGATGCTCCAAAGAAGAAGGTTACGTTGAAATCTATTGGTGGTTCTATTCTTGATGCATTATCAGGATGCTTAGGCCCCGCAATTCCTGCAATCGTTGCAAGTGCTTTCTTCAAAATGTTAGTAGCATTACTTGGCCCGGATATCTTAAAGCTTATTTCACAAAAAGATAATCTCTATATTTTACTGACATTTGTGGGTGATGCAGCTTTCTATTTCTTCCCAGTTATTATTGGATATACTGCTGCCAAGAAGTTTAAAGTTACACCTGTTTTAGGAATATTACTGGGTGGTATTATGCTTCACCCAACACTTACTCAGATGGCAACAAAGAATGTTACAAACTTTACTGTTTTTGGAATTCCTTGTAATGTACAAAATTATGGTTCAACTGTTATTCCTATTATCTTATCTATTTGGGTGATGAGTTATATCGAAAAGTTCTTTAATACAAAGCTTCCAAATTCATTAAGAGGTGTTTTTGCCCCAGCGTTTACAATCACTCTAATGCTGCCAATTACATTGTGCGTTTTAGGCCCAGCTGGATCATATCTTGGCAACTATATCACAACAGGTTTGATGGCTTTTGGTAAAGCTACTGGATTTATTGGCTTAGCAATCATTAGTGCGTTATATCCAATTTTAGTTATGACAGGCATGCACATGGTGTTAATTGCGGCATTATTCCAAGTATTTGCGAAAGTAGGATTTGATGGTGCTATTGCTCCTGCATTAACGATTTCCGCTTTCTCTATTATGGGTGTTGGTATCGGTGCCTTCTTAAGATTAAAAAATAAAGAACAAAAAGCACAAGCTGGAGAATTTGCGATTACTGCAATACTTGCAGGTACATCTGAACCGACAATATATGGTATTTGTGCAAGATATAAAAAGCCTTTTATTGGTTTGATTGGTGGAGGGTTTATTGGTGGTCTCTATTGTGGCATTACAAAAGTCATTTCAGCAACACTTGTTCCTGCAACTAATTTTACTTCTGTACTATGTTTTACTGGTGCTTCAGCCGCTAATATTATTAATGGGTCTATTTCATGTACAATTGCACTTATTGCCTCAGCTGCTCTTGTATATTTCTTTGGCTTTGATGCCAATGACCCAGCTGTTTTGAAAAAAGATTAAGGAGTAGGAAAAATGCTTCATGAGATTGTGAAGATAGATGAAGATGCTTTTGTAGAGACGTACATACAAGACCGGTTTATAGCACATGGGGTTGTAAAGAAGCGTCCTGCTTTAATTGTTTGCCCTGGTGGCGCCTATATGATTCATGCTCACAAGGAAGCTGAACCAATTGCTGTGGATTTTCTACCAAGAGGATTCAATTGTTTTGTACTGAAGTACACTGTAGCTACGGATCGAGATCACCCTGAGAAAGGTATTAATCCAAGAGCACATTATCCATTGCCGGCCTTAGAACTAATGACTACAATTCATCTTGTTCATGAAAATGCAGAAAAATGGGCAGTAGATGATCAAAACATCTTTCTTATAGGATTTAGCGCAGGAGCACATGTGTGTGCAACTGTGGGTACGAGATGGAATGATCCAAGATTATTGGAGAAGCTTGACTTTATACCAAAAGAAAGTGAATTAAAATGTAAGGGAATGATTCTTGGATATCCAATGCTTGCAGATAATCCGGACGATTTCCAAGGAAATGAATATTTATCCATTAGTCAAGAACAAAAGACAATTATGAATAGTGTATTCTATAATTCAAAAAATCCTACAAAAGAGATGAAAGACAACTTTGATTTAAGAAATCATATTACAATGGATACAATACCAACATTTCTCTGGCACACAGCTAATGATCCTGTCGTAGACACGCGTATTTCATCATCTTTTATTGAAAAACTTAGAGCCCATCATGTAAACTGTGAATACCATATGTTTGCAAAAGGTGCCCATGGATTAGGTCTAGCGAATGCTTTATGTTCACGTGGCGCATTTGAAGAGGATCGATCAGTTACACTGTGGAGAATACTTGCACAGTATTGGATGGAAGATAGAATGAAAGAGTGAGAATGTAATGAGGGAAGAAGATAAGACTATTTTTGAGTATAGAAAGGGTAAAGAAATAGCCTTTACAGATATGATTATCGCTGAACGTATGTGTCATGATTATCAAAAAGGAAATGTGTATACTTCGTCAGCTGGATGGATTGAATATAGCGTTTATACACCATCCAATAAAAAAAGCGAAACAAAGTTACCGGTTGTATTTATGTTTCATGGTGGTGGATTTGTTTTAGGCTATTATGAGCAAGAAGGGCGCTATTGTAGACAACTCGCTGATTGGACAAATTGTATATTTATTAATGTTGATTATGCATTGGCTCCTGAATTTAAATTTCCCATACCAATTCTTTCAAGTTATGAAGCAATTGAGCTTATTTTAGAAAAAGCTGAACTTTATGGCATTGATAAAGAAAAAGTTATGGTCATGGGAAATAGTTCAGGTGGAGCAATAGCAGCAGCACTTTGCTTACTCAATAGAGAGAAAAGGGCTATTCATATAATTGGTCAGATTTTAGACTATGCACCCCTTGATCAATCACTAAATCAAACAGATCGCATATCAGTTGACGAAACGAAGGGCGTTTCTCAATCAAGAGCATTGCAGTATATGCATTGGTACTTCAAAGATGCGAAGGATTTGGATGATCCTCTCGCTTCACCAGCAAGAAACGCCCAATTGCATAATCTTCCAAGAATGCTTATCATTTCTGCAGCATTAGATACGCTGAGAAATGAAGAAGAGCTCTATGCCACAAAATGTAAGCAAGCTGGAAATGATGTAGATTATGTTGTAATGGAAGGCGTAGGACATGGCTTTACGCACTCACTCTTCAATACTTATGATAAAGCAAAGGCTGAAGAAGCTTGGAAATTAATGGCAAAGTTTATTATTAATACAGTAAACCAATAGATATATAAACGCGTAATATGATCAAAAATAAGAGTACAGTCAATATTGATTTGCCTGTACTTTTTCATTACATAAAAAGCGCTTACATATTTTTAGTGACAGTTTTCTTTTTCATTAGTATAATATTGATATACAACAGCAGAATAGAAGGGAGAGAATAAAATGAAAAAGGTTCTGTTTGTTTTAACTTTGATGTTGAGTATGGTATTTGGCAGTGTCATACCAACATTCGCCTATGATTTCAATGAAGGAGATCAAGAAATATATAGTGCGTATATTGATGAGCTTGCCAAAAATACGACTGAAAATGATGCTGAAGAAGAAAATCTGTTGAATCGTGGAGAGCAATATTCCAATCTTGATTATGCCATCATGAAAAATGTTGGGAAAAAATGGAATGAGCTTTTCATGAATAATTGGAAGCCTTATATCTATTCACCTGAAGAAAATGGTAAGGATGGAAAGGCAACTGTTCTAGCAAACTCTGGTATTTCTGATAGTGAAAAGCATGCTTTTGTATGCTTAGGATATCAGTTAAAAGACGGAGAAATGTTGCCAGAACTTAAAGGCCGTTGTGAAACAGTAGCTGCGGCAGCAAGACAGTTTCCAAAGACAAAAATCTATGTATCTGGTGGACCTACAGGTCCGAATAATCCTGATCAACATACTGAAGCAAGATTGATGCGTGATTATCTTGTCAATGAATGTGGTATTGATTCATCCCGTGTATACATGGATGAACGTGCAATGACAACAGTACAAAATGCTGAAAATACCTTTGCAATGTTACAAGAGAATGGTATTGAGTCAATTACGATTGTTACAAGTAATTATCATACGAGAAGAGGAACATTGTTGTACTATGCTGAATCACAGTTATTTGAATATGGAAAAGGGTACAAATGTAATATTATTGGTAATTTAGGTTATTATATTGAAGGCAAGGACTTAGAACCTGCATCTCATGCAGCAAGAAGCTTAAAACAAATTCTTGGCTTACCTAATACAGTAAAAACAACATCTCAAGTCATTAATAATCAATATATTTATGATGAAAATGATCTATTAGATATAACTGTATATGAAGAAAAGCTTGGTGCTCAAACAGAAATTAAAGACTATAAGGTTAAAAATTATGATCCACATAGAGCAGGATTACAGACAATAGATGTTATTTATTTACTCGAAGGCAAAGAAACAACATCAAAAGTCAATGTCTTTGTAAAATACAAATTCATATCAGGTGATAATAGTGTCTTTGATAAGAGTAAAGCATCAAATATTGTTTTAAAAACAAATGGTGTATTAGATAAGCTCACTGGTATTTATCTCGATGATAAGGAATTAGATGAGAATGCTTATACGCTTGCTAGTGGAAGTACAATTCTCACATTAAAGAAAGAGGCACTCTCAAATCTATCCAATGGAAATCATAAAATAAAACTTGTTTATGGAAAAGAAGATAAAATAGAAACAAATCTTGTAATTGCACCTGACAGTGTAACAGCAGCAGAAGTTGCAAAACAAATAAAGAATAACACATATAATCCTAATAATGCATTACCTGCATCAACAACAAAGAATACAAAGCATAACACAAGTACAAAAACAAATAATACGACAAGTAAAAGTGCTGAAACATCAGATCCAACATCTATTAAAGAATTACTCTTTATGTTGTTAGGATCACTAGGTATTTCATTCTTCTTACTGAAAAAGAAAATGAGTTAATTAGTAAGCTAGCATCCTCGTTATAGGGATGCTAGCATTTTATAATGCCTCAAAACTTCCTGCCAATGTTACTCTCATCTACAAGACAATTTGATATAACGAACACTCAAATACATAAAAATTACAAAATACAATAAGTATGTTAGGCCTTTTAAAAAGTTTAGAAAAACTTTAGATTTATAACCATATATTTTTAATAGTTAAATTGTATGATGCTAGATGTTGAGAGAAAGTCATGCTTTAGAATGAATGGAATTTAGTGCCTTATAAAGCGATAAATATGAAGCAAAAGACTTTTCATGTATGAACTACATTGTTAGAATGTAGATAGACGAGGAGAAGGGATATGAAAGGGAAGAAAAGAAGGGTTAAGAGTATTGTATGGGTTATTGTTGCTGTTCTTGTACTTGGTGTATTAGGCGGGTTTGGTATTAAAGCCTACAAAGACTACCAGAAAGAAGAAGCACGCAAGAAGGAAGCAGCTAGAATCAAGAAACTGCAGGAACAAGCAAAGCTCAGCAAAGATCAGATATCAATTGAAGTACGTGGAACATATAACTTAAAGCTTTATAGTGCAGAAGGTAAAGTGACATGGAGCAGTGAGGATGCTGCCGTGGCAAGAGTGGATGAAAAGGGTGTCGTAACAGGTGTATCGGCAGGGAATACGGTTATTAATGCAACATATCTTAAGAAGAAGTATCCTGTAAAAGTCTCAGTTACTATGCCAAGAGTGATGCAGGATGATGGCAAGAAAGTTGTCTATCTGACATTTGATGATGGACCATCACCAAAGACTGCACAGGTACTGGATATTCTCAAGAATAACGGTGTCCATGCGACATTCTTTGTAACAGGAATTGATCAGAAATCGGCAAGCTTAATGAAACGTGCAGTTGATGAAGGAAATGCGATTGGAGCACATACATATACACATGACTATAAGTATGTCTATAGTTCAGAAAAGAACTACTTTGATGATTTAAATAAGATCTTGAATCATATTAAAGAAGTCACAGGTAAGGAAACAAAAATCATTCGTTTCCCAGGAGGAAGCAGTAATACGATCAGTAGAAAGTATAGTCAGGGGATTATGACTAAGCTTTCTAAAGAAGTACTAGCTAAAGGCTATCAGTACTATGACTGGAATTTATCGAGCGGGGATGCTGAGTGGCCAGCGCCATCAGTTGCCTCAATTGCTCATCAGGCTACAAATACTAAACAATCTAAGGTTGTCTTATTAATGCATGATGCCAATGCGAAACAGACAACAGTTGATGCTTTGCCTCAAATTATTAAGTTTTATAAAGATAATGGCTATGAATTCAGAACACTTGAGAACTCTGATATCATCAGTCATCACCATATCAATAACTAATAGCTAAGACAGGTATCATACCTGTCTTTAATTTGTAATATATTTATAAGGTTTAACGACTATAGCTAAAAAGTACTTTAAAAATGGGCTAAATTGAGTATAATCGAGGTTGCCTTTAGGAGGGAGAAGGAAATGAATTTAAAATCTAGTAAGGTCAAGATGACAATCGTAATTGTTGTCATCGCATTGATTGCTGGCATGTTTGGAGTATTCGCATACCAGTCTAATCAAAAGAGAAAAGCAGAGATTGCTGCTAAGAAAGAAGCAGAAAGAGAAAAGAAGCTAGAAGCTCAAGCATCTATGCCAGTTACAAATCTGACAATTGCACCTGGTAGAGAATACACAATGAAGCTTGATGGCACTAAAGCAAAGGTCAAATGGTCAACAGATGACAAAAATATCGCTTCAATTAATGATAAAGGTGTTTTAACTTCAAAAGCTGAAGGTTCTACAAAAGTCACTGCACAGTACTTCAAAAAGAAGTTTGTAGCTAATGTTACCGTCAAGCAGCCTAAATCAGTAATGGCTACAGGTGTTGATGATGGTATTAAAGAAGTATTCTTGACATTTGATGATGGACCATCTGTTAATACTGCAAAGATTCTTGATATTTTGAAACAGAATGGTGCTGTAGGTACTTTCTTTGTCACTGCTCAGAATCCAAAGTCAAAAGATTTAATGAAGAGAATTCTCAAAGAAGGTAGTGCAATAGGTGCTCATAGTTATACGCATGAGTATTCTATTTATAAGTCAGAACAAACTTACTTTGATGATTTAAATAAGATTGAAGATTATATTAAATCAGTTACTGGAAAGAAAACAAAACTTGTAAGATTCCCTGGTGGTAGCAGTAATACAATTAGTCGTCATTATGCAACAGGAATTATGAAGACATTAGCAGCTGATCTTGAAAAGAAGGGTTATAAGTATTATGACTGGAATGTTTCAAGTGGGGATGCTGCTGGTAAATTACAGCCTGTAGAAACATTAGTACGCAATGCCACAGGTACAAAACAGGAAAAAGCAGTTATTTTGATGCATGATACACAAGTAAAGACAACTACTGTTGAAGCTTTACCACAGATTATTAAGTGGTATAAAGATAATGGTTATAAGTTCTCAACATTAGAAAATACAGCTGTTCAGTCTCATCAACCTATTAATAACTAGTAATTTAGTAAAAAGTCATTTCCCAAAATACTACATCCATGTATAATGAATAATGTAGAAAGAATTAAGGAAGGTAAAGTTAATGAAATTGATTAAAAAAATTACAAGCTGGCAAGTTATCATGTTCATACAGCTACTCGTATCAATACTATTGGCGTTTACAACATTCAAGTTAAATGTTCTACCATTTAGGTATGCATTAATATTGTTTATTGTATTGTTGCTTTTATTAGTTGGTATGTTCTTCTTCACTAAGTCAAAAAAACAAGTCGATGAGGGAAAAGTAGCTATTAGACCTATCGTTGGGAAGATTATCTCAATCCTCTTATCAATTGTAATGCTTATTGCATCAAGTATGTTGATGAAAACTGAAGGTGCGATTGCTAAGATTACAGGCAATGATACACAGACGACAGTTATCAGTCTGATGACTCTTAAAGATAGTAAGTTTGATTCTGCTGATGACTTAAAAGCATCAACTCCTGTTGGGGTGAATACTCTTGCTGATAAGACAAATATCGATAAAGGCTTAAAAGCATTAAAAGATGAAGCAAAGTTCACAAAAAAAGATTACTCAACTTTTAAATCATTAAGTGATGATTTATATAATGGTAAAGTAAAAGCAATCCTTGTAGATAATGCTTATCAATCTGTTTTAGAAACATATCATGAAGATTGGTCACAGAAAACAAAAACAATCTGGAAATATGAAATTAAGGAAAAAGTTGAAGATACTTCAACAAATGCAAAGGTTACGAAGGAACCATTTACATTACTTATTTCTGGTGTGGATAGTCGTGGTGATGTAACTGAAAAATCACGTTCTGACGTAGATATGATTATTACTATTGATCCAGTACATCGTCGTATTCTTATGACATCTATTCCTAGAGACTACTTTGTACCAATTTATGGACAGGGTGGTAAGGACAAACTTACACATTCAGGCCTATATGGTACAGCATGCGTAGAAAAAACAATCGAAAACTTCATGAATATCAATATTGACTATAATGCACGTATTGGTTTCCAGGCTGTTACAAAAATCATTGATGCTATTGGTGGTGTTGATGTTTATTCAGATAAAGAATTTAAGCCATGGACTGATGAAGGTGTACGTATCAAGAAAGGTATGCAGCACATGGATGGTCGTACTGCTCTCGCTTTCGCAAGAGAAAGAAAGACTTATACAACTGGTGATAGACATAGATCAGCTAATGAACAGGCTGTTATTGAAGCTATCTTAGAAAAAGTAATGAAACCTTCTGTATTAAGCCAGTATTCAAGTTTACTTAGTGCAATAGAAGGAACATTCCAGACAAACTTAAAATCTTCTGACATCACTTCACTTGCAAAGATGCAGCTTGATAAGGGTGGCAAATGGACAGTCAAGAAATCAATTCTTTATGGTACTTCTAAGAAGGCAAAGGGTGGCTTAATGATGCCTAATACTGAACTTTATTATAACTTCCCTGATCAGAAATCAATTGATGCTAATACTAAGTATATTAAAGATATGCTTAAAGGCGAAGACGTTCAAATTGCTGATACTGATTCTAATGTAACAGCACATATGGATTAAGCTTTAGACATGAATAGCTAAAAAAGTGATGTTCAGCTTCTTAGCGAACATCACTTTTCTTTACATGCGATAAGTAAAAAATGCCTTAGAATTATCTTCTAAAGCATTGCATAATTAATAATGAATATTGTCACCTGAACGTGTCGTGAAGCTATAATCTCCTTCACCATAGTAAGAAACAAGGAAGTCTTTGTTTTCTTTGACCCACTTATCACCAGCTGCTTGTGCTGATAAACCACTTAGAAGGTTAGAAGAAATCTCTTCAGTATGAACAATATGACCTGTCTTACTGCCATCTTTGTTATGAACATAATAGCTGATGATCAAGTAAGTTTTATCAGGATCATATGGTAATTTGGCATCACTTGGCATTTTTGCATGTTTACCAATGACATTGACTTTACATTCAATTGTTTTTCCATCAACTGTAGCAGTGATACGTGTTGTACCAATACTTTTAGGAATAATCAAGCCTTCATCCCCAACAACAGAAATATTATTGTTGTAGGAACCCCAAACAATGGATTTACTGATGTTACCAGTAACTTCCAGTAAGAATGTTTGACCTAAACGTAAGGTCACTTCTTCTCGATTGAGAACCGGCTGACTCACTTTTTCTTTTTTATTATCTTTCTGTGTCGTTTGCTTTGTTGGTTTCTTCTTAGTTGTTGATGAGCTAGGAGAGCATCCAACAACCATTGTGGCAACAAGGAGAACAGCTAAATATTTATGTAGATGAACCATAGATCTCATCCTTTCTTACCTAAGTATAACATAGGTTATAACCTACGCGTACAATTGTAGACTAAAATGAAGAAAATTGAAAGCATAAGAATTTGATTTTGGTTTGCTTTCAAAGAAGCATAGTGTATAATTCAACGTGTTTAGAGTATTTGGATGGGATAAAGGGAGCGAATAGATTATGAAATTAAAATGGCAAATAATTATATTATTTCAAGCTGCTGTTGAAATATTTTTAGGCTTTGTAATTACAAAGTTTAATATTCTACCTTTAAAATACTTAATTGTTGTATATCTTGTATTGTTTCTTATCTTTAGATTAATGTATAAATTCATTAAACCACCTAAACGAATAGGAAAGCATGCAAAGAAATCAAGAAGGGCTAGACTAGGCAAATATGTCTCTTTACTCGTCTCTATTGCCATGATATTTTCGTCCTATATGCTTATTAAAACCAATGGTGCCATTGCGAAAATGACAGGCATGTCAGAACAAAAGACAGTCATTGCTTTAGTGGCACTTAAAAAGAATGGCTATAAATCTGCAAAAGATGTTGAAGATGAGAAAGTTGGCATCAATACTAAGCAAACTTCAACATATCTTAAAGAAGGAAAAAGTCTTCTAAAGGACTCGGTTTCTTTCACAGAAAAAGATTACAATGATTATAAGAAATTAGGTGAAGATCTCTATAGTGGCAAGGTTAAAGCTATTCTTATGGATTATGCCTATGAGACAGCATTGGAAGGCTATTTTGAAAGTTTTAATAATGATACTGAAATCATTTGGTCCCATACATTTGTTGAGAAGAATGCAAATACTGCTAATAATAAGAATGTTACAAAAGAACCATTTACAATCATTGTATCAGGTGTTGATTCAAGAGGCAGTGTTGATGAGAAATCTAGAAGTGATGTGAACATGATTGTTACAATCAATCCTAATACAAGACAAATCCTTCTCACATCTATTCCAAGAGATTACTTTGTGACACTTGCAAATGTTGGTGTCAAAGATAAATTGACGCATGCTGGGATGTTTGGAACAACGAATGTTGAAAAGACTGTTGAGAAGTTTATGGATTTAGATATTGATTATCAAGCCCGTATTGGTTTCCAGTCTGTTGTCAAGATTGTTGATGCGCTTGGTGGCGTTGATGTTTATTCTGATAAAGCCTTCAAACCATGGACAGATAATGGTGTGCGTATAAAAAAAGGAGTACAGCACATGGATGGTCGTACGGCCTTGGCATTTGCACGAGAAAGAAAGATTTACTTAACAGGGGATCGTCATCGAGCAGCAAACCAGCAAGCTGTTTTAAAAGCAATCTTAAATAAAGCGATGTCACCAGCCGTGATCACGAATTATACAAGCTTATTAGATGCAGTTGCTGGAACATTCCAGACCAATATGAAGACGAGCGATATCACAAGCTTAGCTAAGATGCAGCTAGATAAGGGTGGCTCTTGGGATATTCAGCAGTCTATTCTTGAAGGAACAAACGAAAAGAGAACAGGCGGATATCTCATGCCAAGAACAGCTATTTATTACACGATTCCTTCAAAAGATTCCATCAATAAAAATAGACTCTATATTACTAACATGTTAGCGGGTAAGAAAATCAAAACAGAAGCTAGCGATTCAAAAGCTTAGGGAGGATATATGAAAAGGAAAGTTTTCTAGATTATTTAAATGTTTTATCAGCATTTGCGGTTGTAATGCTATGATGCGAATATGTGGGAGATGAAACATATCTTGGAAATGTCATTGGGAAGAAAAATAGTTTTTATTATTGCTGTATTATTATGTAGTCTGGGGGATATTATTTTGCCAAATGAATCGTTCGTATGTTCATGGTGAAGATATAACAAAAGTGGCAGTTACACAATATAATGATATTGATTATGCATCAGTCTATGACTTTAACTATTACCGTAATAAGTATGAAGATCTACAAAAAGCTTTTGAACCTGAAGATTATAACGGGCTTCTAAAGCATTTTATAAATTATGGTATGAATGAAGGAAGACAGGCAAGTTCAACGTTCGATGTAAATTCATACAGATTGCAGTATACTGACTTACGAAAAGCCTATGGCAATAACATGAAAAGCTACTACATGCACTATATTCAAAATGGTGCAAGAGAAGGAAGACAAACTACAAGTACAACAACGATGCAAGATATCACTACAACATATATTGGCGTTGACTATGCAAAGGTCTATGACTTCAATTATTACATTAGCCATAATGCAGATTTAAGAAAAGCTTATGGTCTCTATGATGATTATGCCCTCTTAAAGCATTTTGTAAACTATGGTATGAGCGAGGGTAGACAGGCAAGTGAGGATTTTAATGCTTCTATTTATGCAGGTAACTATGTAGATTTGTTAGATGCATATGGTGGAAATATGAAGAAATATTATGAACACTATATGGAACATGGCTATAGTGAGGGTAGAAATGCCAAGTCGTTAATGAGTGAAAATACGTCCGTAAAATTATCAAATATTCCCATTAGGCAATTATAGAATCATGGGTACAACAAATACAAACGTTAATCAATTGATTCAGTTCTTTAATAAGAGCGGTCACACATATCCTGAATTCTATAAAATAACGGATGCACCTACATTAGAAGCCTTTGCAAGAATATATATGGAAGAAGCAAATGCTTAAGGTGTGCGTGCTGAAGTAGCATTCGCACAAATGTGTTTAGAGACTGGATATTTACAATATGGGCATGATGTTAAAATTGAACAATTTAACTTTGCTGTTGTAGGTGCAACAGGTAATGGCAAAGAAGGAAATACTTTTGGTAAAGTAAGACTTGGTGTTGAAGCACAAATTCAACATTTGAAAGCTTATGCTTCAACAGCTAAATTAAGAAATAGCTGCGTTGATCCTAGATTTACTTATGTTAAACGTTGAAATGTTCCATATGTTGAACAATTAGGTGGTCATTGGGCTGTAAATCCTGATTATGGATATAATGTAAGAAAACTTGTCAATAGGATATTGAGTATTTAATTTCTTTTGGAATTGGTGGAAACATCGATTCCTTTTTCTTTTTGTTGTAGAATGATATAAGAGGGTTTTGAATATGTCTAGAAATAAGAAAACAGGAATTCTGATAAGTATTATTATTGGAATCATTATAGTTATTATCATATTATTTAAAACTCAAACACATATCTACTTAAATAAAACCAATGTCAATCTCTATATTGGAGAAAAAACAAAGTTAGAGCTGAAAAATACGAATAAGAAACCTCAATGGTCTAGTGAGAATAATAAGGTTGCTACAATTAAAGAAGGACAGATTGTTGCTAAATCCTTTGGTACAACTAATGTCTATGCAAAACTAGATCATGAAATATATACATGTCATGTAAAAGTTACAAATAAAGAAAAGCTGAATAAGTTGAGACTTATCATGGTATTAGGTGATGAAGAGAAAATATACATTGAAAATAGCACACGTCACTATAAATGGTCATCATCTGATTCCAATATTGCAAGTGTAAAAGATGGTTATGTAAAAGCTTTAAATATAGGCAAGGCAAAGATTATAGCACAGTATAATGACGAAGAATACATATGTCATATTACTGTTATAGCTGCTGTTACTGAATATTACGATCCCAAAATGGGAGAGTCAGTATTATTTATGTGAAGATAACTTACATATTGATCAAATAGTACTTGATGTGACTTATCATGATGGCTCCAAAAAACGAATCAAGCTTACAAAAGATATGTGCAGTGAATATAATCTTCAGCAAGAAGGTAAACAAAGTGTAAAGATCTCATATGAAGGTTATGAATTAAGAAAAGAAATTAATGTAAAAGCATTTCAGTTTTCTCCTACACCTACTGGTGACTTTACTTTAGAAGCAGGGGAAAGTAAGACGATTGCACTCAATATTCCAGAAGTATTAAAAAATAAAGAAGTTGCGAAAATCAATATAAATAATACTGATAACACTGTTGCAAGCTTTAGAAAAACGGATCAAAAACTTATAATTGAAGCAAAACATGCTGGTAAAACACAAATTAAAGCAACACATCTTTATAGTCATAAATCTTATATATGGAATGTTGTTTTAAATTCTTCGATTTTAAAAGTGAATAATCTAGAAGAAAATATCAATATACCATTAGATCAGTCACTTGGTTTTGAAGTGAGATGTAATCATGACGTGAGCTATTATGCCAATAGTTCTCAACTTTTCGTTCATACAAACGTACATCATGCACAAGTAAGCTCTAATAAGGCAGGAATGTATGAACTAGTTGCGCAGGATAATCAAACAAAAGATAGAGTCTTCTATCAGATACATGTTGATAATGATATAGTATTAAAAAATGATACAGAAGTATTGAATCGTATGCACTTAGAAGCAACACAATTAGAAAAGATGAAACAAACACAAGGCATATTTAAAATCTATGTAGCACATGATTACTCACCTATAGATCTTGACAATTTTCTATTTGATAATACTGGTACTCATTTAGGTGATTTCTATAAGGAAGACATGTTGTTAAGGGTTAAGGCGCTTAGGAGAATCTATCACCCCGAATATCGTGAATATATTATTACGCTAGATCCAGGTTATTGGAATTGGAATACGCGAATTGCATATGAAAAAAAGCTTACCGATGTCTATAACAGCCTAGATCTTAATGGACTTACGGATGAACAAAAAGTAAGAAAAATTCATGATTATGTTTGTCTTCATGCCGATTATGATAATGCTTCATATTATCGAAATCAAGCAGGAAAGATCATTGATTATAGTATTGATAATTATTCAAGTTATGATATTCTCTTTGACCCAGTAGATCCCTATACAGGCTCAACGAAAGTAGTATGTACAGGTTTTACAGGACTATTCTATAGACTAGCGCAGAAAGCAGGTTTGGAGGTTCTTTAAGTGACAGGGTCAACATTAGATTCTTTTTCTTCTAACCATATTTGGAATGTGGTGAGAGTGGATGGGAAGGATTACTTTGTAGACTGCACATGGGATGGTGCTGAAGTAGAAACAACCTATGATTATTACTTGAAAGGAAGAAATCATTTCCCAGGACATACATTAGATAAGAAGTATGAATTCCTTCCTATACAAAATGAAAATATGATTAGGTAAAAAGTGTTTTTGTTAGTTGATAGATAATCGCATAAATAGTGTAAAGTAGTCTTTGTTAAGGTTTTATTCAATGGTCTTAGATAGGAAAAGTTTACTAGAATAAAAGGAAAACCTAGAAGAGAATGCTGGAAAAACGTGCCTTCAAAGAGTTATGCTATTCCTTGTTCAGAGAGGACATATATGAGTTCAGAAAATTTTGAATTATCACAAGATACGGTGCATTATATACAATTATAAAAGAGGTTATTACAATACGGTGAGAATTCGGTTCAATTGAGACTATCTCTCGTTCAATGAATATGAGGAAACTGTTATAAGTCAGTTTGAATAGTATACTGGCTAGCTAAGAACTTGTAGATTGAGTTAAGTTATGAATAATATAGAAATAATGGATATTCAAGCTTTTCTACAACTTGTCATAGTACTGAATATTGCTAAGAGAGGTTTTTTGACTTTTTTATCGAGGAATGATAAAAATAAAATTATTTTATCATCTAGATGGTGTAGGTTGTGATTATGATGAGGTTGGAGTGTTTATATGCTTATTTTGTTAGGAAGAAAATGAATCTTGAATTATATGTAATTATCTGTAATAGAGTTATTACATGTGAGTGAGAATTAAATTGAAAGACAATGTGAGAAAGGGTAAGAATAATGGATCAACAAAATAATAATATTCCGTCTGTTAGCATAGAAAGGATAAAATTTAATGATGAAACTTTAATTGATTTTGAAAGTGACGATATCGTTTTGCTAGTCGGTGCTAACAATGTTGGAAAAAGCCGTACATTAAAAGACTTGAAAGATGATTTGAACGATTTATGTAAGCCTAAAGTAATAGTTGATGAGGTCACTTATAAATCTTCTAATTTTTCCAGCAGTCAGCTCAAGGATTACTTTGAAAAGAATATCAGTAAAGATAGTTTTGGAAATTATAATGTTCTTATAGATGATAATCAATTTCAAAGTTTTAATACTTCCACTTTTACCGATAATATGGATGAAAAACAGTTTTATAAAGTGCTTTTTTCTTTTCTTTCAACAGAAAATCGTTTAAATATAACCAGGCCTATGATGTTTAATACAAATTTAGATAATCGTAGTTTAAATATCATGAAAGGGCTTGAAAGTGATCTAGAATCGATTAATACACTAAATGAAGTATTACAAATGGGGTTTGAAAAGTCTATTGAAGTTTATGAAGATTTTTTGGATGGAACAATTGTAAAGAAATATAAGATTGGTAAAAGTGAAGATATCAAGAATGTAATTAATTCTACTCGAAGGGATAATCATAATCTATCAAAAGAAATGGAGGATTTGTATATTCAGGGAGATGGTATAAGAAGCGCTTTTGCAATTTTGGCTTCTCTTATTGTAAATAATCATTCGTTGTTTTTGATTGATGAACCTGAAACATTTTTACATCCTCCACAAGCAAGACTATTGGCTAAGAATATAGTGAATTTATCTAACGATAAACAATGCTTTATCTCAACACATAATATAGATTTTATAAAAGGTGTTTTAGAAGCGGATTCTTCTAGAGTGAAAATAATTAAGATAGATAGATTTGAAAATAAAAATAAATTTAATCTAGTTGATAATAATAGTGTTGCTGAAATTGCAAATGATAAGAACCTAAGATATACAAATATTTTAGATGGCCTATTTTATGATCGGCTAGTATTATGTGAAAATGAAAGTGATTGTAAGTTTTATTCTGCAATATTAGAAAATCTAGACCTTGTAAAATATCAAAATACGTTGTTTTGTGCAGTTGGTGGAAAGCATCAGTTTAAGAAGGTTGTACCACTATTGAAAAAACTGAATATTCAGTATGCTATTATTGCTGATATTGATTTAATAAATAACAAAGATAATCTAAGGCAATTAGTTAATTCAATTGAGGACGATTGTTATAACCAAATAAATGATTACCATACAAGGTTTATAGAAGAATTTGAAGAAGGTACGTATTCTCAGATAAAAACACAAGAAGTTATAAAAACTGAGATTAATCAAATGTTTAATTCGGATAAATATATGTCAGATAAAACAGCAAAGGAAATCATAGGAGTCTTAAAAAATATTAGTAGTTTTAAACTTTTGAAAAGTGGTGGTAAAGGTGTGTTACCGCAGGGAGAATGTGTAACTTTGTTTAATAAATTAGAAGAATTCTTAAATCAACATAATGTATTCATATTAGAGTGTGGAGAAATAGAAAGATTTGTTCCTGACGTAGGGGGACATGGAAATAGTTGGGTAGAAAAAACATTTGCAAGATATAATGATATAAATAATCCTGTTTATGATGAGGCAAAGCAATTTATAAAAAATGTTTTTGATATAAAATAGAAACCACATAATATGTATTAGTAATCCATTAATGTATTTAAAATGTATTAATGAATGTAATTAATTCAAAAGATTTAGGAAAAGAAGATGTTGCTTTTCAAAAACAAATATAGTTTGTGATACTCGTATTTATATAGAAAAGTAAAGTGACAATTTAAATAAGCATGGGTGTTCTTTGTTCATACTCACAAATGCTTCATAGTTTTTCAGTTTAATACATAGACCTAGATGAGGTGGAACTACTTCGTATGCATATTAATACATGCTAGTCTTTTGCCTAAAGATTTCTTAAAAAGAATATTTACACAAAGTAAGACGTTTATAATTTCACGAGTTATAATGCACCTAGATTTTAGAGTAAGTAAATTGGCTTCCTCTAAAAAAATATTTGGTTAAGGATTACTTGCATTATTTCTATAAAAGAGTAATAATTTCGTGTATAATGTGTAATGCGAGGGATTTTAAATATGAGAAGAAAACTATATGCAGTGTTGTTGGCACTACTTGAAGCAATTATATATTATTACATTTTCGTTGCCCTGGACATTAACTTGGGTATTTTAAGGCAGTCTTTAGGATTGTATTTGATTTATATGTTGATGTGTGGACATTATAGTATCAAAGATACATTGATATGGAATGAGATTAAGCATGTCACAAAAGCTACAGCTTTCTATCTTATAACATATATCATTATTCTTCCAACATCCATGTTCCAGGATAAGCGAAGATATCTAGTTTTTCTAGCAATCATCATGTATTTTATTACAATATTCCTATCAAGAACATTACGCATAGTCTTTAGAAAGTTCCTAGTAAGGAATACATTGGTTATTGGTACAGGCAAAGATGCTTTAGATTATGGTCGTACGCTTAATAATAATAGATTTGCGATAACAAGAGTAGTTGGCTTTGTTGATATGAATTCTTGTAGTAAGTTTGACCAACAATTTAATAATGTAGTTGATTTAGAAAAGAGCCATAAATTCTTTAAATATGATGTCTTTAAATATCAGGATTTAAGAAAGATTGTTAAAGATAAACATATTGAACAGATTTCTATTATTGAACCTGATATGGATCAAAAGACATTTGATATTGCCATGGAAGATGCTTCACAATTGGTAGACCATGTTAAGTATATGCCTGAAGATAATCATATGATGAACTTCTCTTCATCTATTAGAGATTTCGACGGTATTCTTATTATTTCGGCCTCAAGAAGAAAGCCAAGAGCTATTGATGCTGTGTTAAAGAGAATGATGGATATTTTCTTCTCACTTATTGGATGTCTATTTATTCTTCCGATTGCGGTCGTTGTAAAGATCATGAACTTAGCACATGGAGATCATGCGTCAATTTTCTATAAACAAAAACGTGTAGGACGTTATGGTAGGGACCTTAATGTATATAAGTTTAGAAGTATGGTCCCTAATGCAGAGGAAGTTTTAAAAGATATTCTGGCGAAAGATCCAGAGAAGAGAGCAGAGTGGGAAAGAAGTGCAAAGCTTGAGGATGATCCTCGTGTTACTGCTGCAGGTAAGTTTCTTCGTAAGACATCACTTGATGAATTCCCACAGTTCATTAATGTCTTAAAAGGTGATATGTCACTTATTGGACCTCGTCCAGTTATTCCAGAAGAACTAGAATGGTATGGTGATCGTGTCACAGAATTCCTTTCAGCTAAACCAGGTCTAACTGGATATTGGGCAAGCCATGGACGTAGTGATGTTGACTATCCAGAACGTTGTGATTTAGAGTTTTATTATGTACATCATCAAAGCATTTTCTTAGACTTACAGATTGTCTTAAGAACAGCATTAGGTGTTATATTTGGAGAAGGTGCAAGATAATTATGAAAAATATCAAAGTTATTGTAGCAACACATAAGAAATATCAAATGCCGACTGATCCTATGTACTTACCAGTACAAGTGGGGTCAGAAGGTAAAGAAGATTTAGGATATCAGAGAGATAATGAAGGTGAAAATATTTCTCAGCTTAATCCTGCTTTTTGTGAGCTTACAGGCTTATATTGGGCTTGGAAGAACCTAGACGCTGATTATATCGGCTTAGCACACTATCGTAGACATTTCAAAGGAAAACAACATGACAAAGATCCTTTTAAAGAAGTGCTTACACAAGCAGAAGCTAGCGTATTGTTTGATAAAACAGATATCATCCTCACCAAGAAGAGAAAGTATTATATCGAAACAATCCATGATCATTATGCGCATACAATGTATCCAGAACCATTGGATGAGGCAGGAAAGATCCTTGAAGAAAAGTATCCTGAATATAAACCATATTTTGATAAACATATGCAGGAAAGAAGCCAACATGCATTTAATATGTTTATTATGAAAAAGGATAAATTTGATGAATATTGTACTTGGTTATTCGATATATTATTTGAGCTTACAAAGAGATTCGAAGATGCCAATTATTCAGCATTCCATGCAAGATATCCAGGCAGAGTATCAGAAAGATTACTTGATGTATGGCTAATGAAGAATGGATATGACTATGAGGAAGTACCATTCATATACATGGAAAAAGTCAATATGTGGAAGAAAGGCACAGGCTTCCTTAAAGCTAAGTTCTTCCATAAAAAATATGGAGAAAGTTTTTAGGTAGAATAGCTTTAGAATAATTAATTCTAGTTTTTTATCATCATCTTATTTCAGAGTTAGTATGATATTTAATATCTAAGAAATGAGAACAATAGACTCCAAAATAATGTGATTAAGAATAAAGGAGAAAGAAAAAATGGCACAGTATGATTATTTAGTAGTTGGTGCAGGTCTGTTTGGAGCAATCTTTGCCCATGAAGCCAATAAGAGAGGAAAAAAAGTTTTAGTTATCGATAAGCGAGATCATGTCGCAGGTAATATTTATACAAAGGAAGTAGAAGGTATTAATGTGCATGTATATGGTGCACATATCTTCCATACTTCTAATGAAGAAGTATGGAACTACGTGAACCAGTTCGCTAAGTTTAACAGATATACAAATAGCCCTATTGCTTACTACAAGGGGCAGGTTTACAACATGCCTTTCAACATGAATACATTCTCTAAGCTTTGGCCTGAAGTACGTACACCAGCTGAAGCTAAAGCTAAGATCGAAGCTGAAAGAGCTAAGGTCGCTGTAGAGAATCCAAAGAACCTAGAAGAACAGGCTTTATCACTTGGTGGTAAGGAAATCTATGAAATCTTTGTCAAAGGCTATACACAGAAACAATGGGGTAGACCATGTACTGAATTACCAGCCTTTATCATCAAGAGATTACCATTTAGATTTACATATGATAATAACTATTTCAATGATGATTATCAGGGAATTCCTATTGGTGGTTATACACAAATTGTTGAAAAGATGCTTGATGGTATTGAAGTAAGACTTAATACAGACTTCCTAGAAAATAGAGAAGAATATGAAAATATTGCTGATAAGATTGTCTATACTGGTATGATTGATCAGTATTATGATTATAAATTAGGTACTCTTGAGTACAGATCACTTAGATTTGAAACAGAAGTACTAGATGAAGAAAACTTCCAGGGTAATGCCGTAGTGAACTATGAAGAATATGAAATACCATATACACGTATTATCGAACACAAGCACTTTGAATTTGGCACACAACCAAAAACAGTCATCACAAGAGAATATCCAGCTACATGGCATAAGGGTGATGAACCATACTATGCTATGAATGATGATAAGAACAATGCCTTATATGCAAAGTATAAGAAGCTAGCTGATGATGAAGGTAAGGTTATCTTTGGTGGTAGACTTGGCCTTTATAAGTATTTTGATATGGATGATACTGTAGCTGCAGCATTACATTGTGTAAAGAAGGAATTGGATTAATAACTAGGCAGTTCGATGAACTGCCTTAATTTTTGGAAGGAAAGAATTTATGGCTAAACAAAAATCACTAAAAGTTAATTTTATCATGAATGCCATCCTAACGATGTCATCGTTTATTTTCCCGCTAATTACCTTTCCATATGTATCACGAATATTAATGCCAGAAGGAATGGGAAAGGTTAATTTTGCAATTTCAGTAATAAACTACTTTAGCATGTTTGCCCAGCTAGGTATACCAACGTATGGCATACGTATTTGCGCACAAGTTAGAGATGATCATGAAAAATTGACTAGAACAGCACATGAATTATTATTTATAAACTTTGTAATGACTATAATAAGTTATTTTGGATTATTCATGGCAGTATTATTTGTACCAAAACTTGCCTCGGAAAAAACACTCTATATTATTACAAGTTTTATAATTTTTTTAACTGCAATAGGTATGGAGTGGTTATATAAAGCACTTGAACAATATACATATATTACAATTCGATCAATTGTTTTTAAATTTATTGGTTTAATAGCAATGTTTATACTGGTTCATTCGAAAAGTGATTATGTTATCTATGGTGCTATTAGTGTATTTTCAAGCAGTGGATCATTTGTGCTTAATTTATTTAATGCACATAAATACATTGGACTTAAGCCTGTAGGAAATTATAATGTAAAAAAACATTTAAAACCTATACTTGTATTTTTTTCCATGTCTATAGCGACTACTATATATACAAATTTGGACACTGTTATGCTTGGTTTTATGAAATCCGATGCAGATGTAGGTTATTACACGGCTGCAACTAAGATAAAAAACATATTAGTATCTATTGTGACTTCATTGGGAACAGTTCTTCTTCCAAGAGCTTCATATTACATAGAACAAGGAAACCTTGAACAATTTAGGAATTTATCTAAAAAAGCAATGAATTTTGTTTTTATTATTGCTGTTCCAATGATGATATACTTTATTCTCTTTGCTAAGCAAGGTATAGTATTATTATCTGGAAAAGCATTTATTAAAGCTACTCTACCAATGCAATTAATTATGCCAACATTATTATTTATTGGCATCACAAATATTACAGGTATTCAAATTCTTGTCCCACTCGGTTATGAAAAAATTGTACTTCTTTCAACAGTTGTAGGTGCAATTGTAGACTTACTTATTAACTGGTTATTGATTCCTTCACTTGCATCTTCTGGAGCCTCTATTGGAACGTTGGCAGCAGAATTTGTAGTTTTAGTAGTGCAATATTTTGTGGCTATACGCGAGGTACCTGGCTTATTTAGGGAAATTAAGTACTATAAGATATTTATTGCAGTAGTTGCCAGTTCGCTTATTTCTATCTGGACATTAGAATTAGGCTTTGGGGTATTTATTACTCTTGTTGTATCTGCCATACTATTCTTTGCTGTATATGGCTTAATATTGTTGATATTGAAAGAACAATTAATAACTGAAATTTTTTATCAATTTATCAATAAAATAAAAAAGTAATATTGTGAGGTAGTTTATGCTTTCTATTATTGTTCCAGCGTATAATGCAGAAAATACAATTAAACAATCAATAAATAATTTATTAGATAACGATTGCTTCGAGATTATTATTATTGAGAATGGATCGACTGATAAAACAACCGATGTAGTTGAAGAAGTTGTTGATAAACACAGCAATGTAAAACTATTACATTCTACGCCTGGTGTATCCAATGCACGTAATTGTGGAATTGAGCTTGCGAGTGGTGATTATATTGCCTTTCTTGATGCGGATGATTATTATGAAGTCAATACTTTGATTGAATTCTACAGTAGAGCAAAAAAAGATGGATATGATATTCTTATGGGTGCTTACTCAAGAGATTATGCTAATCTTAAAGAAAAGCATTATTATTACAACGAAGAAAAAGTATTTAATTCTTCAAACATTGATGAATTTGTTAGGGATACACTGATACCTGAGAAAGGTGTAGGCTTAGTTTGGGGAAAGGTAATTAAGACATCTTTGTTGAAAAATGAAGAACTCGTTTTTAATCCAAAATTAAGTTTTGCTGAAGATGCCGAAATGATGTTCAGAACGGCTATAAAATCAAGAAAGATTGGTTATATACCAGAAATATTATATCATTATACTTTTAATCCGAATTCTGCTGTTAGAAAGTATAAAGAAGACTTAGATCAACGATATATTTTAGCGATGAGAGCTGTCCTTAGTGATATAAGGAATACTGAGAATGGAGATAAATATTTGGAGTCTTATTATACTTTCGTAAATAATCATTTATTGATTATTGCAGTTAACTTTTCATTTTCTCCATTCAATGGAAAAAAATACCAAGTAAACAAAAATGAATTTAGAAAACTTTGTCAAGAAGATGTTTTTAAACTAGGATTGGAACATCCGAATTATAAGAAATTGTCAAAAAGTCGTGCTATTCCATTGTTTTTCGTCAAGCATCATTTGTATTATTTAATGTACTTAGTTGTAAGGTTTAGACATAAACAATTTAAAAAGAGAAATGAGGAGAGTGTTTAATGAAAAAAGTATTAGTTTTTGGTATGACTAATAACCCAGGTGGTATGGAAAGTGTAATCATGAATTACTATAGACATATAGATCGTAATAAGGTTCAGTTTGAATTTTTGTGTAATACGGAAACAGTTGCATACTCCGATGAAATAGAACAAATGGGTGGAATCATTCATAAGATTACTGCTCGATCAGTAAATCCTACAAAATACAAAAAGGATCTGAAAGTTTTTTTTGAAGAGAATTCAAGCAAATATTGCGCATTGTGGTTCAATACATGCTCTCTTTCCAATATTGATTATTTAAAATATGCAAAAAAATATAACATACCAAAACGCATTATTCATTGTCATAATGCAGCTAATGGTGGGGACGGATTATTAAGAAGTATATTACACAAGTTTCATCGAAGATACTTAAATAAGTATGTTACAGATTATTGGACATGCAGTGAGGACGCAAATAAATGGTTCTTTGGTAAAGAAGGAGATAAATTAATTAACTATCGACTCATATATAATGCTATTGATTTGAATCATTTTGCACCGAATGAAAAAATAAGAGATCAATATAGAAAAAAGCTAGGAATAAAAACAAATGAAATCTTAGTTGGACATGATGGACGACTTCATTACCAAAAAAATCAAGAATATTTAATAAGAGTATTTGAAAAGCTTAATAGGAAATTTCCAGGGAAATATAAACTTTTATTAATTGGTAAGGGTGATGATGAAGAAAAGCTTAGAGGACTTGTTAATGAAAAGAACTTAAATAATGAAGTTATATTCCAAGGTTTAGTAAATAATATGAACGATTATCTACAAGCAATGGATATATTTGCATTCCCATCAAGATTCGAAGGTTTAAGTATTGCTTTATTAGAAGCCCAGGCAAATGGATTACCTTGTGTTATTTCAAATAAAATTTCAAATGCATCTAAAGTAAATGAGAATGTAGTTATGTTACCAATTGATGATGATGCAATTGACTTGTGGGTAAATCAAATAGATATTTATAGTAATGTTGGAAAAAAAGTGGATATTGAACAATTTGAAGCAAAGCATTTTGATATTAATAATGAAGCTAAAGTTTTGCAAGAATTGTTTTAAGGAGATTACAAAATGGAAAAATATCAAATTTTTGAAACATTGGATGGTGGATTCCATGCAGGCACAAAAGCAAATGGAGACATAGCAGATATTGCTGAAAGATTAGGATATGAAAAAGTCATTATAAGACAAGTAAACCAAAAAGATAGTAAAATTGCTAAACTACAAAGACAATTAGTTTGGAAGAAAGATTTCAATGGGGCTTTCGATAAGATAGAAAATAATTCAATTGTTCTTCTTCAGAATCCTTTTCATCATAATCAGTTAACAAGAAATAGAATTTTGAAAAAACTTAAAACTCAGAAAAATGTAAAATATATATGTATAATACATGATGTCGAGAAATTGAGAGCTTTTCGATATAACGATTACTATAAGAATGAGTTTGACTTTATGCTTGAAATTGGTGACGTATTTATTGTTCATAATGAAAAAATGCTCAAATACTTTGAGTCTTTAGGAGTAGAAAGCAGTAAACTTATAAATCTCGAAATCTTCGATTACTTAGATGAGAATATCGATGAGGATAAGAAAATATCATTTGAAAAGAGCATAACAGTAGCGGGAAATTTAGATACAACTAAATGTGGCTATATTGGTGAATTGGGAAATTTAGGAATTAAAGTTAATCTATTTGGCCCAAATTTCGATGAACAAATGAAAAATAATAATAATAATAATATTACTTATTTTGGATCCTTTCCACCTAACGATATTCCGTCACATTTAAATAAGGGCTTTGGTTTAGTATGGGATGGTACAAGTATTAATGGATGCCAAGGACAATCAGGACAATATTTAAAATATAATAATCCACATAAGTTATCTTTATATCTTTCATCTGGCTTACCAGTCGTAATTTGGAAAGATGCAGCAGAAGCGAAATATGTGATGGATAAAAAAGTTGGAATTGCTGTAGGCTCTTTAATGGAATTGAAATCTATATTTGACGATATGGATGAAAACAGTTACTATGAACTGTGTGAAAATGTCAAGTTTATTTCTAAGAAATTGAGAAAAGGACATTTTGCGACTAAAGCAATTAAAGAGGCAGAAGCACTATTATAAAAGGAGGTAGTATGCTTTATCTTTTATTTTTAATAACGCTTATATTTTTAATACTCAATTATAAGATTACAAAAAAGGATTTATTGCATCCCTCTGTTATTTTTTGTTTCATGTTTTTTCTATATTCATTATTATGTGTGCTAAACAGAAAACATTTTGCAATAAGCCTTCACTCACCGACAATAATTGTAATTACAGTTGGCTTGATTATATTTTCAAGTATGACATATATTTTCTTTAGTAAGACCAATAATGAAATAAATATAGAAAATAATGCAAAAAAAATTGAAATCCCAAATAATTATGTTGTTGCGTTAATCGTCTTTCAAATACTAACAATTTTCTTCTTTATTGTATATTTAACAGATCTTTCAACAGCATATGATATGAAAGCTAGGTCTTTGTCAGAGATGATTTCTTTGTTTGATACAATGACCAAGTTTTGGATTCCAATATTCAATAAGTTAGCTGTCCCAGTTCCTATGTTGTATAGAATTGGGAATCCATTGACTACGGTAGGCGCATACATAATGCTTTATGTAATGATTCATAATTTTGTGATTGATAGAAAAATAAATCTTTTACATTTAATAAGTGTATTATTATTATGTGTTCTTATTGTTCTAAATGGATCTAGAAGTCCTTTGTTTAGAGTTATCACAATGGCTATAGTCTTATATTATATTTTTGCCTATAAATCTGGTCAACTTAAAATTGGGAATAGAAAAAACTTATATAAATTTGCTGTTTTAGGTGTTGTAATAGTATTGTTGTTTATTGGAATGTTATTTGTTATGGGACGTTCTGACAAGATGGGGGATTTACCTTCATACCTATTTATTTATATTGGTGCTCCTATTGTCAATTTGGATACATGGATAGTAAATGCTACACCACACTTTATTGGTGGTTTCACACATATATTTGGAGAACAAACGTTCCGAACATTTTATACTTATATCGAAAGAATCTTGCCTGTATCAGGATTAGCAAAAGGGACAATTGATTATTTCACATTTAGCTCAAATGGTATTGAAATTGGGAATGTGTATACGATGTATTATAAATACATTTATGATTTTGGATATATTGGAATTATCCCTTTAACTGCAATTATGGCATTTTATTATATTAAAACATATAGTACTATTCAAAATGATAAGACAATTTTAGGCCGTTTTAGTTTAAAACTATTCATTTTTGCTTATCTATTCAATGATCTTATGATGAGTACATTTTCAACTCGATTCTATGAGACAGCAATGGATGGACCGTTTATTAAACTATTGATAGTTACTGCACTTGTTAAAGTATTCTATTTCGATTTTAACAAGGTAAAAGCCTGGGCAGAAAAACCAATTTATATTAAAAGAAAAGTAAAAGAGGTAGATTATGAAAAATAAGAATGTATTTGAAGTTAGTCCAATTGAATTATTTAAATATATAGTGCATAAAATCTGGTTAGTTGCGATAGTTACATTAATTTTTGCAAGTATTGGATTTTTAAAGTTTGAAAAAACATCTGATGAAAGTTATACTGCCAATGTAATTCTTTATATTGTTCCAAAGGAAACAAATGAAGATACATCTTATGATGGTCAGATTGTAGATGAATCAATTCAGATTATTACTGGTAATGTTTTTGCAAAACAAATTCATGCAAATGACAAGTCAATAAATGCTAAAAAATTAACAAAATCCTTAACAGTAACTAAAATAGATAATACGAAGATGTTTAATCTTGTAGTAAGTACTGATTCAAAAAAAGAAAGTAAAAAATATATGAATGCAGTAATCGCACACTATACAAATGAAATGATGTCAAAGTATCATGCAGAAAGAATTGATGTTGTTAATTCTGAAAATGAAAAAGTTATTGAACCAGCAAACAATAAAAAGACATTAATTAAATATACAGGCTTAGGCTTTGTACTAGGTTTAATATTAGTAATCATCTTATATATCATTAATAAGATAAAAGCTTAACATCTCAATAACCAAATTAGCAGTTAGATTCATAAAACTGTTTGGAAGAAGGTCAAATATATGAATTATTGCAAAGCTATATTGTTTATAATTGGATATTTAACAATAATCTATATCATAGGAACAGCAATAGGTGCAAAATACAGTGCACCTAGAAGATTTATTTATGGTTATTTACTAAATACATTTATTGTTTCAGCTGCTGGCATCTTTACACAAATGTTTGCAATTAATTGGTATATTTACTACTATTTTGTTTTAATTGTTGATTTGTTGATGCTTATTGCATCGATTTATAAAATACGTAGAGATGGCATTATATTATTCGATGGTGGTTTTCGTAGTTTTGTTTCAAATTATTGGTTTCTCATTCTAGTTGCCCTTATTGCCACTAGTTTAGTTGCAATCTATAATTTTGAACTTTGGGATAATAATACTACTGATGATGCTTATTATTTAGCAAGGATGGCGTATTACCCATATATAAAGAATCCGTATTCTATCGATCCAACTACAGGGTTCCCATCTGTACATAAAATAATTGATTTACGAAATTTTACGAGCTTTGAAATTGAAGCATCTGTATATATCTACTTCTTAAAAATATATTCAACGTTATTTGCCCGTGGAGTAATGTCTTTTATTAACTACTTTATTTTCTCAGTAAGTATATATGCCTTTGTTGAAAAAGTAATAGAAGTATCTGGATTAGAAGTTCGTCGCCAAAATATTCAATACTATTCCATTATCATGCTGTTACTTTGTTTTGAAACAGCTCAATTAGCAATCCATGGAATAATTGATATTCGAGATGGTTGGATGATAAACCATGCCATGTATTTTGGCGCTTCACTTATTCGTTCAGTTGGCTTTATTTGGTTATTAATCCCTGTTTTAGAGTTTGAAGAAGATAAGAAAAAATCAATTCTATTATTTGTGATTATGGCATTTGTTCTGCTGGCCAAATCTACTGTTGTTATTCCTATTATAGCTGTTGTCGGTATTGTTGGTCTTGCATATCATCTAATATTAATGAAAGATAAACGTATACTGATTTATGTAGTTCTATTAATTTTATTTAGTTTTTTATTAGGAAACAACTGGCAAAATAGTTTAACTAATTATACTGATGGGGTTTATTATAATCATCTATACGATAATCTCAAATCACCAATTATTATTATATTTGAAGTTTGCATATTATTTATTGCTTTCATAAGAAGAAAGAAATATTTGAAAACAAATATTCTTTTTGCTTTAATTTGCATAATGTTTATAATACCTCCATTGAATAATATAATTGAAAAAACATCGGTGTATGCATTTGTTGATAAGCGTGCTGTTTCTGCTTTTACAATGCTTATTGTTTTATATGCTTGTATTTTAGTATTAAATGAAGTGTTTATATATATTACAAGTATTTTCAAAAATGTTTTAGTTAGAAATATTGGTTTTACCCTATTATCTATAATAATTGCTTTATCATCAGCCTTGACAGTTGATAAATCACTCAACAATATTAAACAAGATTTAATTGTATTTAAGAATAATCGCTATTTGGCACCATCATTTATAATTGACTTAGCTGATGACTTGAATGATATAAGTAAGCAAACACAAAAACAATTAACCATTCTTACACCACAATTTGTTTCAGCCCAGCAAGATTATCATCAAAGATGGTATAATCGAAAAAAAGAGATCCCTAATATTGCGTTGGCTGGTTCAATAAGACAATTTGCACCAACAGTTCGTGTTCCATTTGCAAGAAATGGTGATGACACTTTGTTTGAAAAATATAGTGCATTTCTTTTCTATCCAAATAAAAAGAATTTTAATACCTTTATACATGTACAAAGAAAATCAGAAGTGAATTGTATTGTTATGTGGAATAAAAAGGGAGATAGATTATTAAAAGATAGTGGTTTTAAACGTTATAAAAATAAAGTATCTTCGCAGTATTGTATCTTGTATATCTATTATAAATAGCGCATATTATTACGTATATATTGTATATAGCTTTACAAATATAATAAAGTTTCTTGTGAGTTTCTATCTATCAGTTTTATATTATTCTATTAGCATAGCAAAATTAGATAAATATAATTCCTTTTGCGCAAGTCAACTCCTGTTTTGATGAACGTGAATAGGTAAAACAATGCATTTAAGAAAGGAATAGCAGAAGATGAAGAAAGTATTAATCATAGGAGGTAATGGATTCATAGGATCCAATCTCTCGAACTGTCTAATTAAGCATAAATATGAAGTTTATTCATTTGATATCCAATTACCAAGATTAAAAGTTGATGATGTGAACTATATAGTTGGTGATTTCTTTGATGATGAATGTCTTGAAAAAGCTATAACTGGTATGGATGTAATAATTCACTCACTAAGTACAGTTAATCCAGGAAATTCTAATGAGAGATTCATGCAAGGTTATTCAAGAGATTTTGTACAGAGTGTAAAGCTATTCGATATGTGTATAAAGAAAAATATTAAAGTAATATTCTTATCATCAGGCGGTACAGTCTACGGCATACAGGACGAACAGCCAATTAAAGAAACTGCATTGCCAGCACCAATTAATCATTATGGAGCAGTGAAACTTTGTATTGAAAATGTTATGAGGACTTTTAATATACAACTTCATACAAAAATGTTAATAGCACGTATCTCTAACCCATACGGGCCAGGTCAAGATTTTCATAAAGGTGTAGGCTTTGTAGATGCATCTTTAAAGAAAACACTTAGAAATGAAACGATTGAAATATGGGGGGATGGAAACGTTGTTAGAGACTATATATATATTGAAGATGTATGCGAGATGTTATGTTCACTTATCGAATATGATGGTGATGAAGAAGTCTTTAATTTAAGTAGTAACGAAGGAATGAGTCTAAATGATATTATTGAGGAAATTAAGTTATTAGGCTTAAACCCCAATGTTGTTTATAAACCCGCAAGAAGTGTTGATGTTCCAAAAGTTATTCTGGATAACTCGAAAATTATGAAAGTTCACAGTATGAAAATACGCACCTTTAGAGAAGGATTAAAGTTGTTTTATCATCACTTGGTAAAATAATTTTTAGATTATTAGAGGAAACAATAATTTTAAGTAAAGAATATTGAGTTCCGATAATTATTTATTGTTTTGATTGTATTGACCATGACGTTTCGTCATGGTTTTTATTATAGTTGTAATACTTCATGTGAAGAAAGAAGGAGAATAGACGCTATGAAGGGAATTATTCTTGCAGGTGGGTCTGGTACGAGACTTTACCCATTGACAATGGTAACGAGTAAACAGCTCTTGCCTATTTATGACAAACCAATGATTTATTATCCATTATCAATCATGATGCAGGCAGGTATTAAAGAGATTCTTATTATTTCTACACCAGCTGATACACCAAGATTTGAAGAGCTTTTAGGTGACGGTCATCAGTTTGGTATTCACTTGCAATATAAGGTACAGCCTAGTCCTGATGGCTTAGCTCAAGCATTCATTCTTGGTGAAGAATTCATCAATGGTGATAGCTGTGCTATGATCCTTGGTGATAATATCTTCCATGGTCATGGCCTTACAAAACGTTTAAGGGCTGCAGCTAATAGAGAAACAGGAGCTACAGTATTTGGTTATTATGTTGATGATCCTGAGAGATTTGGTATTGTTGAGTTTGATGATGAAGGTAAGGCTATTTCTATTGAAGAAAAGCCAGCACATCCTAAATCAAACTACGCTGTTACAGGACTTTACTTTTATGACAAGAACGTTGTAGAATACGCAAAGCAGATCAAGCCTAGTGCACGTGGTGAACTAGAAATTACTGATTTAAATAATATCTACTTACAAAAAGGTCAATTGAATGTAGAATTATTAGGACAGGGATTTACATGGCTTGATACAGGCACACATGAAAGCTTAGTTGATGCGACAAACTTCGTTAAGACAGTTGAGCAGCATCAACATCGTAAGATTGCTTGCTTAGAAGAAATTGGTTATAGAAATGGCTGGATCACTAAGGAAGACTTACTGAAAGCTTATGAACCTTTAAAGAAGAACCAGTATGGTGCTTATTTGAAGGATATTATTGATGGTAAATATATTGATTAAGAGGAGAAATAAAATGAAAATTATTGTTACTGGTGGAGCTGGATTTATTGGATCTAACTTTGTATTCCATATGCTTAAAGAACATCCTGATTATGATATTATCTGTCTTGATAAGTTAACTTATGCAGGTAACTTATCAACACTTGCATCAGTTATGGATAACCCACACTTCAAGTTTGTAAAGCTAGATATCTGTGATAGAGAAGGCGTATATAAGCTATTTGAAGAAGAACATCCAGATATCGTTGTAAACTTTGCAGCTGAATCACATGTTGATAGAAGTATTGAAAACCCAGAAATCTTCTTACAGACAAACATTATTGGTACGGCTACATTAATGGATGCATGTAGAAAATATGGCATTAAGAGATATCATCAGGTATCTACTGATGAAGTCTATGGTGATCTTCCATTAGATCGTCCTGACTTGTTCTTTACAGAAAACACACCAATTCATACATCAAGCCCATATTCATCATCTAAGGCTGGTGCTGACTTATTAGTACTTGCATATCATAGAACATATGGCCTTCCTGTTACTATTTCTAGATGTTCTAATAACTATGGACCATATCACTTCCCAGAAAAGCTTATTCCATTAATGATCATCAACGCATTACATGACAAACCATTACCAGTCTATGGTGAAGGTAAGAATGTACGTGACTGGTTATATGTTGAAGATCATTGTAAGGCTATTGACTTAATCATTCATAAGGGTAAAGTTGGTGAAGTTTATAATGTTGGTGGTCATAACGAAAAGACAAATATTGAAATCGTTAAGATTATCTGTAAGGAATTAGGTAAACCTGAATCACTTATTACACATGTAGAAGATAGAAAGGGTCATGATATGAGATATGCGATTGATCCTACAAAGATTCATAATGAATTAGGATGGTTACCAGAAACTAAGTTTGAAGATGGTATTAAGAAGACTATTCAGTGGTACTTAGATAATAAGGAATGGTGGGAAAATATTATTTCAGGTGATTATCAGAATTACTATCAAGAAATGTACGGACATAGAAAGGAAGTCAAGTAATGAAAGTATTTGTTACTGGTGTTGCTGGCCAGCTAGGTCATGATGTCATGAATGAGCTGTCTAAAAGAGGCTATGAGGGTGTAGGAACTGACTTAGCACCTGAATATTCTGGTGTTCAGGACAACAGTCCTGTTACCAAGATGCCTTATGTTTCACTGGACATTACTGATGCATCTGCTGTAGAAGCAACAATTAAAGAAGTCAATCCCGATGTCATCATTCATTGTGCTGCCTGGACTGCAGTAGATATGGCTGAAGATGATGACAAGGTAGAAAAGGTAAGAGCTATTAATGCTGGTGGTACACAAAATATTGCCAACATTGCAAAAGAACTAGATGCAAAGATGGTTTATATCTCAACTGACTATGTCTTTGATGGACAAGGTGAACAACCATGGGAACCAGATTGTAAAGATTACAAACCACTCAATGTTTATGGACAAACAAAATTAGAAGGTGAATTGGCAGTAGCCAATACACTTGATAAGTACTTTATTGTTCGTATTGCATGGGTATTTGGTTTGAATGGCAAGAACTTCATTAAGACAATGTTGAATGTGGCAAAAACACATGACACAGTCAAGGTTGTCAATGATCAAATTGGTACACCAACATATACATATGATTTAGCTAGATTATTAGTAGATATGGTTGAAACTGATAAGTATGGCTATTATCATGCAACTAATGAAGGTGGCTATATTTCTTGGTATGACTTTACTAAGGAAATCTATAGACAGGCAGGTCTTGATACTAAGGTGCTTCCTGTGACAACTGCTGAATATGGTCTCTCTAAAGCAGCACGTCCATTCAACAGCAGACTTGATAAGTCTAAGCTCGTAGAAAATGGCTTTACACCATTACCTACATGGCAGGATGCCCTGTCAAGATACTTAAAAGAAATCAAAGAATAAGAGTTACCTGCAGGTAACTCTTTCACAATGTAGAAAGAAGGATTAAATTATGGGACAGATTAAAGTAGAAAAGAATGTAGGCGGTATTGAAGGCTTACATGTCATCACACCAGCTGTACATGGTGATGATCGTGGTTATTTCACAGAAACATATAATCAAAGAGATATGCATGAAGCAGGCTTAGATATGGTCTTTGTACAGGATAATGAATCCTATTCAACAAAGGGCGTATTAAGAGGCTTACATTTCCAGAAACAATATCCACAAGGAAAATTAGTAAGAGTTGTAAAAGGTTCTGTATTTGATGTAGCTGTAGACTTAAGAGCCAACTCTAAGACTTATGGTAAGTGGTATGGTGTAGAACTAACTGAAGATAACCATAAACAGTTCTATATATCAGAAGGCTTTGCCCATGGTTTCTTAGTATTAAGTGATGAAGCTAAGTTCTGTTATAAAGTGACTGATTTCTGGCATCAGGGTGATGAAAGTGGTCTTGCCTGGAATGATCCTGAAATTGGTATTGTATGGCCTCATCTTGTTGGTGAATACAAGGGTACTGCAGATCCTTCATCATACAAGCTTGATGATGGTACTGAACTTAACTTCTCAGATAAAGATAAGCTTTGGTTACCATTAAAGGATACATTTAAATTTTAGAAGTGCTAAAAGAAGTCTTTCATATAAGGCTTCTTTTTAATAACTTCTAAAATAATGAATTTCGTGTATAATAGGAAACGAGAAAGCAGCATAACCAGCATACAATGGAGGTAATTATGAATATCGCATTAATATTTGCAGGTGGCAAGGGTACACGCATGGGAGCTAGCTTACCTAAACAATTTTTAAAAATCAACGGTAAAGAAATATTATTTCATACAATAGATTTATTTCAAAAGAACAGCTCTATTGATAAAATTTATGTTTCAACAATAGATAGTTTTATAGATCATGTCAAAGAAGAAGTAGAAGTGGGGCATTACACTAAAGTAGTTGACGTTATTTGTGGAGGAGATTCAGCACAAGATACCATTTATAAACTTCTAATGAGGGCAAAACAAGACAATGCTGGTGATTCTATTGTTTTGTTGCATGATGGTGTCAGACCTTTTGTGGCAAGTAATGTTATCGAAAAAAATATAGAGAGTGTAAAACAGTATGGTAATGCAATAACGTCTTTTCCAGCATATGAAACAGTTATGATTGCACAAGACGATAATGTAGTAAATGATGTAACAATAAGAGAACATACCTATCTTGGACAGGCACCACAGAGTTTCTACCTTGATGATATTATTGCTGCTCATGACCAAATAAGAAAAAGACCAGAAGGCTATAAAGATATGGTAGATGCTGCTACAATAGTAAGAACAATTGGTGGTAAAACACATCTTGTAAGAGGAAATCGTGGAAATATTAAGATAACAACGCCAGAAGATGTTTATACATTTAGAGCATTCTTACAATATCGTGAGGATAAAGAAACATTTGGTTTGGAATTATAGGAGCTTAAAATGGATTATTTATTTTTAAAGAATAAAAGAATTATTATTACTGGAGCAACAGGATTGATTGGCAAATCATTAGTTAAGAAGTTAAATGATGTCAATCATGCATATCAGCTTAATTTACAAATTCTAGCAGTTGTTCGTAATGAAACAAAGGCTAAGAAGCTTTTTGCAGAATATTCTTGTGTGGAATATATAGTGTCAGATATTCTTGAGTTAAATGCGGAGGATTATCGTGCTGACTATTTTATTCATGCAGCAAGTATGACATCTAGTAAAGCTTTTGTTGAAAAACCAATAGAAACATTAGAAACAGCTATTGAAGGAACAAAGAATGCATTAAAGCTTGCAAAGAAGAATAATGTTAAAGCATTTGTATATCTTTCTAGTATGGAAGTTTATGGAGCTCCACAAACTGATGAAAAGATTAATGAAACACATTCAACCAATATTGATACTATGCAAGTTAGAAGCTGTTATCCTGAAAGTAAACGTATGTGTGAAAATATTTGTGTTTCATATGGGAAAGAATATGGATTACCAGTTCGTATACTTCGCTTAACACAAACATTTGGGCCAGGTGTCGAATATAACGATGGACGTGTTTTTGCAGAATTTGCAAGATGTGCGATTGAGGGGAAAGATATTATCTTACATACAAAAGGTCTTACAAAACGTTCATACCTTTATACTGAGGACTGTGTTGAAGCCATCCTTATAACGTTAAGCAATGGGCATGACTTTGAAGCATATAATGTTGCCAATGAAGAAACATACTGTACTATTTATGGCATGGCTAAGTTATGCGCAAAACTAAGTAGATATCCTATTAAAGTTAAGATTGAAGAGGAAGATATTAGCCAGCATGGTTATGCTCCTGTATTACATATGAATTTGGATACTAAGAAAATCCAAACGATTGGATGGAAGCCATCATTTAATCTACAAGAAATGTTTATAAATCTTATAGATTATATGAAAAAATAATTGGAAAATAATACCTTTGTGATATAGTGAAATAAATTTGAAAAGGAGTTATGTATGTTAAAAACGCTTATTATTATTCCTGCCTATAATGAGGCGCTCAATATTAAGAATACAATTGAAGATATAAAAGAAAATGCTCCTGATGTTGATTATATTGTTGTAAACGATGGATCAAAGGATGATACACTCGAAAAATTAAATTTATATAATTATAACTATATTAATGGCTTCCAAAATCAAGGATTATTTGGTGCGGTACAAACTGGCTTTAAATGGGCACTTTATAACGATTATGATGTAGCAATTCAGTTTGATGGGGATGGCCAGCATTCTGCACTTTATATTAAAGACCTAGTTAAAGCAATAGAAGAAGGCAATAATATCTCAATAGGCTCACGATTTGTCAATGAGAAGAAGCCATTAACGCCAAGAATGCTTGGTAGTCGTTTGATTACCTTTGCAATAAAACTAATGACTGGAAAAAGAATCAATGACCCAACAAGTGGATTTAGAGCATATGATCGTAGTTGTATTGAACATTATGCGAATGATATGAATAATCCTCCTGAACCAGATACACTTGTATGTATGCTAAAAAATGGGAAGAAGATAAAAGAAGTTCAAGTCACAATGAGTGAAAGAGAATATGGTGAATCATATTTAAATCCAATTAATTCAATTAAATATATGGTTACTCAGCTTATTTCAATATTTCTTATCCAGTCCTTTAGAAAGGTAGGTAAATAATGTGAGTTTATTACAACAAATTGTTTTTATTTTTGCGAGTTTATTTACTTTTGCTTTTATTATTAAAAAAATTACTAGAAATAATCTCGCTATATCTGATTCTATTGTATGGATTTTATGGTCATTATTTTTACTTATTATCAGTATTTTTCCACAAATACCAACAGTAATCTCAAGAGTTTTAGGGTTTAGATCAGTTAGTAATTTTATTTTTACAATGTTTATTTTTTTTATGTATATCATGCTTTTTTATCAAACTATTCTTATTTCGCAGCTAAAAGGTAAAAATAGGGATCTCGTTCAAAAACTAAGTATTAAAGATTACCAGGAATATCTTGATAAAAAGGAAAATAAAAAGAAGTAAGTACTTGAAACCACGTTATTGCTATCATCATTATTTTATTAATAACTGATTCTGGTCTATTGAAATTAATCATAGAAATTGAACATTTTTTGAAGGTAGGGAGTGGAAACTATGAAACAAATAGAATCAAATGAGATTCAGCCAATACTATTAAACTTACTTAAGCAATTTAAGAAATATGCAACGCAGCATGAATTTGAATTTTTGCTTTGTGGTGGGAGTTTATTAGGTGCTGTAAGACATGAAGGTTTTATCCCTTGGGATGACGATATTGATCTTCATATTACAAAGGATACATTTGAGAAATTAATGGCACTAACTAAAGAAAATCCTTATATAGATGAAGAAAAGCGTTATAAGATTATAGCACCTGGAAATAAAGATTACATATATCCATATTTCAAATTAATAGATACAAAAACAATTCTTTACGAAGAAAATATAAAAAAGAGATATGCTGTGGGAGTATGGATTGATATATTTTGTTTATCATACCTTCCAGAAAACGATGAAGAATATTTGCCTTTATTTAATAAACAGCAACATTATAAAAAAATTAATAAATTTTTAATTGCAGGTGATTTCGCAAGTCCTGCTTTAAGATTTTTTTCACCAATTTTAAGACTTATTCAAAAGCTCCTTAATGTCTTTGGAATAACAAGCTCATGGTGCTCAAAAAAAATACTTTCATTAGATACTTTAAAATCAAGTAATATTATTGGTAATATTCATTGGCCATCTTCTACTAGAGATCGTTTTGAGAAAAATTGGTTTGATAGAACTGTGGAACTTCAATTTGAAGATGATGTATATTTAGCACCAATCGAATATGATAAAGTTCTGAAAACATTATATGGTGATTATATGAAACTTCCTCCTGAAAAAGATCGAGTAATGCATTCTTTTGAGGCATATTATGTTGAATAGAAATCAAGTCGCTGTTGTCATGAGTACATATAATGGTGAAAAATATATTCGTGAACAAATAAATTCTATTTTGACTCAAGAAGATGTGGATATTCATCTCTTTATTAGAGATGATGGTTCAAAAGATAGTACATTATCAATAATAAAAGAATTTGATATGAAATACGCAAATATTCACTTAATGCTAGATGGACAAAATTTAGGACCAGCAGTGAGTTTTATGCATTTACTCTATCAAATTAACGGTTATGATTATTATGCTTTTGCTGATCAGGATGATATTTGGAAAAAGAGAAAAATGATAACAGGTATTCAAAGAATACAAAGTAAGGATGAACCAGCATTGTATTGCTCCAATCAAATACTCTATATCGATGGAAAAGAAACAGGGTATCGATTTGAATCTGCACCACCAACAGACTATTTAAGTACTCTTTTTGCTAATAAAATCTCAGGATGCACAATGCTCTTCAATGATAAATTATTTCGTATTCTAGTCAATGAACAAAAACGTGTTTCAGATGAAATCTTGCGTTTAAGAATGCATGACACTTGGGTGATGCTTGTTGCGGATTTGATGGGGACGATAGTCTATGATAATGAATCTTATATAGATTATCGGATTCATTCAAACAATACAGTGGGAGTCAAAACAAAAAGTACTTTTGAAATAATAAAAACAACACTGAAACACCTTAACAATAAAAAAGCACTAGCTTGGCGTAGATGCACAGCAAATGAGATTATCAATAAACTTTCGATTAAAGATGAAAGAAAAAGAAAAACTATTGAAAAGCTTTCTAATGTATATACTTTGCATAATAAAATAGAGTTATTCAAAGATAAAGGAATTCTAGAAAAAAGTGGTTTATCAAAATATGTGTATTTCACGTATATTTTATTAGGATGGCTTTAGGAGAAGAATAATGAATATAGTAATTGAAGATATAGGTGGCTATGTAAGTATGCTTGTTCATCGCCATCGCTGGAAAAAGAAGTATGGAACTAATACCTACCCAACAAATATTTTCAAAATTCCATGTGTTAGCGTAGGAAAAGGAACTTATGGACCAATTAAAGCTATAACTTCAACATTAGAGGCAAAACTAATTATTGGAAATTACTGTTCAATAGCTGAAGGAGTAACATTTGTCGTGAGCTCTGATCATCCAACAAACTATTTATCAACATTTCCATTTAAAAAACGCATTATTCATAATGGTGATGATGCAGTTACTAAAGGAGATATTATTATAGGTGATGATGTTTGGATTGGAACAAATGCAATTATATTAAGTGGTGTAAAAATTGGTCAAGGAGCAGTTATAGCAGCAGGATCAGTAGTAACAAAAAATGTACCATCTTATTCAATTGTAGGAGGAGTACCAGCAAAGGTCATTAAGTATCGATTTGATCAACAGACAGTCAATAAATTGTTGACACTAGATTTAAGTAAACTTTCAAAAGAATCAATTATTAAATATGAAGAATTATTATATAAAAATGTTAATGATGTAGATATTGAGGAATATCAGAAAATACTTAATAGCAAATAGAGATTGTTGATTAGTGTAAAATAAAAATTAAGTAATAGATTATGGGGTTGTCTAGCATCAGCAAGTTATATCATTAAGAGTTTCAATAAGAACTTTATAGTTCAAAAAGAAAAATAATATACTCTTTAATGCGTAATAAAAGTAATCTCGTTAGTTGATATTTTGCTTAACATATATAGTGACTATTCATAACGAGCTGGTAAAGCGGATCATTACAGTATTGATACATATAGGATAGGATAAAGGATTGATAATACTTATGTTGAATAAGCATAAAGTTAATTATATAATGTGTGAAAAAATAGATGGGGAAAACTATGAGTAATGAAATTCAATTATCACTATGCATACCTACTAATGGTATACTCGAATGGGTTAAACCAGTATTAGACAGTATTTATAGTGAAGAAAAGCCAATTGCTAAATTTGAAGTTATTGTTACAGATAATGGGAATAATGAAAAATTTTATGAATTTATGAAAAATTATTCCAAAGCACATGACAATTTAATTTATAGAAAAACAAATGCTGTACAATTTAATAATCAAATTGAAGCATTCAAATTGGCTTCAGGAAAGCTGATTAAATTTATTAATCATAGAAAAGTGCTATTACCAGGTTCATTGAACTACTTATTGGAGTTTGTGGAGAAATATCAATCTTCAAAACCGTTTGTATATTTTTTAGAAGATGATAATGCAGGAGTATATGAAAACTTTGATTCGTTCGTTTCTGGTTTGTCATATTTTTCTAGTTATTCAGGCGGTATTGCTATGTGGCGAGATGATTTCATGAAAATAGATTTGAATAAACCATTCAATGTACTGTTTCCTCATACTGATATGCTTTTTAGTGCAAGAAAGAAAAAACAATATATTATTGATGGACATAGTATAACGAAAGATTTACCAACGGATGAAACAAAGAAAGGAAAATATAACTTATTTTTTGCCTTTGCGGTAGAATATCCATCTATAATTCTAGAATTATATAGAAATGGTGATATTACATACAAAACTTTAAAGAAAGTCAAAGAAGATAATTATGGTTTTTTATGCATGCTTTATTTAAACTATATCATTTTAAAGAAACCATGTTCCTACGACCTTCAAAACTATAAAGACAATTTACGAATTTATTATGGGAACAGGTTGATGCCAATAGAGGTATTCAAGACAGTTGTAAAAAAAAGTATGAATTTAATTAAAAGGAAAGTAAGAAAACATGGGAAATAACGAAATTAAATATAAAGGTAATGTTATAGCGCGAAATTCTATACTTTCTTTGGTCTATAAAGCTTTTAGTATGGGACTTTCCCTTATATCAGCACCACTTTTATTAGGTATCCTTGGGAATTATAAGTATGGTGTATATTCATCTGCGCTTTCAATTGTATCATGGATATATTATTTTGATCTCGGAATTGGTAACGGATTAAGATTTAAATTAACGGGATATTTAGCTAAAAATGATGAAGAAGGATCAAAGAAGACTGTAACAGTTGCATACGTTTTAGTAAGTGCAATTATGCTTATCGCTGTTATTTTTGTGATTGGCTTTCTATCTTTCTTTAGTGCAGATAAGTTTTTCAAAATCAACTCTATAGACGAAAATATCAATATAATACTGATTATTAGTTTTGCATTTGCAGGTTTGAATTTTATTCTTTCATTGGTTAATAATGTATTATTAGCAGTACAAGAGTCTAGTAAAGTAAACTTTTTTAGTTTGCTTGCTCAAGCTTTTTTTATCATCGGATTGCTTTTTTATAAAAAATGGGGAATTTCTTTAATATTACTTGTATCGATTGCAGAAGCTTGTTCACAAGCTATAAAAAATATTATAGAAACAATCTATGTGTATAAGAAATATCCTAATTTAAAGCCTAGCAGAAAAGCTATTGATTTTTCTTATTCAAATGGAATAATGTCATTTGGAATCAAAATGTTTGCATTGCAGATGTCAGCGCTCGTACTTAATTCAACTGATAATTTACTTATTTTAAAGCTTTTTGGTGCAGCAGCAGTTACACCATATAGTTTTTTATATAAGTATTTTGGAATGATAAACAACGTTTATGTCATATTAATCGGACCATTGATGTCAGCATATACGATGGCATTTGCTAAAAAGGACTATAAGTGGATTAAACTCACTTTTAAAAAATCAATGTTTTTATATGCCATTGTCTTTGTAGGAACAATAACTGCATTATTTGTTTTTAAGCCATTTGCAAAAATTTGGCTCCAAAAAGACTTGAATTTTGATAATAATCTTATTGTATTAACAGCAATATATTTCTTGATGTTGATGTTTAGTCATAATTTCTCAAGCTTCGTTAATGGGATTGGCGTTGTAAATGAGACAACTTTTGCAGTTATTATACAAGCTATTATTAATATTCCAGCATCAATATTCTTTGCAAAATACTGCTCAATGGGTGTAAATGGCATTATTATGGGATCAATAGTGAGTATGATTATATCAAATATTGTTTATCCGTATATCACAGTTCGAGAATTTAAAAAAATGAGCAAATAATACCAAACTGATGATGAGTGGTTGTACGGAATACTTGTAGTTGTTGTATAAAGATTATTTAATTGTCTATGTGTAGGTGTACAAAGTGAAAAAGAAACAAAATAAGTTTTTTATATTAGATCGAACAAATGAATTAACTGCAAAATCAAGATTTATCAATGTTATATGCTTTTTCGTATTAATTTTTTATAAGATAGTATATGTTTTTTGTAGGGCTAAAGATTATCCTAAAAAATATAATGTCTCTGTATGCGCAATTTTCAAAAATGAAGCTGCCTATTTAAAGGAATGGATAGAGTTTAATCATTTAATTGGAATAGAACACTTCTATTTATATAATAATAATTCAGATGACGATTATATGGAAGTTTTAGACCCATATATTAAAGATGGTCTTGTTACACTTGTACAATGGCCAAAGAATCAAGCACAAATTGAATCGTATAATCATTGCATTAGTCAATATAAAGATGAAAGTAAATGGATTGGTTTTATCGATATTGATGAATTTATTATACCTATTGCTAAAAATAGTATATATGAGCTCCTGAAGCCTTTTAATAACAAGAGAGGAGCCGTAAAACTCTATTGGAGAATGTTTGGTACATCTGGAAGAATGAAAAGAGATATGAATGGTTTAGTAACTGAGGATTTTACTGTATGCTGGCCAAAATACTATATTGTTGGAAAATGTTTTTATAATACAAATTTTAATTATGATAAAAATTATTCAAAGAATCGTTTTCTCCATCATAGTTTTTGGACACAATACAAAGGTATTAATTTACCACCTGTCAATTTGGAAGGGAATATTTCTTTTAAAGAATTTGATAGGATCAATACAAAAGAACAACCAGCTCAGATCAATCATTATTTTACAAAAACGTTTGAAGAATATAAGTTTAAGCGTTCTAGAGGGGATGTATTCTTTAAAATTAATCCTCATGATGAAGAGTATTTCTTCCTTCATGAAAATGAAAATGTAAGTGTGGATTTCACAGCATATAAATACATGATAAAATTGAAGGAAAAAATGAAAAGAATCTAAAATTTTTTATTTAATCTGTAATAAGAATTGACACAAGAGGGTGACGAAATGGCTAAAATCAGTGTCTTAATGGCGACATATAAAGAAAGAAAAGAGCATCTCTCAATAGCTATCGAATCAATCTTAAACCAGACATTTAAGGATTTTGAATTTATCATTATTTTAGATAATCCAGAGAATTCAGTACATATTGATTTGATAAAAGAGTATCAAAGAAAAGATGATAGAATAAAATTCTATATTAACGAAAAAAATATGGGTTTACCGAAGACATTAAATAAAGGTATTCAACTCGCATCGGGGCAATATTTGTGCAGAATGGATGCTGATGACATGTCAGAGAGCAATCGTCTTGAAAACCAATTAGATTACCTTTGTTCTAACGGATATGATTTGATTGGTGGTCTTTCAACAATGATAGATGAAGATGGAAATATAATTTACAAGATTAAATCAGTTCCAACAGATTTTAATAAAATAAAAAAAGCTTTAAAATATAATCAAGTAATCTCACATCCAACATGGTTTGGAAAAATTGAAGTCTTTAAATCATTAAATGGTTATAGATTGATTCCGCTTTGTGAAGACTATGATTTTACTTTAAGAGCTGTACTCAAAGGATATAAAGTTTCTAATCTTAATATTAATGTTCTCAATTATCGAATGACAAAAAACAGTGTTTCTCGATCAAATTTATATGAACAATATCTATATATGCGCTATATAACTAATCAATACAGTGATGGAAAAGTTGCTGATTTATCATTAGCAGGACAATATGTTAATCAACACAAAAATAAAAGAAAGTCTAATGCATATTTAAGATCGAATATGTATTTTAATGAAATGTTAAATAAATTAGAGCTAAAGCAGTATGGAAAATTTTGTATATTAGGTATTAAATTGATATTTTCGTCTAAAGATTATTTAAAGAAAATATATAGACTTTTACGCGTTTCGATGTATTCATAGGGGGCAAATAAATGGATAAAGTTGACATATTATTATCGATTTATAATCCAAATTTGGATTATCTTCGAGAACAGCTTATTTCGATAAACAATCAGACATATGCAAATATTGATTTATATGTTTATGATGATTGTATAGACAAAAGAACAAGCCAAAATTTTATAAATAAATATATAACAAACTATCCTATACACTTTTTGCCATATGAAGAGAATAATTTGGGTTATACTAAGGCATTCGAAAAATTAACAATTGCTTCAAAAGGGAAATATGTAGCATTTTGTGATCAAGATGATGTATGGCATAATGACAAAATTGAGAAATGTGTAAATGAATTGAAAAAAAGCCATGCATTAGTTGTTGCATCTGATAAATCAATTATCGATAAAGATGATAACATTATCATTCCATCTGTTAGAGCGGTAAGTAATAAAAATTATGACTCATGGAAAACAGGTGATGACATCATGAAGTATAATCTTGTAATTACTTTTGCTGTTGGAATGAGCATGGTTCTTGATGGTGACTTTGCTAGATCAATAGTTCCATTTAGCTCATATACCGGACATGACAAGTGGGCTCTTGCATGTGCTGCCATAGAGGGGATTGTTGCATTCATTGATGAGCCATTAGTTGATTATCGTAGACACGGTAATAATGTTAGTGGAATTCTTGTTGGGATTAACACGAAAGATGATTATTATAAAGCACGTATTAAACCAAATGAAAATGTTCTAAATGATTTAATTAAGAAATATGGAAATTTTCCTGATAAAAAAGAACTCCTTGATTTTATTGATGCTAGAAAAAAAGGCGATACAAAAAGACTTAAGAAGTATGAATATATTGCTCCAGACGTAGTGAAATTTGAGATTGTTATGTCAAGAATACCAAAGAAATTATTTCCAGTTTTTTTATTAACTGTGAGAAAAATAGCGAGTAGGAAGAAAAAATGAAGACCGCAGTTTTAATGTCAACTTATAATGGCGATGAATACGTAGAACAACAAATAGATAGTATTTATAAGCAATCATATCAAGATTTTGACTTGTATATTAGGGATGATGGATCAAATGAAGATTTTGTTAAATACTTAGAAAGTCTTCAAAAAAAGTATGATTTCCACTTTATAAAAGGGGAAAATATTGGCTTTTTAAAAAGTTTTATGGAACTGTTAAAAGAAGTTAATGGGTATGATTTTTATTCATTTGCTGATCAAGATGATGTATGGTATCCTGAAAAATTACAGAAATCAATTGAATGGTTGTCTCAAAATAAACAAGATATTCCACTACTCTACCATTGTGCATATCATACAGGGGAAGATGTTAATAATAAATCAAATATTTATTATCATCCTGATTCTAAATACTGTTTTAAGAAATGTATGACAACTAACTATTATTCTGGTTTTGCTATGGTAGTTAATAATGAGCTTAGAATGTTAATGTTAAAAGGTGATGTTGAGAAAATAACATATCATGATTGGTGGGCTGGTATGATTGCAGTAGGAATTGGTAAATATCATTTTGATAACATCCCTCTTGCCTTCCATATTGACCACAAGACTAATGTTACTGCTTTTACTAATAAAAAGAGGGTAAAATGGTTTTTTCAAACATTACGTGCAGAATCTGAGATCCATAAACGTGCACTTGAATACAAAAAATGTTTTTACAATGATTTAACGAATGAAAACCAAAAGATTTTAAATCTTTTTGCAACTGAGCATTATTCATTAGTAAAATCATTAAAAAAGGCATTTTCATCAAATAAATGGCGTGATACAACATCATCAGATGTTGTAATGAGGATCTTAATGATATTAGGTAAAATATAGATTTTTCATGAAATAATGAGAAGCAACATATCATTATTTTGTTGAATATTTGTTTTTATTTGGAATTAGCTTATAAATACAAGCACTTATACCTTTTACTTATTTGTCATTTAAGAGTGCATGATTGTGTAGGTAAAGATCTTATTTGTACCCTTTCATTTTATTCCATCATACTTATGAGTGAGTCGGTGATAATATATGAATTTTGAAGAACGTGTTATAATTAATGAGTTTCATTTAAATGATACGGATGATCAGGTAATACAATACATTAGACATAATAAAAATCAGACTGTTGACAATCAAATGATTGTGGACAGTCTTTTTTTGGCGCTTTAAATAATCGTGGGGTTTGACGAATTTCGCTTTAAGAAATCGTGGGGTCTTAGCTGACAAATTTTAAATTCGCTTTAAAAAACTGTGGGGTCAGTATGCACCTGATGCATATGATTCCACAGTTTTTGTCCGTCCCCGTATTTTTAGATCATTGCTTTATTTCGCTTTTTGTTTTCTGCTGTTCAGTATCCTGTCAACAATATACAGGTCGCTAAAACCTGAATCATATTCGTTATGCAGATTCTGTGAAAACATGATTTTGTTTCTTGC
>NZ_JNKU01000016.1 GCF_000702165.1 Sharpea azabuensis DSM 18934
TTTCTCATGGAATGGTATCCAAAAATTATATTGATGAACATCATCTTGAACAGGACTACAGGATCGACTCTATTGGTTCCTCTATTTGAATATAGCGGATCACAGATATCATAGATAAAACTCCAGTCTACATATCTATCAAGTTTTCTTACCAGGTGGTCCTCTGGGACCAGGTCATCAAGCAATGCACAGATCATGTACTGTTGCTTCTGTTCAGTCTTATTCTTAGCCATGCCACATCAGCTCCTTCATGCATATATTATACCATATATGAAGTATCATCTTGATATTTCTATTCTCCATACAAAAAAAGACTGTCCACAATCATTTGATTGTCAACAGTCTGTAGGTCCTTCGGACCTATTTTTCTTCTGCAATAAAAAAGACAAACCACTAGGATTTGCCTTCAAGCACCTGCTAAATGATTTCTTCATCAGCTAAGATGCGTTTAATTTCTTTAATAGCCCTTTCTTCATCAGGCCCTTCTGCTACAATTTCTACAGCTGCCTTATTAGGAATTCCCAATGACATCACACCCATCATTGATTTTAAATTTACTGTGCGATTACCGTATGTCAAAGAGAGATTACTTGTAAAGCTAGAAACATTATTGACAATATTGTTGATTGGTGTTGCATAAAGACCGTTAGGATTATTAACTGTGAAAGAATACTTTTCCATAATTTCCCCTCCTTTGTATTCGCTTACATTATATCATATTTTACTATAATATTGTATTAAAGGTTATACAAAAAGGTGATAAACAAGCTATTTTACAGGTACACAATGTTTATCGTTGATTTCTTTCACTTTGTTGACACGACGACGATACTTCTCTTCCATGAGTGGTTCTGTTGTCAGCCAAGTCTTGACAATTTCACTAGCCATCATATCACCAATAATCTTTGCCCCAATGCAAAGAACATTTGAATCAGTATGTTCTCTAGCTAGCTTCGCACAAAATGGATCCTGGCAAACAGCGGCATAGATGCCATAAATCTTATTTGCAATTAGCGCACTGCCATAGCCCACGCCATCAACAAAAATACCGCGATCACATTCACCTTTAGCTACTGCTAGCGCTGCTGGATAAACATAATCAGAAAGATCGCAGGATGTATCATCATAAGTTCCAAAATCAACAACTTCATACCCCTCTGATTCTAAATATGCCTTGATTTCATTTTTCATGCGTGTTCCCGCATGATCATTAGCCATTGCTATTTTCATATTATCATCCCCTTCATATCTATTTTATCCATCTCATATTTTTGGAGCAATCTTTGATTGATTTCTTGATAAAAAAAGCGAGCACTCTAAGAGTGCTCCTTGCTTATTATTTAGGTACAACAATATTAACAATCTTGTTAGGTACAACAATGATTTTCTTAATTTCTTTACCTTCAGTAAACTTCTTGACGTTTTCTTCTGCTAAAGCTATTTCTTTTACCTTTTCCTGATCTTCGTCTTTCGCAACAGTAATCTTAGCTCTCAGCTTGCCATTAACCTGTACAGCCATTTCTACTTCCGCAACAACAAGCTTGCTTGGATCATATGTAGGCCATTTAGCATAAGAAATACCTTCATCATGTCCAAGTTTCTGCCACATTTCTTCACCTACGTGAGGGGCAATACAGCTTAGCATCTGGACTAAGCCTTCAGCATAGCCTTTATATAATGTCTTTGCTTTATAAGCTTCGTTAACAAAAATCATCATCTGTGAAATTGCTGTATTGAAGGCAAGTGCTTCATAATCTTCGGTAACCTTCTTCACTGTAGCATTGTAGATATAGTCTAATTCACCATCATTTTCATTGACAACCTTATCGCTCTCCACAATCAAACGGTATACACGATCCAGCCAGCGACGGCTACCTTCAACGCCAGTTTCGCTCCAAGGCTTGCTTGCATCAAGAGGACCCATAAACATTTCATAGAGTCTTAATGTATCAGCTCCATATGCTTCCACAATTTCATCAGGATTGATAACATTGCCACGAGACTTTGACATCTTGACCCCATTAGGTCCAAGAATCATACCCTGATGGAATAATTTCTGGAATGGTTCTGGTGAGCTAACAACACCAATATCATATAAGAACTTATGCCAGAATCTTGCATATAATAAGTGCAATACGGCATGTTCAGCACCACCAATATATAAATCAACTGGCAACCAATGATCAAGAAGACGCTTTTCACCAATCTCATCATTATTATGTGGATCAATATAGCGAATATAATACCAGCAGCTGCCTGCCCATTGAGGCATTGTATTGGTTTCACGAACACCCTTGACACCATCAATCTCCACATTTAACCAATCAGTAACACGTGCTAATGGTGATTCTCCTTCTTCTGAAGGCATATAGTTATCTGTTGCAGGTAATTCAAGTGGTAAATCCTGTTCATTAACGGCACGTAATGTACCATCACTCATATGGATAATAGGAATTGGTTCACCCCAGTATCTTTGACGAGAGAATAACCAGTCTCTAAGCTTATAAGTAATTTTCTTTTCACCACAATGATGTTCTTCAAGCCATTTGATCATCGTATCAATAGCTTCCTGCTTACCCATACCATTTAAGAAGTCAGAATTGATATGCTTGCCATCACCAGTGAAAGCTTCTTTTTCAATATCACCACCTTCTAGAACAGGGATGATAGGTAAGTCAAATTTCTTTGCGAATTCATAGTCTCTTGTATCATGGGCTGGAACGGCCATGATTGCACCAGTACCATAAGTAATTAAAACATAGTCTGAAATCCAGATAGGAATCTTCTTACCATTAATTGGATTAATTGCATAAGCCCCTGTAAAGACACCTGTTTTATCTTTATTTAAGTCCGTACGCTGTAAATCACTCTTTGTCGCAATTTCTTTCTTATAGGCAGCAACAGCCTCTTTTTGTTCTGGTGTTGTGATTTCATCAACAAATGGATGTTCTGGTGCCATTACGCAATAAGTTGCACCAAATAATGTATCGCATCTTGTTGTGAACACTGTAAATTCTTTATTTGTGCCATCGATTTTGAAAACAACATCAGCACCAACAGATTTACCAATCCAGTTACGCTGCATTTCTTTTGTCGATTCTGGCCAGTCAATATCATCTAGACCATCAAGAAGCTTTTCAGCATAATCTGTAATCTTTAAGACCCACTGTCTCATCATCTTACGATAAACAGGGAAGCCGCCACGTTCACTCTTGCCATCAATAACTTCTTCATTCGCAAGTACAGTGCCTAAGCCAGGACACCAGTTTACAGGCATTTCTGAGATATAGGCAAGTCCAGCATCATACATTTTCTTGAAAATCCATTGTGTCCATTTATAGTAATCCGGATCACATGTACGAATTTCACGATCCCAGTCATATGAGAAACCTAAGCTCTTAATCTGACGTCTAAAGTTATCAATATTTTTATAAGTAAATTCTGCAGGATGATGACCTGTTTTAATAGCAAACTGCTCAGCTGGCAAACCAAAGGCATCAAATCCCATTGGATGAAGGACATTAAAGCCTTGCATACGTTTATAACGGCTGACAATATCCGTAGCTGTATAACCTTCAGGATGACCTACATGAAGTCCCTGTCCACTTGGATATGGGAACATATCAAGGGTATAGTATTTAGGTTTCGAGAAGTCATTCGTATCTGTTTTGAATGTTTTGTTTTCTTCCCAGTACTTTTGCCATTTTGGTTCAATCTGTTTGTGATCAAAAGACATAAATTCAATTCCTCCTATAAATAAAAAAGTCCTCAGAATCTAAGGACGACTAGCGCGGTACCACCTTAGTTCATGAAGACAAAATTCATGCTCTTAGCCTCTTAACGCGAGTAAACGACTTAAGCTTATCACCTAAGCATCTTACAGGTGAGTTCACAGTTATCCATTACTCATTTCCACCAGCCATGAGTTCTCTATAAATGGCATACCCATTACTATTCCTGATCATCGATTTATACACGTATCTTAGCACATAAAGCCATCTAACGCAAACACTTTAAAAAATCCATCCCTAACGTTTTAAAACATCAGCTACATTCAAATGACTGATACGAAGAAAAGATGCCAAAGCAGAAATGATAACGAGTATAAATGCACCAGCAAGCGTAACAGATACTAACATGAAAGGGATGGATATATAAAAGGAGGACGCAAAGAGCTTTGGCAACACAATTTTATTCAAGATCGTAACGAAGCCATAGAGGAGATTAACGCTTACAACTCCACCAACCACTACAACAATGATGATGCTATAGAATAACTGTTTAAAAAGCTGAAAGCGTCTAGCCCCATAGGCACATTCAATGGCATAATCCTTAACATGACTTTCTACAAACAAATACATAATTTCCCCAATCATAAAGCATGATGACAATATCGCAATCAGTGCAAAAAGGAAAAGGATAAACTCAATCTTATCAATAGTCTTATTCATGTTCTGTTTTGTTTTTTCACCGACAATCTTAAATTGTATGGATGGATATTGCTTTTCCAATTCTTTCATCACTTTCTTATGATTTCCTTTGTAATAAAGGATGCCAAGCGTGCACTTTATGTTATCTGAAAACAAGCTCTTGAGATGCTTAATATTCGCCTGATCATTTTGATAAAAGGCATCATAGCTTAAACGCTCCATGATGATACCAGCGATTTTCACTTCCACACCTTTCACAAGATTGCGATACTTATAATAAATATAAAAATGCTTACCAATTAATTGATGGACACTATCATTACCAGCTAGCTTTCTTGCCGTATTATAAGGCAGGATGATTTCATCATCGGAACTAATAAGATGACCATAATTTACTTTATTGGTATAACCTGTTTCATCATTAATAAAAAGTGTTTCATTTTTTAAATAGTGTTCCCCATTTTCTGATAATCCCAGCAATTCAATATCATCAACATAATAGAAAACATGGGGGATGTTATCTTGTTTAGTAATCTTTGTTGCCTTAGCACTTTTGAAGCTGATTGTGCTTTTAGGCAACATACTATCAATATAATCGAGAATTGCATAGCGTAAGGAAAATGAAAGCGTGAAAACAAGCATGATGGATACGAGAGCAAGACTTAAATAAAAGCACATCTGGAAAAAGCGCTTTTTATAACATTTAAGTGCTAGCACTGATAAACGAAAAATCGCAAAGGGATGAAAATGGCGTTTAATCGGATGATGTTGATGTGGCTGCTGATGACATGTCATTGTGTTGGTGATTTCACCATCTTCCATGTGATAAATATAATCACTATATTCGTCAACAAGATGTCGATCATGGGAAACAAAGATCACTAAGGCATTGTAAGAAATCTCTTTGAGGGCATTCATGACCAATGCTTTATTTTGTGCATCTAGGGATGCTGTAGGCTCATCACAAAGAATAATATCAGGTTCAGGATATAAGGCACGTAATATGGCAACACGCTGTCTCTGCCCTAGCGAGAGCTTTGTGACTGGCACCTTTTGAAAGCCTTCCATCATCTTGTTGTTGTAATCCGGGAATTTGGTTTTATGAAAGTCATCATAGAGATGGATATTATGAAGATTGCTTAGGTAATGAATGAGGTGATAGCTTTGAAAGATCATCGTTACCCGCAGGACGCCTGGAAGAGATTTTACTTCTTTACCATCAAGCATGATCTTTCCCTGATAGTCATGATCAATCCCACCTATAATATTCAGTAAAGTACTCTTGCCACATCCTGAAGGACCTACTATGCTGACAAATCCATGAGCAGGAAAAGTCATATTGACATCTGTAAGAGCACTCTGGCTAAGATAGCGTTTATTTATATTTGATAGAGTAATCATCAGTCTTCCTCCCGCAATATATCAACAATTTCATTTTTCTTCACATATCTTATGCCCCTCGCATCCATAATTCCCACTAATAAAATATAGATGAAAGCAACAGCCAGATAGAAATCACCATTATAGAAAATAACGAATGGTGTAAACTGAAAATGATATGTCTTAATAAAATCTGTCATCGTATGAATATATTCTCTTATCCCATAACAACATAAATAACTCATCAAAATGATCAACATGCCAATAATCATACCTTCCTCAAAGAAGCGGATAATCAGCTGTCTAAATTCCATTCCTAAAGTCATTAAAATAGCATTTTCTAGCTTTCGAGCTAGGGCAATTGACTGGAAGACAATTTTCATCAACGAGAGTGATGTAAATAGGCTAATAACGATAAAAAGACTTCCAACAAGTTTTCCCATTCTGACAAGTTCCTCATAGTTTTCCTTTTCTTGCAAGACATCGTTTGTAACAACATATTGTGAATCCTTAGGAAGATTTACCTTACCTTCTACTTCATAGAGGCTGCTTGATAAATACTCTTGATGCTGATTCGTGAATTGATCTGGCAAATAAAAAGTGGGATGACGAAAGAAATACTCCTGTACAACGCCAACCACTTGCAAAGAAATGGCTTTATCAAGCATATAAGTGACATTTTTCTTCTTCAGCTTGCTTTCAAGCGATGAACTGATTAGACATTCATTTTCTTTTTCTGGCATTCGTCCACTTTTAAGAACAATATGGCGATGATTTTCAGGCAATACATCTATCATCGTCTCAGGAAATTGTGAAATTGTTCCATATTCACCCTGGAAGTGTGGACGTATATGAGAGCCAGTTAATCTAAAATCTTCCTGATCCTTTCTTGAAACAAGATAAACATTTTTTAAGGGTGCATGTTCAACACTTTGATTAATGGCGAAATTTAAACCATGAAGCCCCTCCACCATAAATAAAAGACAGGACAGCAGGATAATTTGAAAACATATCAAAGATATCAATCTTTTCGCTCTAAACCTCACTTCCTTGATGGCATAGGGTAATAAGGAATAATGTTTCTTTTTTCTTTCAGGGATGATTTCATAATGAGCTTCATGTGTTGTGCCCTTAAGCCGTCCATTTTCTAAAATCACAATTTCATCACAATATGTTTTAAGAAGATCCTCATCATGAGAAACAATTAAGACAAGTGCCTGACTACTGGCCTTTTTTAGCATCTGCATAACCTCATGCCCTGCTTCTTGATGTAAAGCACCGGTTGGTTCATCACAAAGAATGACATCTGATGCCTTCAATAAAGAACGGGCAATACTGACGCGTTTTCTTTGCCCAACTGATAAAGCGCTAGGATACTTTTTTAAGCAACGCTTGATATCTAGCTGATAGACAATGCCAGGCAATTTCTCAAGCCCACTTAAATTGGCAATCTTGCAACCTATTTCAATATTATCTTCGACATTCAAGGAGGCAATCATATCATTGTTTTGTCGGATGAATGTGACATGTTTCGCAAGAAAGTCTTGATCAAGAGGCACATTATTGAAATATATTTCTCCCTGATCAGGCTTTAATAAGCCTGATAGGATATAAAGCAAGGTTGTTTTCCCACAGCCACTAGCTCCAACAATGCCAATAAAGCCAATGGATGGAAATATATAGGACTGATCAATCAGGATATCTTTCTCAAAACGTTGTGAGACATGACGCATTTCAAGCATAATTATTCCCCTTTCTATGTTATAATGCCCCAAGTGAGGTGATTAATTTGAATAATCCATTTCCCTATTCATTCGATAACAAGCGTTATCATACATATAATTATTTCTTAAAAACGAGATATCATAAGAAGATTGCAAAAGTAGCTTTGAATGCCGACTTTACTTGCCCTAACCGCGATGGCAAAGTTGGTGTAGGGGGCTGTCTTTTTTGCAGTGAGAGTGGTTCAGGTGATTTTGCCGGTAATGTAAACGATTCTTTAACAATGCAGTTTGATAAGCAAGCACAGATGATGCTACACAAATGGCCTGAGGCAAGCTTTATCGCCTATTTCCAGGCCTTTACGAATACATATGCACCTGTAGCTGTGCTAAAAAGTCGTTTTGAGCCATTTGTCGACAAAGAAAATGTTGTTGGCATAGCCATTGCAACAAGAGCAGACTGTATCACCGAAGAAATTGCTAGCTACTTAGAAGACCTCAATACGCGTACAGATGTCTATATTGAACTCGGCTTACAGACTATCCATGACGAAAGTGCCAAACGTGTTAATCGTGGTGAAGACTTTGCGACATTCAAGAAAGGTCTAGCCATTTTACGCCAGCATCATCTTGAAGTATGCGTCCATATCATCAATGGATTACCTTATGAAAGCGAAGAAATGATGCTTGAAACGGCCAAAGCTGTTGGACAGCTCAATATTCAGGCATTAAAGATTCACTCCCTCTACTTGATGAAGCATGCCCCACTCTACTATCAATATCTCAAAGAGCCATTTCCAATAATGAGCAGGGATGCTTATATTCATTTAGTTGTAAAACAGCTTGAATATATTCCTGCCAATATTGTCATCGAGCGTTTAACTGGTGATGCTCCCGGTGATGACCTCTATGAGCCGCAATGGTCACGTAATAAGACAACCATTCTCAATGACATTGACAAGCTCATGAAAGCTCATGATATTATTCAAGGAGACAAGTTATAACCCTCTTATCTATTTATTCGTAAAAAAAATAGAAATTTCTCACTTAATTTTCATATTTTTTTCAAATTGCCCTATTTAGGGCTTTTTTATGATATTTTTTGAAAATACAAGTACAGACATACAAAAAAATGCTGGCCTTTCTGCCAGCATTATGATCACATTATAAATAATGAAAAGCAGGTATGCAACTGCATACCTACTGTAAAGCTTCGTCCAATACTTTCTTAGCATTAAATGTCTTAAAGTCATCATCACTAATTAATAATACAGGTGTACCTGGATCTGCTAAATCTTCAAATCTTGATAATGAGCTTCTTAATTGTGGTGTAACAAGAATGACATCGGCAGACTGTGCTGAATATTCAGCATCAAATTCTGCTGTTGCCCAGATTGTAACTTCAATATTACGCTTCTGAGCCTCATCTTTTAATGCTGCAGCAAACATATTAGAAGTCACACCAGCCTTACAGCATAATAAAATTCTTTTCATATACAAATCTCCTTTCAAATACTTATCTTGATAACTCTATTCTAACAAACATCACTACAATTGTTAAAGAAAACGCATACATTTCAAAAAAAGAGAGGATGCTTCATGCACCCTCTCTATAAAATATCATTATTCAGTTTCAAGTAAGCCATAACCGCCATGGAGACGTTTATATACAACGGATACTTTATTTGTTTCTGTATCTAAATAAACAAAGAAATTATGTCCAGAAAGCTCCATTTCAAGAATTGCTTCTTCAAGATCCATTGGTTTAGGATTAATTGTCTTTGTTTTAACAACTTCATCCATTTCTTCTTCTTCAAGATTCTCTAATTCCGCAAAATTAAATGAAAGCTTATTATTATCCTTTGTTTTTCTACTTAATCTTGTTTTCTGTTTTCTGATTTGTCTTTCAAGCTTATCGATAATTAAATCGATTGCATCATACAAATCTTCATTAGTTTCTTCAGCACGAAGTAAAACTAATTTTGTTGGAATTGTCACCTCGATTTTTTGTCCATATGGGTAAGTTCTTACTAATACACTTGCATTAAGATCTTCACCCTCTAAAAAGTACTTATCAAGTTTTGAAAGCTTCTTTTCGACCTTTTCCTTAATACCATCAGTAATGTCGATGTTCTTTCCTCTAATTGTGACCTTCATAAGTATACCTCCTTTACTAACTCCATTATACTATAAGCCTATTTAATTGGAAATAAGAAACGCATCTTGAAAAATAACTCGTTAAAATAATGATGAATTCATGCTGATAAAATAGAAAAAATATTTTTCATAAAGAAAGACTTAAACAACAATATCTCTCTTAAAAGCAAGCCAGGCATCTCTATGACGAACATAATAGAGCGGACAAAGCTTACCGGTGACATCATAATGACGAATGACGTCATCCCTGCTTAAATGATATGTCTGACATAGACCACTCACTAACTTAACGAGTGATTGATATGTTGCATCGGTAAATTTTCCCGATTGATCTAAATGACAGCATTCAATAGAGATCGTATCTTTATTGCGCTGATTGCTAGCATAAGCAATCTCATTAAGGGGGATAATCTGCATAATGGACCCATCAGTCCCAATGACGAAGTGAGCAGAAGCATGAGTCTTATGATTATCCTTTAGGCTTTCAAAATAGTCTTTGTTATTTTTGGGAGTTGAGCCAGGATTAGCTGTATAATGGACAACAATGCCTTTCACCTGTCTTAGCGGAATTTGTGGCCTTGAATAGGGATTAACACTGAGGTATTCATGCGTAATTGTGCGATCAGGTAAACTGTAGCCTTCTGTATCATTCTGAGGTGAACGATGCTTTTGTCCAATGATAAAAACCACTAAACAAATAACCAAGAAAACAACTATTTTTCTCAATAATGGATGTTTTTTCATATTAATCTTTTAAAGCATCATAATAGCTGCTGACAACATCAGCACTTGCTTTTAAAGCATCTTCTTCTTTAGAATCCAATTTGATCTCAACAATTTCTTTTGCCCCTATCTGATTAATAATTGTTGGAACAGAGAGATAAACATTGTTGATGCCATACTCTCCTTCAAGGAGTACGGATACAGGTAAAATTCTATTTTCATTGAAGAGAATGGATTTAACTACTGCTGCTACACTTGCAGCAATGCCATAGGTTGTAGCACCCTTACGATGGAAGATTTCCCATCCGGCAGCAGTTGTTTTCTTTCTTAGCTTTTCAAATGTTTCATCACGTGTACGCTCTTTATTATCTTTCATGACATCCTCAAGGTTCTTGCCACCAATCGTTGCTGAATGCCAGCTGACAATCTCAGAATCACCATGTTCTCCCATAACGAAGGCTGATACAGATTTACTATCAAGATCATAAAGATTAGAAATTTCTACTGCCAATCTTGCCGTATCCAGTGTTGTTCCTGTGCCAATAACCTGATTCTTAGGTAACCCAGAAAGCTTATAGGCATAATATGTCATAACATCAACTGGATTAGAAATAACCACAATAATACCATTAAAGCCACTTGCCATCACGCTCGTAATGATTGACTTCATAACCTTCTTACTGCCATCAAGCATACTTAAACGGTCATTCGCATTTGGATCCATTGGTACACTTGCCGTAATAATGACGACATCGGCATCTTTACATTCTTCATAGTCACCCGCATGAACATTGATATTACGATTCATGAAATAAATAGAATGCTGCATATCTAACGCTTCACCAAAAGCTTTTTCCTTATTGACATCAATCAGTACAATCTCTTCACATAATCCCTGATTAATAAGTGTATAGGCTGTTGTTGCACCAACATTACCAACACCAATAATAGCTACTTTAGAATTCTTAAAACTCATTTTCATTTCCTCCATTCAAGTATCACTATTATATCACTAATTATCCAATATGGTGAACTACTACAACTTATAGAAGTCGGAGCTTCCTGATTCATTCACCACTGCGTATGCTGCCAAAGCAGCTCAACGTCTTACACGATGTCCACAGGCGTATAAGTTCGGGCTATTCCATCCCTACTGCATATTTAATTTTAGACTGTTTCAGTCAGTATGCGTAATCCTTCGTTCAGGATATTGATGGCTGCGTTATGGTCAGGCTTATCGTGAGTCCGTAATCACATATCATTTTGCGCTTAGATAAATCCCTCATATCGGGATGCAATGTATTGCATCAACTGCAGATTTGTGATGACGGAAACCACTTATCTACCTTTACAAGACACTTATTTCTGTCAGACAGCTTATATTCGAGCATGTTAAGCAACATGCCGTATCCATTATCAAGTGTAGCCTTGCCGTTACCGAAGCTGCGATTTGCCATAGAACGCATATTTAAAGATTCCACACATACAACATCATACTGATTGGCTATCTCAGTAGATATTTTATGCAGGTTATCCAGACGCTGATTAGCAATATGTCTATGAATTATGTTCACTTTACGGAGCTGCTTCATATAGTTATTAGACTTTACTTCATATTTTTTAGAGTCTTGCATACGAGGCAGCTTGCGTTGTGCTTTGACAAGTTTATCATGACTTTCACGGTAATATTTTCGATCAGTACCCACATTGCCATTGCTGTCTACATATAAGCCATCAGAAACGTAATCTAATAGCGTTGGTTTTATCTACGACATAAGTATTTTCTGCGTTATCAAACTCAAAAAGCCCAGAGATATAATACTTGCCATCTGATTCCTGTGATACAGTAGCAGATTTGATAACCCAACTGTCGTCAGGATTACGATGAATAAAAGCTTTCACCTTACCAATTTTAGGCAACTTAATATATTTATCATCTATGATGGCAACAGTGTCTTTCTGATTGTTTGTAGTATGTGCTTTACAGCTATGCTTTGACGACTTGAATTTAGGAAATCCATTTTTCTTTTTCATGGATTTGCTGAAACAATTTCTGAACGCAGACTGTAAGTTAAGCTGTACGTTTGCCAAGGCAAGGCTGTCTACTTCCTTTAAGAACGGATAATCGTTTTTGTATCTTGCGGGCATTACTGATGGAAATTTGCCAGTTGCCTTGTAACCTTCAATCCTTTCGGAAAGCATGAGATTATAGACCTTACGGCAGCAGCCAAGGTCTTTGCAAACATAATAGATTGTTCGGCTGTAGGATATGCTCTGTAATTAATTGCTTTGTTTGCCATCTTTCTTACCCTGCGATTGAAAGTATTGCTTGATAATGTCTACGGTAGCTTTGCCTGTGGTCTACAGACAGAAGCTTTGTGACCAGAACATCTCTTTCCAGAGAGATTTACGTATCTCAGGAAATTCCTTTTTTATGATACGGCTGCTTGCTGATTTGTATGCATTGATAAACTTGCTGATTTCGGTATTAGGTTGCCCTCGAACCAGAATATGTACGTGGTCTACGTCATGATTCCATTCTTCTAGCGTAATGTTATATGCAGGAGCAATCTTTACAAATATCTCTTTTAGTCGATTAGAGATAGTATCATCTATTACTTCATTGCGATATTTAATATACATGATAAGATGATAATGCAGCATGAATACTGAATGATTATTTGTATCTGGTTTCATATTATTTATAAATCTTATAATATATACGACTGATTTATAAATAGACTGTAATAATATTAGTTACAATAGTCAAGAAAACGCCGTGTTTATTGCATGAAATCCCACCGCTTATAGAAGTGGGAAATTTCTTGTTCATGGCGTGTTAAAAAAGGCAAGAAATTATTTCTCGCCTTCCTTATATAACACTGGGTCGTATCCCATCTTGAGTAATTGTTCAAGTATATCTTGAAATGCCTTGAGACGAAGATTAGCATGTGTACACATGATCTGGTAAGGATTTCCTCTAAAGATATCTTCATAGTGAGATAAATGTAAATGATGGGCAAGATAGAATCTTCTACGACGCATCTTGAGCGATTCATAAGGTGTCTTACGATCAACTTTTTCTGTTTCAATAACAAGCTGTCTAGGGGCATAAGTCTCTTTGATCAGCTCAAGTGCTTGACCCCCTAAACCATGTCCACGTTTTGAGGCATCTATCGCGAAATAACCCATATAAGCCACTTCATTGTTAACAGAAATTACGGCATAACCAACCGGCTCACTTGTCTCAATCGCTAAAATGTCTAATAATCCCTCATCCTGTGCTTTGAGAAATTCCTGGATAGAAAATGTTTCTGAAGCGTCAAAAGCCTCATCATTCAACATTTCAAAGAAAGATAAGTCTTCATCTTTTGTAAGTTTTCTTAACTGCATTTTTTACTCCTTTTAAAAAGGCTCCTAAGAGCCTTTTATTAATCTAAATATTTCTTTAAAGTATCAACCTTATCAAGATGTTCCCAAGGTAAATCAACATCACTACGTCCCATATGTCCATAGGCAGCAGTTGCCTTATAAATAGGTCTTCTTAAGTCCAATGTCTTAATAATACCAGCTGGAGTTAAATCAAATTCTTTTCTTACAGCTGATAAAATCACATCTTTAGAAACCTTTCCAGTACCATATGTTTCTACAAAGACACTTGTTGGTTCCTTGACACCAATTGCATAAGAAGCCTGAAGTTCACAGCGATCTGCTAAGTGAGCAGCAACGATATTCTTTGCGATATAACGTAACATATAAGCTGCACTTCTATCAACCTTTGTTGGATCTTTTCCTGAGAAAGCTCCTCCGCCATGTCTAGCGACTCCACCATAAGTATCAACGATAATCTTACGACCAGTTAAGCCAGTATCACCATGAGGACCACCGATGACAAAACGTCCTGTTGGGTTAATCAGTACCTTAAAGTCAGTATTCATGCCATAGTCTAAAGCGACCTTTTTCATGATATTTTCTTTAACAAAAGTCTTAAATTCTTTTTCATTGAAATCAGCATCATGTTGTATAGACATAAGAACTGTATCAATTCTTGGGTTAGCTGCATCTGTATAATCTACAGTAACCTGAGATTTCATATCAGGACGAGCCCATTTGAATTCACCCTTATGTCTAAGTTCACTTGCATAGCGTACCAATTCATGTGCCATATCGATAGTAAGTGGCATATAATTCTTTGTTTCATTGCAGGCATAACCAAACATAATACCTTGGTCACCAGCACCACCTACTTCATTATTTGTACCCATGGCAATATCAGGTGATTGTGTATCCATCACAACCTGAATCTTACAATGATCAGCATCAATACCTAATTCATCCTTAGTATAGCCAATTTCTTTCATTGTCTTTCTTGCGATTGCTTCATAATCTACATTAGCAGTTGTTGTGATTTCACCCCCAATAACAACTAAGTTTGTTGTTGCGAAAGTTTCGCAAGCAACACGTGCATTCGCATCTTCAGCTAAGCATGCATCAAGAATAGCATCTGAGATCTGGTCACAGAGCTTATCAGGATGTCCTTCAGAAACTGATTCTGAAGTAAATAAAACTTTTTCACTCATAACATTTCCTCCATATATTAATAAAAAAAGCTTCCTTAGGAGGAAAGCTTTATGCATTCCTCTTATTGTTCAGATTACTCTGCCAGGTTCAGGCACCTTCTACTAAGAGGGTTGCCACCACTTTAAAACGATCCGCATCTATGTGGTTCTTAATAAGAGCTTTTTTTATTGTCCATTTAGCATCATAACATAATCATCTAGACAAAGCAAGATAATTACACTACACGTACCTCAGTAACACCAGGTACTTCTTCAAGCATGATTTGTTCTACACCATCTTTAATCGTAACATCAACTAAACCACAGCCATTACATGCTCCAAATAATTGTACATAAACAATACCATCCTGGAACATTACAAACTGTATATCACCACCATCACGCATTAAATAAGGTCTGATCTTTTCAATAACTTCTTTACAAGCCTCTTCAATGTTTTTTGGTTCTGTATTCACATTATTATCCATAATATATACACCTCACGCTAGAAATTCTAACATACATGTGAGATTTTGAAAAGAAAGATGCTCATGAAGCGTGATATTGTTTTTCTTAGAATCATATTCAAAAAACGAAATGTATTTTCTATAGAAAGTAAATATGCTATAATGCACGTGATTGGAGGTAGTAAATGAGCTATCCTATCGAACCAGGTGACATCGTAACTGTCACTATCACTGGAATACAGCCATATGGTGCTTTTGCAGTGCTACCCGATCATACCAATGGTCTGATACACATTTCAGAAATCAGTGATTGCTTTGTTGCTGATGTGCATAGTTTTGTAGATATAGGCGACGAAGTGAGGGTCAAAGTCTTAGATATTGATCATCAATCGCATCAAGCTAAGCTTTCTCTAAAAGCAATGCATCGATATAAACGTCGTTACCGTCGTGCTGCTTCATTTAAGCGCTCACCGATTGTTGAAACACCAAAAGGGTTTGCTCCACTGAGAGAACAATTACCTCGATGGATCAAAAGAGGTATAACTAAGGAGGAAGATATATGATCCAGATTGATTTAAGTCAGGCTAAATTACCAGAATCAGTTGAATCCTATAAGGATAAAGTTGCCGAAATCCATAAAATGATTCACGAAAAAACTGGTGCTGGTAACGATTTCTTAGGTTGGGTTGAATTACCTACTGACTATGATAAGGATGAATTTGCAAGAATCCAGAAAAAGGCTAAGGAATTATCAGAAGAGATTGACGTATTACTCGTTTGTGGCATTGGCGGAAGTTATTTAGGTGCTCGTGCGGCAATCGAAGCAATCAATGGTTTATATCCTACTAATAAAGTACAGATTATCTATATTGGTAATACATTCTCATCTACTTACTTAGCTCAGGTTAAGAACTATGTAAAAGACAAGGAATTTGGTATCAATGTCATTTCTAAATCTGGTACAACAACTGAAACATCAGTAGCTTTTAGAATCTTCAAGGAATTACTTGAAGAAACAAAAGGCAAGGAAGTTGCTTCAAGACGTATTGTTGCAACAACTGATGCACATAAGGGTGCCCTTAAAACTTTAGCTGATCAGGAAGGCTATGAAGAATTCGTAGTACCTGATGATGTCGGTGGTCGTTATTCAGTATTGACTGCTGTAGGTCTATTCCCTATCGCTGTTGCTGGTATCGATATTGCTGAAATGATGAGAGGCGCAAAAGATTCTCAGGATAAATATAACGATGCCAATATCGAAACAAACGATGCTTACAAATATGCAATCGCACGTCAGCTTCTACACAAGAAAGGCTATGCAGCTGAAATGTTCGTTACATATGAATTACAGTTACAGCAGACTGCAGAATGGTGGAAACAGTTATTTGGAGAATCTGAAGGTAAAGAAGGCAAAGGTGTTTTACCAACATCTGGTACATTCTCTACAGACTTACACTCTTTAGGCCAGTTCATTCAGGAAGGAAGCAAAGTGCTTTTCGAAACAGTTTTAAAGGTTGCACAGCCTCAGTTAGACTTAACTGTTCCTAGTGATCCTGATAACTTAGACAACTTAAACTACTTAGCCGGCAAGACTGTTGACTATGTCAATAAGAAAGCTTGTGAAGGTACAATTGATGCACATTCAAATGTTGGTAACGTTCCTAACATTCAGCTTACAATTGACAAGATTGATGCCTATAACTTTGGTTACATGGTTTACTTCTTTGAAATTGCCTGTGCAATGAGTGTATACTTCTTGGGTGTTAACCCATTCAACCAGCCTGGTGTTGAAGTCTACAAGAAGAACATGTTCAAGTTACTTGGAAAACCTGGTTATTAAAATAAAGGAGCATTTCTGCTCCTTTTCTTTTACCTATTTTTCTTTTAAACAATTTGCTTTTGATCGTCCTACGCCATCAATATCATAAAACAGCAAATACCAGTTACATTAAATAGAATTTGTATCATCCTGCTGGTAATACATCCCCTAAGCTCAGGATAATAAGCAGCATAGCCTCCCTCTTGCAAATCTTTATGATTCCTAAGCGATATGGTAATTGCATGTAATCATTTAATTCCATATTTTCCTCCCTATCATTACCACTTCAAATTAGGTAAATATGTACGATTCCTATCTCAATATCAGTCTAAAAAATAAAAATAATTATCTTTCTTCTATGCATCTTCTATCATAAAAATCTATATAAACAAAAAAAATTCTCCAATCAGGAGAACTTGAACATTATAAGTGGAGCGGGTGATGGGAATCGAACCCACGTAGTCAGCTTGGAAGGCTGGAGTTCTACCATTGAACTACACCCGCATAAGATGGTGACTCGCAGGAGATTCGAACTCCTGACCCTCTGATTAAAAGTCAGATGCTCTACCGACTGAGCTAGCGAGTCATGATATAAAAGTGGCTGGGCTAGCTGGATTCGAACCAGCGAAATGACAGAGTCAAAGTCTGTTGCCTTACCGCTTGGCTATAGCCCAAGGATGGTGGGGAGGGACGGATTCGAACCATCGAACCAAAAGGAACTGAGTTACAGTCAGCCGCGTTTAGCCACTTCGCTACCTCCCCAGTATATGGTGCCGACTATAGGAATTGAACCCACAACCTACTGATTACAAGTCAGTTGCTCTACCAATTGAGCTAAGTCGGCAAATAAACAAATGGTGGGAGCTAACGGGCTCGAACCGCTGCCCCTCTGCTTGTAAGGCAGACGCTCTCCCAACTGAGCTAAGCTCCCATCACCAAGTGCTCACTTATAATACCATTAGATACTCTAAGTGTCAATAAAAAAAGAAAGATACTTTGAATTTTTTGTTACTTCTTTACCAAAACCAACATGGCTCATTGATAAGTTTTCCACCACCAAATCTTCACGACTTTGTGATTCCCGTTTACTTAAAGCCTTTTTTATGTCTAGGCATCTCTCTCAGATTCTTTATCATTTACTCTCATGTCCTATGTACACAAGTATTTCGACTCACTTGAGCCCCTTTTATTTTGCTTCCTAGACTTCATCAAACCCTTTGTAACATTATCCAAAGTATCTTCTTAATACCTAGAAGGAATTCTTTTTCCTCTTCCTTCTTTCTGACTAAATAATAATATAAATTGTAAGCGATTACAAGTATATTTATCGTTTTTCATAAAAAGAAAAAAGTAGGATGCAATCCTACTTTGACATTTTCTTGATGTCCTCATAAACATAGGAAATATCAGCTCTATGGTATTTGTCAAGTTCATAGAGCTTCTTAGTAATGCGTTCCATAATCTTAGGAATATACATTTCACTAGCTTCAATTAAAATCAAATAATGATCTTTTCCTGCCACACTTATACAATCCTCAGAGCGTAAGCCTGCTAACAATGCATTACGCAGCAAAGACATCGTTGATTCAAGGATACGATCCACCAAATCTTCATTCAGGCCTTTGTTATGTGGTGTCAGTTGCACATCAATGACATAGACGTCTTCATTACTACGCTTTATCCTTCTTGCTTCAAGCTGACAAAGTCTTGTAAATTCATCATTGGAACATTCAAAAGCAGTTTCTTCATTATCTTCAGCTAGTATTTCTTTAATATACGCAAAACCCTGCGTCCTTTTTTTGGCATCTAACAGTTTTGTAAGTTTCTCGCTAGGCTTTATTCCAAGATTCTTCGCAAAAAGCTTCTCGATTTGAGCATAGTACTTTCTTGCAATATCTTCATGCCCTTCATCCATATAACGTGAAATACCATAATAATATACACTCTCATTATATGGATCAATTTTCAAAAATTTCTTATAGATTTCTTCGAACTTATTATCAATCTTATTTTCATAATAATATTTAATTAAGGAAAGCATAACAGATAAAGCTTGTGTTTCAAGATATTGGTTCTCAGAATCTATCCAGTCATCCCCAGCAAGCATCGGTAACATTCTCCCCTTATAAAGAGCACTTGCCTTTTCATAAAATGTATGAACATCCTGCTTATCAGCAAATTTTGCACATTTAAGTGTATCAATGAATTCTTCTGCATCAACCAATACATCAATATTAGGATTCCAGTAATAAGAGCCTTTGGCATTCAAGATAAATTGCTCATCACCAAAGCTTTTCTTCAAAACACATCTGACCCTATATACCAATGCCTTTAAAGCATTAATGGGATCATTAGAATCATGATCATTGAACATAATATCAGCAGTTGTCGTATTGAAGATTTGTTTCTTTCTATTCAATATCAAATACGTCAGTAGTTTTGTGATTTGTTTTGACCGATAATCGTGATAAAGCAGTTTTTTTCCATTATATTCGATCTCAAATGATCCAAGAAGACTTACCTTCATTTTGTCGCCCATATTATGCCTCACCTCATGTATTCTATTTTACACAGTTTGCATCTTTTAGGCAATATCTCTTACAATACTGAATAAGTCCTTACTGACAATTTGTGATATAAATACTATCCCCCTCAAAAGAAAAGATACATGCATCACTGTATTCTGTCATATAAGCTTCATAATCAAATTTCTTCTGACTAAGAACCTTACTTATATCATTTAATCGAACAATGAGCTGTTTACCATTGTCCATAACAAAGCGGATACTTGTTGGATCAGCTGCTTTTGGAGAAAAAATAACATCGGATATCGAATTTCTTAAAATATAGGGTAATTGAATATATTGATCTGCAAAGGTCTGAATATGTTCCAAACTATCAAATGACATAAGACGTGGTGTTGATTCAAGCTTTTTTATAAAGTTGACATTGCTAACTTCTTCTACATGCGCCAGCTCATCTATGACATAGGTCTTATTTTGGAAAATTGCATAGGCAACAGGCTTAGCTTCCTGTATTTCAATACGCAAGCCTCCTGCAATTGTCTTGCTGACATGACATTTCTTGATCAGAGCATGTTTTTTAAGTTTGTTTTCAATATTCTTTGTACTTGTAAATAAGTAATATCCAGATGTTTCTTTTTGAATGGATGCTTTTACTTCATCTGCTTTTAAATTTACAAGACCTTTAACTTGTATAGACTGAATTTTTGATACGGGGCTAACAAAGTAAACAACAATAAGTCCAATAATAATACAGCTTATCAATAAATGACGACGTCTTCTGGCCTTTTTCGCTTTTACTTCAGCAAGATACTGCTTACGAGGATCATCATCATATTCATTATAATGAACTGCTGAAATTCTCGTTTTTCTTCTCTTGTGCTTACTCATAAGCTACTCCCAATTGACTAATATGACTTCTTTATGTAATTTCACACCAAACTGATCTTCAACTTTAGCTTGTACTAAATGAATAAGATCAAGAATATCTTTTGCTGAAGCATAGCCATTATTGACAATAAAATTCGAATGCTTAGGTGACACCTGCGCACCACCTATTTCAAATCCTCTTAAGCCTGCTTCATCAATATACTGCCAGGCCGACTTTCCTTCAGGATTACGGAATACAGAACCAGCACAGGCAAAATTCCAAGGTTGCGATGTCATGCGTCGTTCCTTACGTTTATCAAGCACGCTCTTGATAGCTGCTGGATCTTTGATTGTCATTTCAAATGTTGCATCAATAAGAATCCATTCTTTATGTTTCTGCAAGATGGATTGACGATAGCCAAATGCCATTTCTTCCTTATTGAGAATCATTAATTCATTATTTTCATTTAGAATTGTTGCTTCCTTAAACACATCAGCAATACAGTATTTATACGCGCCAGCATTCATATAAAGGCCACCGCCCATAGCCCCAGGAATACCACCCATAAATTCAAAGCCTGATAAGCCAAGTTTAGCAGCCTGATAGCTAAGTGCAATCATGCTGACACCAGCCTGTGCCTTAATAATATTCCCATTGACCTGATACTGATTAAAGCCATTTAACGAGATAATGATACCTTCATATTCACGATCACTAAATAATAAATCACTACCTCTACCAATAACCATATGTCTAATATGATTCTTTCTCACAAACTCCAAAAGTCTTTTTAAAGCTTCCATATCCTTTACTTCAATAAAGAAGCGCGCAGGACCACCCACTTTATAAGTCGTATGCTTATACATTGGTTCATTTTCTACAACCTTGCCAACATCATTATCTCTTAGAAATTCTTTTACCAGCATTTCATCCATATCACTTTTCCACCAATCTTAAAATTTCTTGATAAATATCACGACATGCATTTGGCTTGCCAAGTTTGCTTGCTGCCTCTTTCAATGCATACTGCTTTGCCTTATCATTCATAATCTGATCAATTGCCTTCACAAGACGATCACCATCCAAATCTTTTTCAAGAATCATTTCGCAAGCACCTTGATCACAAAGCTCACGTGCATTATATTCCTGATGATTCGCAACAACATAAGGAGAAGGAATGAGTATTGCAGGTGTACCTAAAGACGTAATTTCTGCAAGAGTCGTTGCTCCCGCACGGCTGACTGCTAAATCACTTGAAGCAAGGACACTTGGCATATCATCAATATAAGGAACAATATGAATGGATGCATTTAATGGCCCGCACATTTCCATCATCTCATCAAAATGTGTCTTGCCTGTAGCATAAATGACATCATATGGCGCATTTTCCATCTTTTTAAGGGCATCAGCCATGGCTTTATTAATGGATGCTGATCCCAATGATCCCATGACAATAACAACCACCTTGCGATCAAGATCAATATGATAGATATCATGAACATCTTTTAACACTTTATTATGTACTGTTGAAGCACGTGGATTACCGAGCAATTTTGTCTTTTCTTTTGGAAAGCTCTCCAATGCTTTTTCATAACAGCAAATTATTTCATCAACCTTATTAATGAGGATTTTGTTTGTCAAACCAATGATGGAATTCTGTTCATGAATCATTGTCTTAATATGCTTTTGGCTTGCCGCTAGAACAATGGATGCACTAGGATAACCACCAAAACCAATGACAATATCCGGCTTAAATTCTTTCAATATTTTCTTACTCGTAGATAATGATTTTAAGAATAAGAAGGCATTTTTTGCCTTTTGCAAAGGATTTCCAACCATTCCTTTTACATGCAGTCCTCTATAGGCATAGCCAAGCTGAGGTACAACCTCACTTTCAAGACGGTCCGTTGTTCCAACAAAAAGAAACTCAGAACTTGGATCCTGTTCCTTTATATAGTCCACTAACGCCAAAGCAGGATAAAGATGTCCACCTGTTCCTCCTGCACTTACAATTATTCTCACAGTATACTCCTCCTTAAAAAAAGCAGCTAGTTTAGCTGCTTTACGATTTCCTTAAACATTTCACCACGTTCTTCCATATTATGGAATTCATCGAATGAACTTGTTGATGGTGAAAGCAATACAATATCGCCATTTTCAGCAATCTCATAGGCTTTCATGATAGCATCTTTCATATGTTTTTCACAGTATGTATGAGGATGATGCATGTCTTTTGCGAAACGTTCACCAGCTTCACCGAAAGTTATTAATGCCTTAATTGAATCATTATATTGAGCAACATCATCGAGCGGTAAACCCTTTTCATGACCACCCATTAAAAGGATGACCGGCTTTTCAAAAGCCTTAACAGCAATGACTGTTGCATCCGTATTTGTACCTTTTGAGTCATTATAATACTGTACACCATTAACTGTTGTAACATACTCAATACGATGTTCAACACCAGGGAATTCAGCAATACCATCATGAATCTCTTTAAGGCTTAACCCTCGATGAGCTAAGACAATAATAGCAACCATAATATTAGCAACATTATGCAAACCAACAATCTTGATTTCATCACGGTCAATGACCTTTTCACCATGATAATAGATTGTTCTATCTTTCAGCATACAATCCGCATTTTGCATTAATGAGAATGTCTCAATTGTACTTGGGATTGGAAAGCGTCCTGTATAAGTTTTTAAGTTTTCATCATCAAGATTGAGAATATAGAGATCATTTGCATCCTGATTCTCATAGATGCGCATCTTACTTGCATAATATTCATCAAGTGAATCCATATAATCAAGATGATCAGGTGTTAAATTTAAAACAGAAGCAATCTCTGGATGAAATTGATCAATATCTAGTAACTGGAAATTACTCATTTCAATGATAACTTCGTGCATGCTTTCCTCATATAGCTTGTAATCCATCACTACATCACAATAAGGAATACCATAATTACCACAGATATGAACATTCTTATGATATTGATTTAAAATATCATAGATGAGCTTAACTGTTGTTGTTTTGCCATTTGTTCCTGTAATTGCAATATAGTGTTGTTTTTTAGCAACTTGATAGGCAAGCTCTATTTCTGTATAGACAGGAATGCCACGTTCCTTTAAACGCAGGATAAATGGCTTATGGTAGTTGATGCCAGGATTCTTAATCGCTAAGTCATAGTCGCCTTCAACAACCTCATCGACATGACCAGAGATGACTTGAATGCCACGTTTCTGATACTCCTCGACACCTTCAATATCTTCAAGCTTCTTTGATTCACTAATCGTAATCTGTGCACCAAAATGTTCTAGCAAGCGCACTGCTGCCTTACCACTTTTAGCAAGCCCTAAGACAAGCACTTTTTTATTCTTGAGATCCATTTACATCACCCCTAAAAGAATACCAGCAATACCAGCAATAAAACCAACAAGATAGAAAACAATAACAACCTTTACTTCTGACCAGCCACACATTTCAAAATGATGGTGAACAGGCGCCATTTTAAAGACACGTTTTCCTCTTGTCTTAAAACTTACAACCTGAATAATAACAGATAATGTTTCAAGAAGTGGCACAATACCAATGATAAGTAATAGTAATTCTTGCTTTGTCACAATCGCCATAGCTGCTAAAAAGCCACCAAGGGCAAGCGAGCCACAATCACCCATAAAGATCCTTGCTGGATGATAATTGAAATATAAGAAGCCAACAAGTGCACCAAGTAATGTTACAGCTGTAATTGCTACATCAGTTTGCTTGTTCATTAAAGCAAATAAGACAAATGGTGCAATGGCAATCATTGAAACACCTGTTGCAAGGCCATCCAAGCCATCCGTTAAATTGACTGCATTACTTTCTGCTGTAAACATAAAATAGACAAGAATAGGATAGAACCAGCCAAAGTTCACTGTTGTGTTGATAAAATGTAAAGTCACTTCGGTATTAAATCCTGGTAGGAATGCTTTTGCAAGAAAATAGAAAGCAATCGCAAAGATTGACTGTAAGCCATATTTATAAGCTGGCTTTAAGCCAATATTTGAATGTCTAACGACAATTAAGAAATCATCAATAAAACCAATAAAACCAAATGATATAAGTGCAAATATCAATAGATTCACAGCAGCTGACTGAATGAAAGTAATATTAATAAGATATGTTACGACTGCTGTGACAAGAATAAAGGCAATACCACCCATTGTTGGTGTTCCACCTTTTTTCTTATGTGAGGCAAGTCCTTCCTCCCTTTCAACCTGCCCAAATTTAAGTTTATGCAAATAAGGAATGAATTTTGGCATCACAATAAGCATCAAAACCATCGCTACTGCAAAGCTTAAAATCATTTTAATCGTTGTCATTTTCCCCTTCTCCTTTTAACGCGTTTAATATAGCACAATTTTTAAGAAGAAACAATGTCTATCACTTTGCATGAAGCTTGATTGTCATACCTGGTGTCAGCTTTGTCCCTTTATTGACATCTTGCTGATAAATAGTACCTACACCCTCTATTTCAATCTTTGTATTCGATAATTCTCCAAAAGCTTCAGCATCCTTACGACTCCAGTTCAGCATTGAAGGCATTGTGATATTTGCGCCATCCGTTCTTAGCATGACATGAGTGCTACTTGCCACTTCATTACCAGAAGCTGGATATTGGCCGATAACACTTGTGCCATCACCAATGATAATCGGTGTTACTGAATGCTTACCCAATTCCTGCGAAACAAAGTTCGTTGACTGATTGATATAGCTCTTTAGCTTATATGTTGTTGATTGAATCGTTTTCTTATTACCAGCAACAACATTTAGTGATGATTTCATCATATCTTTGACAATTTGACCAGCTTCATCTGTACCACTTGCATCATTTTGCCACCAGATAATAATTTCGACTCTTGGATCATCATATGGTGCCAAGCCAGCAAATAAATGTGTATGGAAGTCAGCAGAGTAGCCGCCCTTGACAGCAATCTGACCAGTACCTGTTTTCCCAATGATTTCTACTTCATCACTTTTATATGGAGTACCAGTGCCTTCTCCGCTATTGACAATCCCGCTTAATAAGCTACGCATCTGATCAATCGCACTGTCCGTGAAAATTTGCTTAGATGTCGTTGTTTTCCCTTTATAAAGCGTTTTATTTGTATCAGGATTAACAACCTTATCTACAATATAGGGTTCAACAGTGCGTCCCTTATTCGCAAAGACAGAATAAGCTCTTAAAAGTTGCAAGGCAGTTACAGAAGAGCCCTGACCAAAGCCAGTTGTCACATAGCTCAAGCTCTTGCTTTTACCATCAAAGCCTCTAACACCAGAACCACTCACTAAGCCATCAATCTTGCTTGCTTTAAAAAAGCCTAGATCACTGTAGTCCTGAATCAATGATTGCATATCACTCTTTTCTAACAAGATATGACAAATAGCTGTATTAGAAGAATGATAGAGACCTTGTTCATATGTGATGGTACCCCAGCCTACTTTATTATGATCATGAATTGTCGCAACGAGCTTATTTGCCGACATAAAATTAAAATGTCCCGATACATATGTTTCTTTTAAATTCAGTTTGCCATCACTTAAGGCATTGGCATAGACAAAGCTCTTGAAAACTGATCCTGGCTCAATAGCCATATTCATGAATTTATCTTCATAACTTGTAAAGTTTCTTTTATTAGGATCAAAGGATGGATAATTGCTGATGGCAAGAATACGTCCCGTCTTGGCATCCATGATGGCACATGCTGATGCTGATGATTTGACATTTTCAGAAAACTCTTTCATGGCACTATCTAATTGTGTCTGCAATGAAGAATTGATTGTCATATAGACATCATTACCATCAGTAGCCTTCGTTGTTAAAAGTGGATCACCAGGTAACTGGTTCTTGTTTGCATCAGCAAGATAGACTGTTTTTCCGTTTTTGCCAGAAAGCCAGCTATTATATGTTTTTTCAATGCCCATTTGTCCCACGATTGTATAGGGATCATTAGCATCCTTCAAGCCAGCATAGCCAACTTCATAAGATGCGAAATCTCCAAATTCATAGTTACGTGATGTCACTTCAGTCCATTCTAACCCTGTTAAATTCTGGGCATCAATTTGTTTTTTTGTCAACGCCGATACATTCTTACCAACATTACCAAATTCTACCTGATAAGATGTTTTCTTCAGCTTATTGTAAATATAGTCATAGCTTGTACCAAGATATTTTGCGAGAACTCGTGCTGTTTTTTCTTTATCCTGTACATATGCAGGTTCTTTTTTGGCCGTTAGATGTTTTGTTGACAATATAGCAACAAGATTATATTTCTTGACATCTGTCGCAATTACCTTTTTATCAGATGTGTAAATCGTCCCACGTCGAGCCTGAATAATTTTTGTTGTCTGTGATCCCCCTCTTGCTTTTGCAAAGTCCCTGATATGTGCCTGTGAGACAAGTGTTTTGCCCGTCACAGTTAAATAGACAATATTAAAAGCAAGCAATAAAACAATAAAAGCAAAGAGATAATAAATCATCTTTGCGTACTTAAATTTGGATTTTTTCATTTATGCTCATCAACTCCTACAACATTTGCTGAAACAGAAGACTGCTGATATGTATAGCCCTTCTTTTCAGCAATTTCCTTTACGCGTGAAAAGGAAGAGAGTTTCTGCTTCTGAATTTTTAGACCGTCGATATCTGTTTTTAGTGTGGTCATTTCTTCCTGTACTTTCTTACTCTGAGCATTGATATTAATCTCTTGTGAATTTAAGAAAATTGTACTCACCAAAAAAAGAATAAATGAACATACTAATAATCTCATCGCAAATCTAAAAATTTTTGGATTTCTTTTCTTACTCTTTCTCATCTTCCTTTACCCTCTCAACGACGCGCAATTTAGCTGAATGCGAACGATAGTTTTCTTGTAATTCTGCCTCTGTTGCTGTAATCGGTTTTCTTGTCACTTTCTTAAATCTTGGCTGCATGTTATCTGGAATAACTGCAATATTTTTTGGTATTTCTGGCATGCTGGTAATCTCATTAAAGGTGTATTTCGCAATCTTGTCTTCTAGCGATTGGAAAGTTATAACGCTTACACGTCCACCAATATTAAGCATGCTTAATGCATCATTCAAACTTTTCTCAAAGACATTGAGCTCATCATTCACTTCAATACGGATAGCCTGAAATGTGCGTTTGGCTGGATGCCCGCCCGTTCTTCTTGCCCTTGCAGGGATTGCCTGCTTGACAATTTCAACAAGTTCAAACGTTGTTTGAATTGGTTTTTTTGCACGTTCCTGCTCAATATGTCGAGCGATGCTCTTTGCAAATTTCTCGTCACCATATTTATAAAGAATACGCACAAGATCACTATAGCTATAGTTATTTACAACATCATAAGCTGATAAGCTCTGATGCTGATTCATGCGCATATCCAACGGTCCATCAAAGCGATAAGAAAACCCTCTTGACTCTTCATCAAACTGTGGCGATGAAACACCTAAATCATAGAGAACACCATCAACCTTCTCAACACCTAGTTCATGCAGTTTGGTTTTGATATTGACGAAATTGCTATTGATGATGGTGAAATGATCGGATATGTCTTGTAATCTTGTCGTTGCCGCCTCAATAGCATGATCATCCTGATCAAAGCAATAGAGATGGCCAGTTGTTAGTCTTTTAAGGATTTCTTCTGAGTGACCCCCACCACCCAAAGTACAATCCACATAAAGACCATCTTCTTTAATATTCAGCGATTCAATTGCTTCATTCAACAATACACTCTTATGTTCAAACATTACTCTTCTTCCATTTCATCTAGCATTTCTGACAAACTATCAAAATCATCATTATTGGCATCAATATACTGATCCCAAGCTTCCTCATTCCATATTTCCATATGATCGCCTGAGCCAACAATGACACAGGCTTTCTCTAAATGCGCATGTTCTCTTAATAAGGCAGGAATATTTATACGTCCCATCTTATCAAATTCACATTCAGAGACACGCGAAGTGACTAAACGCAAGAATGCACGGGCACTTTTCTTGTTCTGTTTGAGCTTAGAAAGCTTGGCGTAGTAATTTTGCCACCCTTCCTCATTATAGACATTCAAACAGCCATCATTACCAATCGTGACATAGACATTACCTGGACACTGAGCACGTAATTTGGCTGGAATACTTAATCGACCTTTTGCATCTAAATTGTGTCGGTATTCCCCAAAGAACATACTCACTCCCCACTTCCTGACATTTTTTGACACTTCATGCCACTATTATACCAATTACGCCCACCCTTGTATAGATTTGATGGTCAATTTCAAAAAATAAAAAAGTCTATTCACATATATCATGCAAATAGACAAAAAAAGAGTGGCGCAAAGCCACTCAGATATTCATTATGTTTACGATTATTTTACTTTAACACCATCGTAAGAACCACAATGCTTACATACTCTATGAGAAAGTTTTAACTGTCCACATTCTGGACATACAACAACAGTTGGTGCCTTTAACTTGTCATGAGTTCTTCTCTTATCTCTTCTTGTGCTTGATACTCTTCTAGCTGGTACTGCCATAGTTCTACCTCCTTATTTGTCCTTAAAGTAATCTTTAAGCTTTGCAAGCCTTGGATCGATTGGATCCTCTTCTTCTAGATCTTCTTCGTCAAGGACTTGCCATCCCTGACCATTACGTTTCATTGTTGCGCCTTCCTTGACTACACGCATTGGGACTTCCATCATGATTTCTGTCCAAATGACAGATGTTAGATCAGCAACATTCTTTCTTGCTTCAATAACCTCTTCGTCTTCTTCCGGCTTATAAAAGGCAAATGTTTCCATTTCATTAATCTCAAAAGGATAATCAACATCTTCCAATGAGATTGCGCAAGGAACAATCATTGTACCCTTTACATGCAAGTCTACATAAAGACGATCCGACTTAATGTCATAGCGCCCATGCCCTCTTGCTTCAACGTCCTTTAAGCCATTGATTCTAGATAAGTTATAGAACATTTCTTCAGGGAATGTTAATGACTCTTCAAAATCGAATTCGCCGTTCTTCTGTTTTTGTAACCACTGTTTATTCCATTTCAAAATCGTCACCCTCTATAACTGCATGTCTCATTATAAGCAAAGCGCCTCTATAAGTCAATCAAAAAATACATGATTATAGGGCGACTTGTCAAGTTTTTCCTCCTTCTCTTCTACTCTTTTTTTATCTTTCATGCTAAACTGATACAAGCGAGGTAAAAAGCATGAGAATTCTAGGAATTGTTGCTGAATATAATCCATTTCATAAAGGCCACCTTTATCACTTAAAGCAGGCTCAAGAACGCATCAAACCCGAGGTTACGATTGTTGTTATGAGTGGCAGCTTTGTACAAAGAGGAGAAGTGGCAATTGTTGATAAATGGATCAGAAGTCAGATTGCTGTGGAATATGGTGTGGACTTAGTTGTTGAATTGCCAACAGTTTACACTCTTGAATCAGCCGATTATTTTGCCAAAAGCAGTATTGCACTTCTTCATCTCTTAGGTGTCACAGATATCGTCTTTGGCAGCGAGACAGGAGATATCCAACAATTCAATGATATCGCCCATACTATCCAAAATCATAACGAAGAATACAACACACTTGTCAAAGAAGCGATGCAAAAAGGTTTGCGTTATCCCGATGCATGCAATCAGGCTTTAAGCACACTCATGCATAAAGAAGTCAGAACGCCCAATGACCTACTTGCCCTTGCCTATACAAAGGAAGTTGTTTTCAATAACTACCCTATTCACCTTCATGCCATTAAGCGCACCAGTGATTATCACAGTGAAACAATCGAAACATTTGCAAGTGCTACAGCACTTAGAAAAGCCCTTAGAGAAAAGAAAGATGTCTCTTCCCAGCTTCCTGGCTATGTATATTATAAGGATAGGGTTTTACTTGATATGGATGCTTTCTTCCCCTATCTCAAATACAATATCCTCATGAATGATCAGCTTGCTAACATACATTTAGTTGATGAAGGGATTGAGAACTTGCTGAAAGAATCAATTCAAAAAGCAAAGACGATCAATGAACTCATTGACCTTCTTTCAAGCAAGCGTTATACAAGAGCACGCATTGCAAGAATGCTATCCCACATTCTTCTCAACAATACAAAAGATGAAGTTATAAAGGCGATGCACTTTTCACAAATTCGTCCTCTCGCCTTCTCGAAAGAAGGAGCACGCTATCTTAGACAAATCAAGAAAAGCTGCCCGCTTCCTATTACGACAAAGATTCTTAATAAAAAAGACCCGATGTATCATATCGAAGCTAAAGCAACCAGTCTGATTGGTCTTGTTGATCCTGAATTGATTGCAAAAGAAAAGAAAAGCATTCCCTATATAAAAAGGACTCATGAGTGAGTCCTTTTTGGTGCTGATAAGAGAAATACAGTAATCATAATCATCATAAAGCCTACACCATCAATCCAGCTTAATGGTGTATGCAGCCAGACCAGGCCAAGAATTGCTGCTGTTAAAGGTTCAAGCGAGCCAATGATGCTGCCATAGACAGGACCAATTTCCTTTACGCCAGTTAAGAAGAATGTAAAGGCAAAGGCTGTTCCCACAACGACCATCAAGATGACACCTAGCCAGCCAGCAAAATCAAGAGGCACATAGAGCTTCCATGACTGGACAAAGAGCGTCATGATGATGCCGCCCACAAGCATGCCTATGCCAATAACAGGCATTGAGCCAAACTTCTTCATAAGCTGAACTGGTAAAATCGTATAGACACAACAAGCAAAAGCCGTCAACAAACCAAAGAAGAGCGCTTTTGGTGAAATGGAGAGTGAAGTCAATGAACCATGTGTAGCCACAATAAAGGTGCCTGCAATGGCAAGAATGATACAGATGAATTCGACAAGTGTTGGAAGCTTACGATGGGTAAGACATACAAAGATCATGATCATTACCGGATTGAGATTTTGAAGAACGGTCGCTGTAGCAGCATTGGATAGACGAATAGTTGTCAAATAGGCTAGTTGTACAAAGGCAAGACCTGCTAAGGCAAAGACGATCTCAACAGCCATATCCTTCTTACTTTTAAGTAAGTTTCTTGTAGCATGAGGCATGGTCATCATTGAAACTATACATAAGATAATCCCGGCAAATATCATACGCACACTCACTAGCCAAGGCGCATTGACATGATAGGTTTCAAAGAGATGCTGTCCCATCGAGCCAGAAAACCCCCAGCTTACTGCACCAATAATTGTATAAAGAAATCCCTTTTTCATTGATATGTCCCCCATTGCCTTTAAATTATACATAAGCTTTCTCAAATTACTAGATATATTATGAGAAGTCATGAAAAAAGGACTAGCTGAGATGCGCTAGTCCTTTGTTATGTTATTGTCTGATCACCGCATTGAATTCTTTCTTGACTCTTTCAAGAATCGCATGCATAGCTTTTGTAATGGATTCTTCATCAAGTGTCTTTGCAGGATCCTGGAAGCGTAATGAAATGGCAATAGATTTCTTGCCTTCTTCTACATGTTCCCCTTCATAGACATCGAAGATCTTTGCATCAACAAGAATTTTCGCTGACTTGAGAATCGTCGTTAAGATGTCCTGAGCAGGTGTTGTAGCATCGACAACAAGCGCCAAGTCACGGCTTACTTCAGGATATGTAGGAATAGCTGTAAACTTAAGCGCACTTGTACGTAAGTTCAAGATTTCTGTTAAGTTCAATTCTGCTACATAGACTTCACCAACGCCATAAGCTTTGGCCTTAGCTGGATGTACTTCACCAATCACACCAACGATTTTCTTACCAAAGCGAATATAGCCACTTCTTCCTGGATGGAAGTCTTTGTTTTCTCTTTCAACCTTTGTGAATGTATAACGCTTATTTGAAATACCAAGCTTATCAAATAACGTTTCCACAAAGCCTTTGACAAGATAGAAATCAACTGGCTTGCTTTCATTCAACCAAGGAATATCGACATAATGTCCTGTGCAAGCAATCGCTAAGTTAGAGATTTCTTTATCCTGACGTGAATATGTATTGGCTAATTCAAAGATATTGACATCCTTATTAGAATGATCAAGGTTATATTTAATTGTTGATAATAAAGCAGGCAATAATGACTTTCTGACTACAGCACGTTCTTCATTGAGCGGTGACATGAGGGCAACTGTTTCTTCATTGTCATGGAAGAGATTGAAGTCGTTGACTGTTTCTGTACTTGTAAGTGTATATGTCAAAACTTCATGTAAGCCTAGATCAGCCAATGTCTTTCTGATCATCTTTTCCTTGGCCTGCTTATCTGACAAGATACCTTCGGTCATACTCATGAATGGTAATGTGTTAGGAAGGTTGTCATAGCCATAAAGTCTCGCAACTTCTTCTGTTAAATCAGCATCCATGGAAATATCATTACGATATGTAGGAATTGTGACTTTGAAGTTTTCTCCATCACTTTCATATGAGAAATGTAGGCGATCAAAGACATCAGCAATCTCCTGAGCAGTAAATGATGTACCCAGAAGACCATTTGTACGGGCAACTGAAGTTTCAACAACCTTTGGTTCAATAGAAAGTGGAGTATGAACGCTCTTATAGACTTCTTTTGCATCAGCAAGCTGAACAAGCAAGTCAGCACAACGATCGAGTACATGAAGACTGTTGGCTGTATCAATAGCACCCTTGATATAATGCTGAGAGGCATCGGTTAAAAGATTAAGACGTCTTGCTGTGGCACGTAGGGTTGCTCCATCGAATGTTGCGGCTTCAATGACGATATTTGTTGTTGTATCATCAATCTTGGTACTTTCTGCACCCATCACACCAGCAATACAGCCAATACCATCATCAGTAGAAACAATGATATCACTTGGTTCAATCTTGTAAGATTCGCCATCAAGCATTGTTTCTTCTGTGTCAAAGCCAGTTTTAATTGTGAAAGCTTTCTTAGTAAGCTTGTCATAATCATACATATGAATAGGCTGACCTGTTTCTACCATGACAAAGTTAGAAATATCAACGATGTTGTTGATTGGTTTAATACCTGAAGCAAGCAGGTAGTTTCTAAGCCAAGCAGGTGATTCATGTGTGCTTACGCCCTTAACAAGCTTTGCACCAAAGAAAGGACATAAATTTGTTTCAACATGAACCTCAATTTCACTTTCTTTTTCATCATACTTCTTGACTTCTGGATAAGTCACTTCTCTATTTAATAATGCAGCTACTTCATGAGCTAGGCTTGTCATTGCCATACAATCACTACGGTTAGGTGTTAAGCCAATATCCATAATAAAGTCATCAAGACCTAAATAGCTTAATGCTTCAACACCTACTGGTGCATCCTGGTCTAATACATGAATACCAGCCTTATCTTCTTCTCTTAAGAGTCTCTGGTCTTCAATTAATTCTGCAATCGAACAAATCATTCCATTCGATTCAGCACCACGGATCTTGCCTGCAGAAATCTTACCGGCATGAAGTTCACAGCCAGGTAATGCCACAATAACCTTTTCACCAGCAGCAACATTAGGTGCACCACAGACAATCTGTGTCACTTCACCAGGTGCCACTTCCACCTGACAAATATGTAAATGATCACTATCAGGATGATCAATACATTCCTTGACATAACCAACAACTAACTTCGTACCAAGCGCTAATGGATAATGTCCTTCTACTTCATGACCAATTCGAGTAATCTTTTCAGCTAATTCTTCAGGATTCTGATCATCAACCTTAACATATTGATTCAATAATTTATAACTTGCTAACATGTTATTCCTCCCCACTAAACTGATTTAAGAATCTCAAATCATCATTATAGAAATCTCTAATATTATCAATGTCATATTTCAGCATTGCTACTCTTTCAAGACCAATACCAAAGGCAAAGCCCTGCCACTCTTTAGGATCATAGCCACACATTTCAAGAACATGTGGGTTGACCATACCAGCACCTAGGATTTCAATCCAGCCGGTACCCTTACACATCGAACAGCCCTTGCCGCCACAGTTACCACAGCTAATATCAACTTCAACTGATGGTTCAGTAAATGGGAAATAAGAAGGTCTTAAACGAATTTCACGCTTTTCCCCAAACATCTTTTTTACAAATAATTCCAATGTTCCTTTTAAGTCAGCCATTGTAATATTCTTATCAACAACCAATCCTTCACACTGGGCAAACTGATGAGAATGTGTTGCATCATCATCATCACGACGATAAGTCTTACCAGGACAGATGACTTTAATTGGCTGTGCTCCACCATTAGCAATCTTATCCAACATAACATGGGCCTGTACTGGTGATGTATGAGTACGCATAAGTGTATTTTCATCAATATAGAATGTATCCTGCATATCTCTAGCAGGATGACCCTTAGGGAGATTCATTAACTCGAAGTTATAATGATCAGTTTCTACTTCAGGTCCTTCAGCTACTTCATAACCCATTCCTAAGAATAAGTTCTCCAAGTCATTCTTGACAATGGTGATAGGATGCAATGAGCCAGCAGGTAATCTTCTTGAAGGTAAGGAAATATCAATATCTTCACTTTCAATCTTTGCTTCAAGAGCTAAAGCTTCAAGTTCAGCTTTCTTAGCTTCAACCTTCTTCGCAATGGATTGCTTAACTTCATTTGAAATCTTACCAAAGTTAGCTCTTTCTTCCTTGCTCATGTCACGCATTTGTTTCATTGCTGCCTGAATTGGTGATTTCTTACCAAGATAAGCAACACGTGCATCATTCAGTTCTTTCAGATCAGCAGCTTCCTGAATCTTTTTCAGGGCTTCTTCACCGATACGTTTCAACTCGTCCATATTCTTCCTCCTAGACAAAATAAAAAAGTCGCTCCAGCTAGGAACGACTGATATCGCGGTACCATCCTAATTCATGTCAATAGACATGCTCTTGATTGACTTTAACGCAGTTTCACGGCGAGGATTGGTCGCTCTCCAAGATGAATTCAGTAATCTATCTCATAGAAGATTTCCACCAGCCTCTTCCTCTCTGTACGCCTTTAATTACTTACTACTTCTCTTCATCGATTTATGTGACTATTATAATCAAAAGTTTAGGCTTTATCAAGCCATTATTTAACGCTTGATAGCTTCATCCTTCTTAAAATAGTGTCCTCTAAACTCCGCATTGATCTGAGAGAGTTCTTTCAGCCCTTCAACATAATCATCATACATATCTGCCAAACCACCATCAAAGCCTTCACAGTCAACATCAACACCTAGTGATTCTCTGACAATTCTAAGACGTTCTTCGCGAGTAGTATTCTTGATAAGATAGCGATCAGCACTTGTTGGTGTGACGAAGGTTGTCTCTTCTTGAATAGCGACTTCTTCAACATGTGGTTCTTCTCTTGGTGCAACAGGCTGATTAACAGCTACACTCTCCCCTTCTGTATCATAAATCATATGACCTGTATGAACAATGGAGAGCACAAATTCTCTTTCTTTCTCACCTTTATGATAGATACCTTTATAAAGAGAGAGATAATCATTATATGTTTCTTCAATAATCTCTAAATCAAATGATTCATGTTTATTGATAAACTTCACTAAGTCATGACGTTTACCTTTAATCTTGTCCCCATCAATCTTATAGATTGTAAGTTCACTAGCTTCTAAATCAACATCTTCAAAGAAGACTTTGCCTTCAAGCTTTTCTTCTCCTTTATAATATCCATCTTCAAATAAGATTCTTAAACGATTACCCACAAGATCCATATGTTCCATATGGGCCTTTTCTAATGTATAGGGTAATTGATAATGAATCTTCTTTCTAATTGTCTGCATTGTTTTGCCTCCCTTATAGTTTTGAAAGTAAATGTGGTATGAATATGGCTAGGCCAATGATTGCTGAAGCAATAGCACTCACTAAGACTGCTCCTGCCGCTCCGTCTTTAGCCAGTTTCGCAAGTTCATGATAGTCAGGTGAAGCTAAGTCAACAACGGCTTCTATAGCTGTATTGACAAGCTCAAGTGAGATCACTAAGCCAAACAAGACCATACAGATCAGCCATTCTGTCTTTGTCAGCTGAAAATAAATACCACATAGAATAACCGCAATCATAAATCCTAAATGTATCTTGATATTACGCTCCTTCTTGATTGTCGCTACAATGCCCATAAAGGCATGATAGAAACTCTTGCTTAATGGCTGTCTCATGAAATCACCACATTTCTATCCAATCTCGCACCTAGTACATAACGTCTTGGATCATCATGGGTTAAGCATGTTGAAAGCATGAGTAGTGGTGCTTCTTCTTTACTGACTTCGCTAACCTGCGCTGCTTTGTTCTGCATTGCCGAAATAACTTCCTGATAACTTGCATTGTTGTAATAAAGTGGACTATTGGCATTGAGGACACGTCCAACATAAGTTGTATAGACATTGACACTACCATCTGGTAAATACAAATAGACTTTATTATATTTCTTAAACGTATCACTTTCGACAAAATATCTTAAGTCATGAAAACGTGAGCCATTTTTCATATTATGCCCATAGATGACTGTCTGGACATCTTTGAAATTGGCATTATTGACATTTTCCACAAACAGTTCTCCGGCAAAGGAATACTGTTTATCAATATTGTGATGTAAATAGGTATCATTGTTGGCACCCTTAAGAACAACTTCATCAATCTTTGTCCCTGGGATATAAAGCCAGCCTACGACATCCGCATTCTTTTGTTTTAAGGCTGTAAAGTCTATTTTACGCTTTAAAGGGTCATTGGAATCGTCAATTTGTTTGACATAAGTCTCTTTAACAGCTTTTGTATCTTTGTCCACCTTATAATATTTAAAGCCAATCGTTACGAGATTATAGGCGGCATAGAGAAAAATTCCTAAAAAGATGACCAGCAAGATTTTTCTGATAACTTCTTTCATACAATAACCTTTCACGCTCTAATAAGTGATATTAAAGCCCTTTTCTCTTGAATCTACTGGCATTTCGTGCATTTCAACATTTGTGATATCAATCCAGCGTTCATTACGCATACGGACAATAAAACGGTTGATGACGGACTGTTCACCCTGGAGTTCACATTCAACACGCCCATCATAGAGATTACGACACCAGCCAGTTAGTCCTAGTTCATTGGCAATCATGCTGGCACGAAAACGAAAGCCAACACCCTGTACTTCGCCACTAAAATAAATATGTTCTCTTACCATCATTATTCCTCCCGATATGTATACATGACAATTGCTGCGGCAATGCCAACATTGAGTGATTCCATATTGTTGATAGGAATATAAAGTCGTTCATCACAGAGATCTGCAATCTCATCATGCATGCCATTACCTTCATTTCCCATCACAAAAGCCATATAATCTTTCTTCTTGATATCATGAATATCTTTCACATTTCTGAGTGCTGTACCAACGACTTCAACACCATCCTGCTTGAGTTGAGGGATGATTGTCTTCAAGTCTTCGACAATAATAGGAAGACGGAAGATGGCTCCCTGGGTCGCTCTTAAGACCTTTTCGTTATAAAGATCCACTGTATCAGGTGAAAGAATTACCTGATCATAGCCTAAGGCAAGGGCTGTTCTTAGGATGGTGCCAAGATTGCCTGGATCTTGAATACAGTCTAAAAGAAGTGAACGCTGTTGTTTTTGATAAGTGTAAGCCAGTTTCTTGCAGACAGCCATATAAGGCTGCGGTGTCTTCGTCGTAGCGAGTTTATGCATGACTGCATCACTCACATAAAGCAGTTCACAATCAGCCTGATAGTTTTGATCAGTTGTAATGATTGTTATGGCTAGGTTATGTTTAATAGCTTCTTCAACCATATGTTTGCCTTCCACAAGAAAAAGGCCTTTTTCATCACGTTGTTTTTTCTTATGCAAGGCATTAATTTCCTTAATGCGTGGATTATTAACTGAAGTAATCATATTTATAAAGCTCCCCTTAATTGTTCATGCCAGTAGTCATAATCAGGCATCCGTTTATAGACTTCTTGATAGAAAGTTTTGGAATGATTAGAAACAAGGAAATGGCACAATTCATGAATAATAACACTATCAATCACTCTTGTATCAAAGTGCACCAGCATGCAGTTAAAGGCCACTTCCTGACGTTCATAATAGCAGCTCCCCCATCGTGAGCGATAAGGCTTAACGATAATACGGGGCATACTCAAAGCAAAGTCATGTTGAAGATAATAGCTGATGCGTGTTTGAAGATAGCCATAAAGCTTCCTAGCTAAATACTGACTTAAGGTCTTTTCAAAATCATAAGAATGAATATCAAGACAATTGCCATGTTCTTCAACAATAGCACGCTGATCAACAACATGTTTTAACGCATAGCGTTTCCCAAATACATAGACAAAGCCCCCATCTTGGAAATCATAGAGTGGCTTGAATGCTTCAATTGCTTTTACAAACTTCTCCTCATGTTTCTTCAAAAACGCTTCTACCACGGAAGTCTCAACATGGTAAGGCGCATGAACTTCTATGACGCCACCACGCACCGTGGCACTCATGGAACGCATTTTACGCCTGCTTAAATAATATGGATATTGTTTCCCTTTTAATTCTATATAACTCATACCTCCATTATAAAGAAAAATAAGACAAAAAGAAAGAGACACACCTCATTGTGCCTCTTTCATGAAATAGCTTTGTGCTTCATTAGAATTGATATCAACAATCCGATTGAAATAATCTTTCTGTTCAAGCGCTTCTTTATGAATTGTATGTTCAATCATCCCATCCTTGATATAAAGCAGCTTACTTGAATAAGATGCAATAAGAGGATCATGGGTCACCATTAAGACTGTGACACCTTCCTCTATATTCAGTTTACTAAAGAAGTCTAATACTTCATGACTATTGGCACTATCAAGATTACCGGTTGGTTCATCAGCAACAATAATCTTCGGATGATTGATAAGAGCTCGTGCTATCGCAATACGTTGTCTTTGTCCCCCGCTACACTCATAGGGATATTTCTCTAAAAGTTTTTCAATATTAAGCTTGCTTGCAATACTGATAATACGCTCATCAATCTCTTGCCTATTAACTGAAGCTAGTGATAATGGTACAGCAATATTTTCTTTTACCGTCAAAGCATCAAGCAAGTTGAAATTCTGAAAGATAAAGCCTAATCGTTCATAGCGTAATAAGCCAACTTGATGACTAGAGAGCGTTCTGACTTCTTCTCCATCAATAAAGACCTTACCCTTTGTGGGGAAGTCAATGGTCGTCAACACATTCAGCAACGTGCTCTTGCCTGCCCCACTTGGCCCCATAATACAAACAAACTCTCCCTCATTTATTGTCAATGTGATATCATTTAAAGCCTGATAGGGATGCTTTGAACCAAGCCCGTAGATTTTTGAAACATGTTCTGCTTTAATTATTTCCTTACTCATCTTTGACACCTTCTTCAAGTTCAACAATAATAGACTGACGATAATATCTCCATGTCATCAACGCCATAATAACAGGAGGCAGGATATTTATAACCATCACAATCATTACAAATGACAAAGAAATAGTATGATTCATTAACAGCAGTAACAGCATAATAATGATATAAAGACCAGGCAAAGCAATCAGCAGCCCAAAAAAGCTCATAACTTCCTGCTTAATGATTTTCTTGAACTGATCAAGCATATAGCCAACCTTATATAAATTGATAATAGCCATCTTTCTCTTTAAAATCATACTGCGATAGAGATACATCATAGAAACAGATAGCAGTAAAGAAGTGATAATATAAGCATGAGCTGCAACAAGACTTTCCACAGGGTCATCCTTCAATGTCATAATCATATGAATCATCATGATTGTGGCAATGCAATAAATAGTGATAATATGTTTTGCCTTCTTTAATACTTCACTAAGAAAGCTCATACTTATAAGAGCAATCTTATCATCGATCAAACGCAAAGACGTCTGTTTCTTTAGGAAATGGGGGATTGTTTTAACAAGCATCCCAGCACTGCCAATTGCCCCAACCATGCACGGCATTGCGTAGCGATCTATGTCTACAGGCACTGTCAAAAACATGACGATGGCAAGCAAGGCAATAATAATATAGGCAGAACTAGGTAAATGGAGCATCACAACATTGGAATCATTCCTTATATGATCTTCATGCAATAGATCTGCAATATTATGACGATAAACAAAACCAGCATCTATCAAAAGAATAACCGGAATAAGAACAAGAAAGAACAAGCCAGTATAAAGAAAGCAATGCAAAGGTTGAAAGAAAGGCGAAGCATGAATATGCATCAAGATAAACATCACTTTATTGATACCTACTGCCATAAAATAGCCAGTGCATAATCCCAAGGGTAAAAAGGCTATCAACAACATCATGATTTGTAACCAGAGATAAGATGTAATGGCTAGAAAGCTTTGCCCACTCATCCCCATAATGAGTAACTCTTCTGATTTTAGTTGAAGAAAAGCATCATTCGCAAAGTAGAGCATGACTGATGAAAAGCAAATAACAATAAAAATAATAAAGGTTATGAGAAAATCACCCATATAAGCTTCCCCGTGTCTGATAGAGGGATTATTGACAACATCGCTTAAGATAACAGTTGTAATAACGAGAAAAAATAGCATTAAGCCATATGCCAATGACTCTTTCCGTTTTCTTAAAAGCATTTTGTAAGCAAATCGTACCAGCCCCATAACAAACCTCCGTAAGCTCTTACATTATACTACTAAGATATGATTATATGAAAGAAAAAGATGCGCTAGGCATCTTGGGGTTGCATGATATAGCTTGTCAGACAGGTTAGAAGTGAAAAAATGAAACTTCCTAATGGAATTGAAAGAGCTAAGAAGTAATTAAATGCGGTAAGGACATCATAACTATTAATTGCATTTGTAAGAGAAAGAAGGGTGAGAGCTGCCTGTATTAAGAACATGATGAAATAATACTGTTCATATTTATGATTATGATAGCCATAAAAAATAACAATATACAAAACTAATCTCAATAATGTCAATGTAATCATCATACCATGACTCATGAATGTTGATGTCTGAATATGATAAATTGCATTAATAATGGCATAGAGTAGCTCAAGCAAGCTAGCAGTTCCACTAGCTAAGATAGCTGTACGAAATTTTGCATTCTTATTTTCTTTTAAGTAATCACTTAAACCAAAAAAGAGAATGATAAATGACATGATTTCTAATAGAGACGTAATGGCAATAAGTTCAGTTGTCATATATTTCTGAACAAGAAGACCACTATAGACTGTTTTGAAAACATAAATCAATCCAAATATTGAAAATATGAGCAACAAATATTTCATATTATTAACTATTTTCATGAGATTTTTACGCATAACATTCCACCTCTATGCATCCATTTTATCACACTTGATATAGTTTGCCAAAAGAAAGCCTTCTTACCTTCTTTCCCTCACTAAATACTCATCAAAACTTACTAATAAAAAAATCCAGCTTCCTAGGAAACTGGATCTTGAATTACTTATTTAATGCTTCTTTAGCAGTATTGCAGATTGCAGTGAATCCTTCTGGATCAGCAATTGCGATTTCAGATAACATCTTTCTATTGATGTCAACGTTAGCTAATTTTAAACCATGCATTAATACAGAGTATGATAAGTCATTCATTCTTGCTGCAGCGTTAATACGAGCAATCCATAACTTTCTCATTTCTCTCTTTAAGTTTCTTCTATCTCTATATGCATATTTTAATGAATGCATTACCTGCTCATGAGCAGTTTTATATAAAGCATGCTTACTTCCAAAATAACCCTTAGCAAGCTTTAATGTTTTCTTTCTTCTACGTCTAGTTGTGTAACCGCCTTTTACTCTTGCCATTTACATGTCCTCCTTACTTACCTAATCTAGATTTAATTCTCTTCATATCTGATGGATGCACTAAAGTTGCTTTTGCTAAATGCTTCTTCTGCTTGTGAGTTTTGTTGTGTGATAAGTGTGAAACATAAGCATGAGATCTTTTGAATTTACCTGAACCTGTTTTCTTTAAACGTTTCTTTAGGCCACTGTGTGTTTTCATTTTTGGCATAACTAAATTCCTCCTATTTATTCTTCTTAGGGGCTAGAATCGCAATAAGCGTTCTGCCTTCCATTTTAGCTGGCTTTTCGATAACACAATATTCACTACATTCTTCAACGAAATCATCAAGAATCTTCTGTCCAATTTCAATATGTGCCATCTGTCTTCCTCTAAATCTTACTGCAACCTTGACTTTATCGCCATCTTGCAGCCATTTGAGAGTTCTCTTCAGTTTTACATTTTTGTCATGGACATCAATAGTTGGAGAAAGCTGAGTTTCCTTTAGAGAGACAACCTTAGAATTTCTTCTCTGTTCTCTTTCTTTCTTCTGTTTCTCAAAACGATATTTACCATAGTCCATGATTCGACATACAGGTGGTTTTGCTTTTGGCGCAACGCACACTAAGTCTAAATTTGCATCATTTGCCTTGTTCTGGGCATCTCTGCTACTCATAGTTCCAAGCTGATCTCCGTTCTGGTCAATCACAAGAACTTCTCTAAAGCGAATTTTTCCATTAACTAAATCATCATTTGGTTTTGGTTTAGTTCTATCGTATTTTCTAATAAAAGCCACCTCCATTGCTTAACAATAAAAAAGCAGGTGCATAAGCACCCGCATAAACATCCCAAAGAATTAATACATTAATATCTTCAGTGACATTTGCCTACCAACATCCATCAGTCAGGCGAGAAGCGAGCACTTCTTCTTTCCACTACTTTATTTACTTGCTCATTCTATAAAATTTCTTAATCTATGTCAATGCTTTTTTACAACTTTCTCGAACGAATCAGGAATAGCAGTCGTAAATGTCATTTTCTGATGAGTAAAGGGATGAATAAAGCTAAATGTATCTGCATGCAAGGCTAGTCTTTTGAGTTCATTGCTTCTTGCCCCATATTTCTTATCCCCCATAATAGGATGATGCAATGAAGCCATATGCACACGAATCTGATTCTTGCGCCCTGTATCAAGAAGAACATGGACGAGAGAACAATGCTTGTTAGAAGCTATTGCTTCATAATGGGTAATCGCACGCTGGCCACCCTTTTTCGTTATATAGACTTCCTGCCCTCTGCTTTCTGCTAAATAATTATCAATTGTGCCTCGCCCAATCATCTTTCCTTCAACAACAGCATAATAACTGCGCATTGTCACACAATCATTCCAATGATGAGTAAGATATTCATAGAGCTTCTTGTTCTTCACAAACATCAGGACACCAGAAGTATCCTGATCTAAACGGTGAACAAGATAGAGCTGTTCATGCTTCTTGCCAACATAGTTCTTGACCATCATATAGGCTGTACGCTTGGATTCTTTAGCTGTACGTTCTGATAATAATCCACTTGGTTTATTAATGGCGATGATTTCATCATCTTCATAGATGATATCAAAAGGCAGTAAAGAAGGTGCTATCTTGCTGATGGAAACATCATCACCTATCTTAAGAACATAGTCATATTGCGTAATAATTTTGCCATTAACTTGAACTTCCTTATATTTAAGCAGATTCTTAGCTTTCGTACGATTATAGTTCTGTAATAAATAATCCATCAATATCATTTCTTTAACAATTTTCATCAAAATACCTTCTTACAGCCCTTTCTAGATGCATTGGACCTTCTTTCAGCATTGTGGCAAGATCCTTTATTTCCTCATTAATACAAATAACATCCATAAAACCTGCCTCCTTAAGCAAGGCAACATCTTTCACCTTACCGGCAAAGACCACAACCGGTTTGTGATATCTTTTTGCATGCATCAAAACACCATAAGGTGTTTTTCCCGAGAGTGTCTGTTGATCTATGCTGCCCTCGCCTGTCACAACAACATCCGCCTTCTTAATCGCCTCATCAAGATGAACCATCTGACTGACAATCTCAAAGCCCTTTTCTAAACGTCCACCTAGATAACTAACAATCGCATAGCCTAAACCGCCTGCTGCCCCTGTTCCAGGTATCTCACGATAACACTTCCCAAGCGCTTCTTCACTTAATAAAGCATAATGCGCCATGGCTTGATCAACACATTCTAACCTTTCTTCTTGTAAGCCTTTTTGTGGACCAAAGACATAGGTTGCGCCATGAGGACCTAATAATGGATTTTCGACATCACAGGCAGCGATAAAGCTCACATCTTCATTTCGAAAAAGATAATGGCTTCTATCAATCGCTGTAATCTTGCCAAGGCCTTGTGCACTTGGTGATACAGGCTGATGATGGGCATCAAGAAAGCGTATGCCTAAGGCAGTAAGCATGCCAATTCCGCCATCATTTGTTGCTGACCCGCCAAGAGTAATCATAAAGCGTCGTGCACCATGATGAAAAGCATCAACAATCATCTCACCAACACCTAGACTTGTTGTATGCAACGCATTCTTTTCCTCTTCTTCAAGAAGATCTAACCCACATGCCTGGGCGCATTCAATAACAGCAAACTCACCAGCCACCATATATCTCGCCATAACATGCTTAAAGTTAGGCGAAGTCACTTCAACTTGATAATACGTCCCCTTAAGCCCATCACTTAATGCCTCAAGCGTCCCTTCGCCCCCATCTGCCAATGGTATAATCTCCACATCATCATCTAAGGCTCTTTGAACTGCTTCACCAGCACTTTTCGCACTCATTGATTCTTTAAATGAATCAAAACAAGCCAATACCTTCATACACTTCACTCCATTTCCTATTTATCTTAACACAAGTGAACTGCTCCGACTCATAGAAGTCGAAACTTCCTGCTTCAACCACTACTGCATTGGCTGCATTGTTACGCAGCTCAACGTCTTACACAATGTCCACAGGCGTATGAGTTCGGGCTATTCCATCCCTACTCTATATATTTTGTTTATGCTACTTAACTAAGCAGACGTAATCCTTCGTTTAGTATATTGATAGCAGCGTTCTGGTCACGGCTTATCGTGAGTCCGCAATCACATATCATTTTGCGCTTAGATAAATCCTTCATCTCGGGATGCAATGTACCGCAGCAACTGCAGATTTGTGATGACGGAAACCACTTATCCACTTTGACAAGATACTTATTTCTGTCAGACAGCTTGTATTCGAGCATGTTAAGAAACATGCCGTATCCATTATCAAGTGTAGCCTTGCCGTTTCCGAAGCCGCGATTTGCCATAGAACGCATATTTAGAGATTCCACACATACAACATCATACTGATTGGCTATCTCAGCAGATATTTTATGCAGGTTATCCAGACGCTGATTAGCGATATATCTATGAATTCTGTTTACTTTACGGAGCTGCTTAATATAGTTATTGGATTTATCTTCATGCTTCTTAGAGCCTTGCATACGGGACAATCTACACTGTGCCCTGGCAAGCTTGTCATGGCTTTCACGATAATATTTGTGATTAGTACCCGCATTGCCATTACTGTCAACATATAGACCATCAGAAGCATAATCTAATCTAATGGCGTTAGTTTTATCCACTATGTAAGCATTTTCCCTTTATCAAATTCAAAAAGCACAGAAATATAATACCTGCCATCAGATTCCTGAGATACAGTAGCAGATTTGATAAGCCAACCACTTTCAGGAACGCGATGGATGACAGCTTTTACTTTACCAATCTTAGGAAGTCTGATGTACTTATTGTCTATGATAGCAACTGTGCCTTTCTGATTGTTTGTCGTATAAGACCTGCGAAAGTGCTTTGCAAACTTGAACTTAGGAAATCCGTTATTCTTTTTGTGAGATTTGCGAAAAGCATGACGGAAAGCAGCCTGCAGATTCATCTGCACGTTTTCAAGGGCAAGACTATCTACCTCCCTAAAATATGGATATTCATCCTTATACTGGACAGGCGTAACAGCAGGAAACTTACCTGTGGTCCTGTAGCCTTCAATCTTATCGGAAAGCATAAGATTATAGATCTTACGGCAGCAGCCAAAGGTCTTAGAGAACATGGTGCTTTGTTCAGTTGTAGGATACACCCTGTACTTGATTGCTTTGTTTGCCATCCTTCTCTCCCTGTGACTGTATATACTGCTTAATAATATCTGCTGTGACACCTCCAGTGGTCAGCAGACAAAAGCTCTGTGACCAGAACATCTCTTTCCACAAGGATTTACGAATCTCAGGAAATTCTTTCTTTATGATGCGGCTGCTCGCTGATTTGTAAGCATTGATGAACTTGCTGATTTCGGTATTAGGTTGCCCCCTAAACAAAATGTGAACATGGTCCATATCGTGATTCCATTCCTCCAGCGTAATGTTATACGCAGGGGCAATTTTTACAAACATCTCTTTCAGACGGTTAGAGATAGTATCATCTATTACCTTATTACGATATTTTACACACATGACAAGGTGATAACGTAATATAAATACCGAATGATTATTTGTGTCTAATTGCATGGTGTTCATGACCTTTCTAATTATTACGACTGATTATATTTAGATTATAAAATTAAAGGATACAAAAATCAATAAAACGCCGTGTTTATCGCAATTCATCCCACCACCTATAGCTGGGTGTACGTAAGACAGTATTGCGCCGAGATTGACGAAGCGGCACGAAACCGCATGGAGCTGATCGTGCGGTCACTGGCAGAGCAAAACGGTGTGACCGAACAGCTGAAAGCCGAAAACCAAATAGAATGGGTGCGGCAGATGAACGCTTACAAGGCACAGGCAGAGGAAGTTGTGTAGTTTGAGCTGATTTATGACTGATACTGAGAGCGTCCGGACGAAAAATGTTTGGGCGCTCTTACTGTATGAATAAATTGTAATTTTCCCATGATAAAGAAGCAAATGTTGTAAAGGAAACTTGACAAGATAAATATGTCATACTATAGTAAGTTTGTAAAGGAAACTTGTCATGCAAGGAGGCGTTTTTTTGAAGAATAAAGTTGAGCAGTTACGAAAGGAGCGAGGATTAAATCAAGATGATTTTGCAAAAATGCTTCGTGTTTCAAGACAAACCATTAGTTCAATCGAAACCGGAAAGTATAATCCATCATTGGAATTAGCTTTTGCAATTTCAGACTTTTTTGGCAAGCGGATTGAAGAAATCTTTATCTATGAAAGAGGTGCAGAAAATGAAAAAAAGTAATTTGATAACCGGGATACTATATGTGCTTTTCGGTGTGGCTTGTTTGATTGTTGCGCTGTTGATTGAAACAAAGTTAGAGGGCATTTTATGGGGCTTTGCTGGCGCAGGTATCTTCCCAGGAATTATGATGATATGCAAATATTTTTATTGGAGTTCCCCAAAAAATAAAGAGCGATACGAAGAGCGTTTGGAAAACGAACGAATTGAACAGCATGACGAGTTAAAAACAAAAATCAGAGATAGAGCCGGAAGATATACTTACAGCTTAGGACTGCTGGTTATTTGTTTCTCTATTTTGGTTTTCGGTATTCTCGGAGCATTGGAAGTCATTGATAATACTCGCATGATTGTACTCTATCTCAGCGGATATTTACTGTTTCAAGTTATCGCAGGAATTGTCATTTTTAATAAGCTGATGAAAAAGTATTAAGGAAAATGCAAAAGTCAATATAATAATGCAGGTTTTGGACAAAATAAGAATGTAGGTTTTCCTACATTTTTATTTTGTCTTTTTAATCATCATCAGTCATTAGCTGAAGCTGATCTTTTAATCTGTAGGAAGGACCATTAATGTTCAATACCTGACTGTGGTGTAACAGTCTGTCAAGGAGTGCATTCGTAAGAACAGGATCTCCAAAAACCTCTGGCCATTTGGAGAATGTCAGGTTAGTCGTGATGAGAGTGCTGGACTTCTCATATCTCTTCGCAATGAGATTGAAGAAGAGATTGGCTGTATCCACATCCATCTTCTCGTAGCCAAGCTCGTCTAGTATCAGCAGCCT
>NZ_JNKU01000017.1 GCF_000702165.1 Sharpea azabuensis DSM 18934
AAGAACAATTACATCAAGAAGATACTCAGCAATGCCAATGGCTATAGAAACTTTAATAGGGCAAGAAACAAAATCATGTTTTCACAGAATCTGCATAACGAATATGATTCAGGTTTTAGCGACCTGTATATTGTTGACAGGATACTGAACAGCAGAAAACAAAAAGCGAAATAAAGCAATGATCTAAAAATACGGGGACGGACAAAAACTGTGGAATCATATGCATCAGGTGCATACTGACCCCACAGTTTTTTAAAGCGAATTTAAAATTTGTCAGCTAAGACCCCACGATTTCTTAAAGCGAAATTCGTCAAACCCCACGATTATTTAAAGCGCCTTAATTTTCAAGATCATCATAAGGATTAATATCCACCTTGATATGAAAGGATTTAAAGATCAAGTAGACAATTGGTGATAACAATAAATTGACCCCAAGCGTTGGCAACAATCTCTTAAGTGCAAAAGTTAAAATAGCCATATGCGTAATCTTGGCTGAAAGCAACATGATGTAGACAATGACTTCTTTGGCAGTAATTGCTAGCATACAAAGAAATAGAAATTCCCCAAGCGATAAATTATCGCTATGGTAAATATAACTACGAACAAATGTTATGCCTAAAAAGATTAAGACATAGATTGATAATTCCCTTCCATATACCAAAGTATAGAAAACACCAGAAACTGTCGCAAAGAAGAAACGACTTGGTGCATCCGGTAATGTCATCGATAAAGGTACAAACATCATCAATGCAATACTTGGCACAACAGTAATTGATGATTTATCTAGATTAAGTGGTAAGAAATAAGCAATCGTGCTATCAACAATAAAACATATCAGCATAATTATAAAATTTCTTACCAATGGCTTATTCTGACTACTCATGAATCCGTCCTCTTAACAACAGCAACATAATTCAAATCATCAAAATTAGCTGCCGGCTTAACTGTAACTGTTTTCCCTGTTGCATTATCACCACTAGAAAATGAAGTAACTGTTCCAACAAGCAATCCTTTAGGACTCTTGCCCTTACCTCCTAGGCCACTTGTTGTAACGCTTGCACCTTTGGCAATCTTATCAACAGTAGAAAGAATGGAGACATTAAATGTCTTGCTCTTAATATTATAGCTGTTAAGTAAGCCATAATATGTAGCTGAGCCATCGGTAATCATGACAGGTAGCTGGCTTTTCGCATTTTCATCCGTCAATAAAGTAACTGTGGAAGAGACAGGCGTAACTTTTGTAACAGTGCCTATCATACCCTTACTTGTAATAACGGCCATGCCATTCGTAACATCAGAATTACTGCCAATGTTGATTGTGACTTCATTGCTCCAGTTATTGGCATCACGTTCAATAATATTGGTATATTTCAATTCATAATCCGTTGAAAGATTTTTAATACCAGTCAGTTTCTTCATTTCTTCAAGCTCATTTGTAAGCACATTATTCATAGCAAGCTCACCAGCATAGCCATCTAGCGACTTCTTCAGACGCTTGTTTTCACGATAAACGACTTTTAAATCTACATATTCCTGAAACACTGAACGCACATAGCTAATTGGTGCCTTAATAATATAATATTCAATGTTAGCTACACTATCTTTGACAATATAAGCTCCAGGAATGTCAACATTCGCTAATAGTGAAAAGACTGAAACAACGACTAATATAATTGTGACAGCAATCATCCTGCTGCTTCGTTTTTTCTTATCATTGTTGTACAAAGGTACCACCTCAAAAAGCATTATAATAAAACCACAGGCAAAAAGCAATTGACATTTATCGAAGGTTATTCTGCTACGCTAAACACCCTGCCAGCTTTAAAGCTATAATACTCATGCATGCCAATAATAATATGATCGATAAATTCAATATGCATAATCGTGCTTGATTCTTCAAGATTCTTTGTAATCAAATAATCATCGTCGCTAGGTGATGCCTTACCGCTTGGATGGTTATGAACACAGATAATAGCCACACCATTCACACTTAAAGCTGCTTTATAAATATCCCTTGTTGAGACGAGTGAACAATCAGCCGTCCCAATAAACAGCGTTTGTTTTTTTATAAGTTCATGGCGACAATTAAGAATGAGAATAACGAAATGCTCCTGTGTCTCAAGCATCAAGTCACTCTTTAGAAAATGATAGACATCACCAGGATTCTCTACAGTAAATGCGAGTGTCTTCTCACTTATCACACGCTTGCCAAGTTCAATAGCCGCAAGCAGCTCTATCGCCTTCGCTTTCTTAATACCGTTTATTGCTGTCAGTTGATTGTAATTGAGATATCTCATTTGGCTCATGCCCCCTGCTGTATTGATCACTTCTGTTGAAAGTTCCAATACGGATTTCTGTTTGTTGCCCGTTCTGAGCAACAGTGCAAGAAGCTCAATATTCGTAAGTGATGTAAGGCCATTAATTAAAGCCTTCTCACGTGGATTTTCTTCAATTGGAAGATCCTTAATCATTAGCTCACGCCCCTTTTAAAAGAGAGGCAATAAATTGCCTCTCTCAAACTTAACTCCATTCAATTTGAATTAATCGTGGTAAGCCAATACGGCCACGTTTTGAACGTATGAGCTTATAAACACCAACCCCAAGAATGACATAAACAAGATAAACAAGCGCTGAACCTCCATTAATACTTTGCATTTCCATTTCAGTTAATTCATACATAGAATTTCTCCTTCCTGCCCCTCTATATATGTATTCGTTAGAAAAATGCAAATTTCTCACATAAATTTCAAATTTTCAGCATTTGAAAGATTATATCTCATACTCATTACGACCATGATATTTATATTGTGGTGTTTCCTTAATTGCTTCTTTTAAATTTCTTGTTATAAAGAGCACTTCATCCTCATCTTTCAGATAGCCATCAAAATAATCAAGCAATTTCGCTAGCTTTTCTCCTTGAATGATACTCTCATACAGTTTTCTCATGAACTTTTTCTCTTTATATTCACTTAGAGATTTCGTACGAATGAACTGGTCAATTCTATTATATGAAATAGATGAAATAGGATAACCTTCATTATAGTGATCAAGAATTTGATCTGTTCGTGGATATTTCATTTCATAGTATTGCTGCAGTTCCTTTGTTGATTCTAAAGAATCCTTCTTTAAGAGATCAAAAGCAATGAAATTATGATCCATATAAACAAACTTTTGAAAATCAAGAGGAATAAGTGAAAAATAGTATTCAATGTCCTCACGCGAGGCATTAAAGCCTGCTCTGCTGTTATACATTGTACAAACTTCATCAATGGAAACGAGGCCATAAAGGAAGAAAGCATGATAAAGCACAGCATGAAGCCAAAAGACTTTTCTGCGTGTTTTCTCAAACTCATGATTATCAATCTTTAAAATAAGATTACGAACATCCATTGGAATAAAAACTTCTTCTCTTTCTTCATCAATATCGACATAATCAAGGGCATCAAGCTCAATAAAAGCTTCATTTTCCTTACTCCGATTTGAAAGTATAAAACGATCCTGATGTTTCAATAATTTGCGAATAATCTTCATATGCTGATCACTGATGACATAGAGATGTTCACGAAAATAGTCTTCATCAAGCAAGCAATCAACAATATCCTTGATAATCTTTTTCTTTGTATCATCTTCATCATAAGAAATATCGCGCACATCAGCTAATTTATGAATACCCTCTAATGAGTAAATCTGATCCAGCATTTCAAACAAAGAAAGTTCTTCCAAAACTATCATATAATCCCCAGCCTTTCTACATTTTCTTTTCACTTCCATTATAGTCTAATATGTAAGCCTTTTCACGTTTTTGACAGCAATGTTAGAAAAGTTCTTAAAAAAATCACTCCCCTTGGGGAGTGATTCAACAATTACATATTGGCAAGCTTTTCTCTTAAAGCAGCATACTTTGCTTCATAGTCAGCTTGTTTCTTCTTTTCTTCTTCCACTTTGCTTGCTGGTGCCTTATTGACAAAGTTAGGATTTGAAAGCATCTTTTTGCTTCTTTCCAATTCTTTTTCAAGCTTTCCAAGTTCTTTCTGCGCTTTAGCCTTTTCTGCTTCCATATCAACATACTGGCCTAAGTCAATCGAAAGTGTATTACCACCCTTAATGATGATATTAGCTGCATTCTTACCTACTTCAAGGTTATAGCCAGCTACCTTGGCATTGACAAGCTTAGAGATAAATGGTGCCATATCAGCTAATAGTTCTTCTAAGCCATCTACTTTTGTAGTAATTGTATATTCAACTTCGACAGTATTCTTGATGACATACTGATGTCTGATTTCACGAATACCTTTAACAATATCCATTAAGTATGCAAACTGATCATCAATCTTATCATTGTCAAAGTCAGCATTGACTTCTGGCCAGCTCGCAATGACAATGGATTCACTTGCATGTGGAATAGACTGATAGATTTCTTCAGTAACAAATGGCATGAATGGATGAAGCAGGCGTACAATCGCATTGAGAACATAAACAAGTGTATCCTGTGTTGCCTTTTTCGCAATTGCATCATCGCCATTAAGTGTTTCCTTAGCCAATTCAATATACCAGCTACAGAATTCATTCCAGATAAAGTCATATAACGCACTACCAACATTACCAAACTCAAACTTATCCATATTGGTATTAACATCACGAATGACTTCATTCAAACGATTGAGAATCCAAAGATCAGGCAAGTTAAGATTCTCTAGCTTGACATCATCCCATGTCATATCTTCACTAATATTCATCTTTACGAAACGGGCAGAATTCCAGATCTTATTAATAAAGTGTGATATTGCTTCTAGCTTTGAAGGAACATAACGCATATCCTGACCTGGAGCAGTATTATTTGTGAGGAAGAAACGTAATGTATCAGCCCCATATTGATCAATGACATCCATTGGATCAACACCATTACCTAAAGATTTTGACATCTTTCTTCCCTGTTCATCACGGATTAAGCCATGAATCAAGACATGATTGAATGGTCTCTTGCCAGTAAATTCTAGTGATTGGAAGATCATTCTACTTACCCAGAAGAAGATGATATCATATCCTGTTACTAATGTATCTGTTGGGAAATAACGTTTAAAGAGTTCGTTATCTGTATCAGGCCAGCCCATCGTTGAGAATGGCCAAAGAGCTGAAGAGAACCATGTATCAAGAACATCTTCATCCTGTTTCCAGTTTTCTATGTCTTCAGGTGCTTCTTTGCCAACATAGACTTCTCCAGTTGTTTTATTATACCAAGCTGGAATCTGATGACCCCACCAGAGCTGTCTAGAAATACACCAGTCTTCGATATTATCCATCCATTGTGTGAAGATCTTTTCAAAACGATCAGGAACAAAGTTTACACGATTATCTTCATTTTTCTGATTATCCAAAGCTGCCTGTGCTAATGGCTTCATCTTGACAAACCATTGCTTAGAAAGTCTTGGTTCAACAATTGCATGTGATCTTTCTGAATGTCCAACTGGGTGAACAATTTCCTCAATATGATCGACAACACCAGCTGCTTCAAAGTCCTTGACTAAAGCATCACGACATGCGAAACGATCCATGCCATTATACTTTCCAGCTAACTCATTCATTGTGCCATCATCATTCATACAAATTGGCATAGCTAAACCATATTTCTTACCTAAAGCAAAGTCATTAGGATCATGAGCAGGTGTACATTTCATGACAGAAGTCCCCTTGCCAAGTTCAATATAATCATCAGCCATAATTGGTAATTCATCCCCATTAGCTGGATTAATAGCTTTCATGCCAACATATTTCTGATATCTTTCATCATCAGGATGAACAAAGATAGCCGTATCACCAAACATTGTTTCCGGACGTGTAGTCGCTACAACTAATTCTTCATCACTATCAACAATCTTATATTTGAAATAATACATATAGCCTTTGATATCTTCATGATAAACTTCAATATCACTTAAAGCTGTACGCTGAACAGGATCCCAGTTAATAATTCTTTCGCCCTGATAGATAAGGCCTTTATTGTAAAGTGTGACAAAGACAGTCTTAACAGCTTCACTCAAACCTTCATCTAAAGTAAATCTTTCCTTTGAATAATCTAAGGCAAGGCCTAGCTTAGCCCATTGGGAACGAATGATTGATGCATATTCTTCTTTCCAGCTCCAAGCTTTTTCCAAGAACTTCTCACGACCAATATCATAACGGCTGATACCTTCTTCACGCATTCTTGCTTCAACTTTTGCCTGTGTCGCAATGCCGGCATGGTCCATACCTGGTAGCCATAAAGCATCAAAGCCCTGCATTCTTTTATAACGAATAATGATATCCTGTAATGTTGTATCCCAGGCATGTCCTAAATGTAATTTGCCTGTTACATTTGGTGGAGGAATAACAATGCTGTAAGGTTTCTTGCTTAAATCTCCAGCTTCAAAATATCCTTTTTCTACCCAATTTGTATATTTGTCTTTTTCGACCATATGATGATCGTACTTATCTGCTAACTGTTTCATCTTCTGCTCCTCTTTCAATAAATTCCTCTTTATGTTCTTCAACATACTGGGCCATCTTCGTTGTGAAGTTTGTCCCAACAACCAATGTTACATATTCATGTGTTAAATCAGAAAAGTTATAAGTCACATATTCAGGTGACATATCCTTTTCTAAAGAATCATCATCCGTCTCCATGATCTTGTTTAAAATTCCTGCATTTCTCACAACTTCAGCGACATCAAAAGCACCAATATTCTTATAGTAAGTCACAAGATCTTTTAGAAATGGTTCACTTGCTGGGGAAATAAAGAATGATCTCAAGCCAGCATTCGAGCTAACGGTTTGATTGACTTGATAAATCGCATAAATCGTTTTTTCCGCTTCACTTAAATGCTGAAAATAATTATCATCTTCATCTTCTTTGCGTAAACATTGATAAATAACTGCTTCAACAAGCTTTTCTCCTGAGAGTGCATCTAATTTCTTTTCATCAAGATATGCATATTCTAAACGATCACTTTGATATTGTGCTTCTTGCTTTGCTTTATATTTGCGATTTTCTCGCAGGCGTTTTAACGAGAATGGTACAAGTATCAACATGATGATAAAAAAGGCACTCCAGACGATTACATTGACTAAAGTATTATTGCTCAAAACTTCCTCCTCCAATAAAAAAAGACATTCGCTAAGGACGAATGTCTCGTGGTACCACCTTAATTCACATATTGCTATGCCTTAAGACTTTAACGCAGTCATACGGACTTCACTACTTACTTTCATGAAATCTTCTCCGAGGCTACCTTCAACAGTTCCGCTTCTCCCTTTCCACCAATCGGGATTCTCTTTAAAGCTAGAAGCTATTTACTCCTCCTCATCAACGATAGCCTAATAATATCAAAAGCCTCAGCAATTGTCAATTTATGCTTAATGTTTCTTATCCAAATGTTCAAAAGCTAAATCAAGCACGGATGCTCCATCCATCATCCCATATTCTCTCATTGGGACCATGACAACGGGAATATCACGGCCTATTTCAAAAGCTATCTTATCACGCATGTAGAGAACTTGAGGGCCCAACAAGACAATATCTGCTTTCTTTGCTTCAACTGCAATATCCTTAGCTGGTGCTGCCCAGATATTGGCCGCAATGTGACGATCATCAGCAACCTCCTTCATCTTTTCGACAAGCAAACTCGTCGACATGCCAGATGCACAAAGTAATAAAATATTCACCATAAAACATTCCTCTTTTCTTGACATTATTATAAGCCATGATGACAAATGAGAAAAGTGAATGTCGTTCATTTTTCAAAGTTAAATTGACCTCTAAAAAAGGACGGCTAATGCCATCAAGGCATTGTGTCGTCCTTAAAATTTACGGGTTAACTGCTAAAGCATTAAGCTTTTTTTCTAAGCCCTGTTAAATGTAAAATTGTATCCCAGGTCTCATCAACACCTTTTTTCTTTAATGAAGAGAAACGAATAAATGTGTCATTCTCATCAAAGTCAAGGTCACGTTTGATACGTTCTTCATGAGGCTTTAATTCATTCATTTTGAGTTTATCCATCTTAGTCGCAACAACGATTACAGGAATATCATAATACTTGGCATATTGATACATATTGATATCGTCTTCTTTAGGAGGATGGCGATAATCAACAAGTAAGACCATCCCCTTAAGATTATTACGTTTTGTCAGATAAACATCTATCATCTCAGCGAATTGTTCAATCATCTTCTGGGGAACTTTCGCATAACCGTATCCCGGTACATCGACTAAGCGCAGTTCATCATTAACATTGAAGAAATTCAATGTACGTGTCTTACCAGGCGTTCCTGAAACCTTTGCAAGTCCGCTCACATTGGTAATCGTGTTGATAAAAGAACTCTTTCCGACATTTGAACGACCCGCAAGGACAACTTCTGGCAAGGATTCATCAGGCCACTGACTTGTCCATGCTGCCGATAACAAATATTCTGCTTTTTTAATTGTATACATTTATTTCACCAGCGCATTCTCAAGCACAGTATCAATATTATCTGCCAAGATAATGTGAAGTTCTTTTCTCACTGATTCAGGAATATCATCAATGTCCTTTTCATTGTCTTTAGGAATGATGATTGTCTTGATGCCTGAACGGTTTGCAGAAATAGATTTTTCTTTTAAACCACCAATTGGTAGAACATCGCCTGTTAAAGTAATTTCACCAGTCATGGCTATATCATCTCTTACTGGCTTGCCTGTGAAGGCTGAATATAGCGCAGTTGTCAATGTAACGCCAGCACTAGGGCCATCTTTCTTAACAGCTCCTTCTGGGACATGAATATGAATATCCTGTTTTTCAAAATCTTCAGGCTTTAAGCCATATTCCTTTTCATGTGCCTTCAAATAGTCAAGAGCGATGGATGCCGATTCTTTCATCACATCACCAAGCTGACCAGTAATAATGAACTGTCCTGTTCCAGGAAAATGGTTTACTTCGATTGGTAAGATATCACCACCAAATTGTGTCCATGCAAGTCCTGTTACAACCCCTACAGTAGGCTTCTTAAGCTTCTTTGTATGATCAAACTGAGCTTTTCCTAAGAAATCCTCTAGATCTTTTTCTTCAACTGTGACATTTGTCTGACCATCTCTTAAAATCTTCAAGACAGCCTTACGACAGATTGCTGCAATAAGACGTTCTAGCTGACGGACACCAGCTTCTCTTGTATAGTGTCTAATAATATACATGAGAGCATCATCAGTAATTGTCAACTGATCTTCTTTCAAGCCATTGGCATCACGTTCTTTACGAATAAGATGTTCTTTCGCAATCATCATCTTTTCTTGTTCTGTATAGCTTGATAATTCAATGATTTCAAGACGATCTCTTAATGGTCCTGGAATACCACCTAAATCATTGGCTGTCGCGATAAATAAGACCTTTGATAAATCATATGGTTCTTCAATATAGTTATCAGAGAAGAATTCGTTTTGTTCAGGATCTAGTACTTCAAGCATTGCACTTGTTGGATCACCTTTATAGTCAGAACTCATCTTATCAATTTCATCAAGTAAGAACACAGGATTAATAACTCCTGCCTTCTTCATTGACTGAATAATACGACCAGGCATGGATCCTAGGTAAGTTCTACGATGTCCTCTAATTTCTGATTCATCCGTTACCCCACCTAAAGAAGCTTTGACAAACTTTCTGTTTAAAGCATGGGCAATAGATTTTGCAATAGAAGTCTTACCAACTCCTGGAGGACCAACTAAACAAATAATAGGTGCCTTTAAAGAATTTGTCATCTGCTTAACAGCAAGATATTCCATAATTCTTTCCTTTGGCTTTTCTAGACCATAATGATCGCCATCAAGAATTTCCTGAACCTTCTTTAAGTCCTGGTTATCAGCAGTTTCCTGATACCAAGGTGTCTTTAAAACCCAGTCAATATAAGTACGTATGACATTAGCTTCAGGTGAAGATGCTGTCATCATCTCATAGCGCTGAAGTTCTTCTCTCACTTTAGCCTTGATATTATCTGGATATGGATTCTTTTCTAATTTTTGACGAATAGCTTCAACATCATCTGCTCCATTTGGGACATCACCAAGTTCTTCTTTAATAGCTTTCATCTTCTCACGAAGATAGAATTCTTTCTGATTTTCATCAATTGACTGTTTTACACGCGTATTAATATTCGCTTCAACTTCATTGATTGTCTTTTCTTTTTGCATGCAAGCAAGACATAACAACAAACGCTTATTAACATCAGTTTCTTCAAGAATCTGCTGTCTTTCTTTTAAGTCAATATTCATATAATTGCCAATCGTATCAGCAAGTGCTCCAGCTGAAACACCCTGAGTAATATTGGCAAAAAGCTCTCTTGGGAAGATTGTTCCGCCACGGTTTACAAATTGCATTTGTGAATGTATTTTACGCACAAGTGCAGTCTCTTCAATTTCATCGCCTTTAATATCCTCAAGCAATTCTACTTTGGCAAAGTAAGAACCATCTTGTTCATAGAAATCATGTAATCTTACACGCTTTTCGCCGCTAACAGTTAACTTGATAGTCCCATGGTTATCTTTTTTTACACGTCTGACAACCTTCGCAAGCGTACCTACATGATAAATAGCATCAAAATTTGTATCCTCGTCTAAAGGACGGATCTGTGAGACAAAAACAATGTTATTATCATAATTCTCAATAGCCTGATTAACAGCAGCTAATGAGAATGGACGACCAACATCAATAGACATCTCATGACCAGGGAAAACAAGCATCCCACGCGTACAAACAACCGGTAAATCAATTGTCATTACTTCATCCATGTCATTTACCTCCTTTAAAGAAATAAGACGCTTGCGCGTCTTATCTCATAGCTTTTAATTATTTAGCAACATTTTCTTTTACTAAATCAACTGCTTTTCTGCTTGCAACATCTTCCTTGATACGATCTTCCTGACCAGCAAAGATCTTCTTAACTTCTTCCTCTTCACGGCCATAGTATGTTGCAATATTCTTGATTTCTTCAGCAAGTTCTTCATCAGAAACTTCAATATTTTCAGCCTTAACAATTTCAGCAACAATTAACTGATATTTAACTCTCTTTTCAGCATTGTCTCTTACATCAGCCTTTAACTGATCCATTGTCTGACCTGTCATCTGCTGATATAATTCAAGAGTTAAGCCCTGCTGCTGTAAGTTAGCATTGATTTCAGAAATAATATTCTGTACTTCTGTTTCAACCATTGCATCAGGTACTTCGAAAGGTGTATTTTCGATTAACTTATCAATGATTTCTTCATTAAATGCTTCTTCAGCTTCAGCTTCCTTAGAACTCTTTAATTGTTCTTTGATATGTTTCTTTAAAGCTTCTAAATCTTCAACGCCATCAATATTAACATCCTTAGCTAATTCATCATCTAATTCAGGTAATACCTTTGATTTGATTTCATGAACTGTTACCTTGAATGTTGCATCAGCACCAGCTAAATCCTTAGCCTGGTATTCTTCAGGGAACTTCACATTGATATCCTTAGTTTCGCCAACCTTCATACCAACGACCTGATCTTCAAAGCCAGGAATGAAAGAGCCTGAACCTAATTCTAATGGATAGTTTTCACCTTTACCACCTTCGAAAGCAACACCATCCTTGAAGCCTTCAAAGTCAATAGTTACAGTATCGCCATTTTCTGCAACAGCATCTTCGCCTTCCTTAATAACAAGTTCAGCGAATTCATTCTGATACTGTTCTAATTTTTCATTGATTTCCTTTTCAGTAACTCTTACTCTCTTCTTTTTAACATCTAAGCCTTTATATTCACCTAACTTGAATTCAGGAGCAACAGGTGCTGTGAATGACAATTCTAATTCATCAGCTGTCATTTTAACAATGCTTACTGATGGCTGACCAACAGGATTAATACCATTGTCAATAAAAATCTTGCTGTAGCTATCAGATAAAATAACATCAACAGCTTCTGACTGTAATGCAGCAGCACCAATCTTAGCTTTAATTAAGCCTTTTGGGGCATGACCTTTTCTAAAGCCATCTAACTGGGCGCTAGCAGCTACTTTATCAAGAGCCTTATCCTGAGCAGCCTTCCATTCTTCTTTGTCAAATACAGCTTTGACTTCAACCTGAGATTTTTCAAGTTTCTTAACTTCTGTTTTCATTACATATTTCTCCTTAAATTATATTACATGCTTATTATACACAGTTTTTCAACAATTGCAACTAGGATTATCACTCAATAGATTTGAGTGCTAAAAGCACTTCTTCTAGCATTTCTAAATTCACATTATAGTCGACTTCAAGATCCACTTCTGACACATCAATATTCTGCATTGATGCAACATAGTAATGAATACCTGCAGCATATAATGCATATTCATCTTCATATATTTCTTGTGGATATGAGGCATAGAGAAAGTATTCAAGATAATCAATACATTGATTCATTAATGCGGGATTGTCATCTTCAAGAACACGTACAAGCTGCTTTCCGATGCCTTGATAACACTCTCTTTCTAAGACAAGCGCACTGATGGCTGGATTGAAATCATAAATATGGCCATTTTTATGAACCTCAAATTCATCATCTATTTGCTGCTGAATTAAGGTTTCCATAATCAGCGTCTTGGCAAAAGCCGGCTTTAAATCATCTTCTAGATAGCGATGCAATGCTGGTAAAAGCATTCGGATATTAAGCTGTGTCATTTGGTCCAATGCCATATAAAGCAAGTCATCATTCACATTCTTGCGATCTAAAAGCTTTTCAATTTCTTCAATGGAGAATATCTGACTACGATCAAGCTGGGCATTCATTTCCTGCTTTTCTAAAAGAATCTGATCATAGACCTCATTAAAGAGTGATTCATATTCATAAGGAATATAAGGCATACTTAATTCTTCAACAAGAATATCGATTGCTTTCTCATATTCTTCGCATTCCTTCAAAGCTTCAAGATAAGCAACAAGCACATCATAATAGGTCTCTTTGGCCATTGCCTTCGCATTGGCACCTTCCATCATGCTTTGGCGATATTCACCCATTGCATTTAAACATACAAGACGCAAATAACGTGTCTTTTCATCATTTAAATCATTTAATTTTTCAAGAGCAGCACTAAACTGTCCTTCACTCATGAGTTCTTCAATCAATCGAAGATCCCTCCTTCTTGTGTATCTTAACAAAAAGATTAACAACATACAAACAAAATGAAAAAAACCTTACGAAAGTAAGGTCATTTTCTTAATTATTCATCACCAAATGAAACACCAATTGCCTTAGCCGCCATAACAAGTTCACCCTTTGGATCAACATGCTTCTGCTGACCAATCTTAGCAGCACCAATAACTTCCTCAAGAGAAGTATAGCCCATTTCACCATGATTGATTGTTACAACATTACCAAACTTACCTTCATTAATAAGATCAGCTGCAGCAACACCATAACGGATCGAAAGGATACGGTCATAGGCATTGATATCACCACCACGAATAATATGTCCTGGGTTCACAGAACGCACTTCATGATCAGGAATCACTTTCTCAAGATCAGCTTCAAGCTGCTTAGCAATACCACCCAGTCTTACTGGATCTGGAGAATCTTCGACAATCTTGCCAATGACCTTAGTACCATCGGCATACTTTGCACCTTCAGCACAGGCAATAACTGTATATGGCAAGCCAGCTTCATCACGTCTTTTAACTGCCTTAGCAATGTTTTCAACAGTAAATGGAATTTCTGGAATCAAGCAGACACCAGCATTTCCAGCTAAGCCTGCATATAATGTAATCCAGCCGGCATCACGGCCCATTAATTCACAAAGAATGACACGGTGATGGCTCTTTGCTGTTGTCTGTAAGCGATCGATGAATTCTGTACCAACACTCATGGCACTCATAAAGCCATAAGTGACATCAGTACTTGCAAGATCGTTATCCATTGTCTTTGGTACCCCAATGACATTGACACCTTTTCTTGAGAAATCACGAGCACTCGTTAATGTCCCATCGCCGCCAAGAACAACAAGTACATCAACGCCATCCTTCTTAAGATTTGCGACACCAACATCGGATACATCTTTCTTGACTTTTCCACCATGACCATCATCAACAAGATAATCAAATAAGTTATCCTTATTTGAAGAATAAAGAATTGTTCCACCTTCTTTATAAATATCTTCGACTTTATCCAATGTCAGTTCAATATAATCATTGTTATATAATCCTCGATATCCAAAAACATAACCGATAACCTCCCAGCCATATTTTTGAATTGCTGTTTTAGTGATTGTTCTAATAACTGCATTTAAGCCTGGACAATCGCCTCCACCAGACAACAAGGCAATTCTCTTTACTTTACCACCCATAATTCATAACCTCCATATCTTTCATTATTATAGCAAAATTTTCACAACGTCACAAGGTGAAACGCTTTCATTTTCCTTTAAAATAATAAAATATTTTCTATCACACCAGCAAAGATACAGACAATCATATACAAAAAAAAGGATATATCATTGTATACCCTATTTCTTAATAAAATCATTAACAACTGCCCCAGCAATCATCAGTCCAGCAACACTTGGTACAAAGGAAATCGAGCCAGGAATATCTCGACGATCTGTGCACTTTCTTTCTGTGCCTGGTGGACAGATACAATGGAAAGCGCAAGAATTTGCTTCTGAGGTTGCAGGTTTGATTGGCTTTTCTGTTGAAAAAGCTACTTTGAGTTTTCCAAGACGACGTTTTTTCATTTCGTAACGCATTGTGTGGGCTAATGGATCCATTTCTGTTTTTGAAATATCCGTAATCTTGATTTTCGTTGGATCAATCTTATTGCCCATTCCCATACAGCTTATGACAGGTGTCTTGGTTCTTTTCGCTTCACTTATAATTGTGAGCTTAGCCGTTACTGTATCGACAGCATCAACAACATAGTCATAATCATGAAAATCAAACTGATCCTTTGTCTCTGGCAAATAGAAAACCTTATGGACATGAATGGTCGCTTTGGGATTGATTTCATGAATACGTTTGGCCATGACATCGACCTTATACTGGCCGACAGTTGGAATTGTTGCAATAATCTGACGGTTGATATTTGTCAGGCAGACCTTATCATCATCAAATAAATCAAATGCACCAATCCCTGCCCTAGCTAGACCTTCGGCTACATATCCACCAACGCCGCCAATACCAAAAATAGCTACACGCTTCTGATGCAATTGTTCAAGTGCTTCATCACCAATGATGAGGGCTGTTCTAGAAAACTGATTTAGCATGTTTATCCCCCTCTTTTAATCTTCATTATTTTACATTAAATCATTCACTTTGCAAGAAAAATGAAATTCAGGCGTCTAGGATGCCTGAATGAAAAAGATATCTGCAGTCGTATGTAAATAAAGCATGCTTTCACACTGGTTACTGACACATAAAGGATCATGTCTTTTCAGCAGGTAGTTTTCAAGCTCGTAAACACATTTTCTTAATGTCAATCTCGTATCATCAATCGCAAAAATAGAAAAATAATGATAGTGCTGACAATCAATTTCATATTCTCCTGCCTTAAGCAATGTGATACAGTTTTTTTGATCATAGATTGTGATATGAATATCACGATATTGTTCAAGCAAACATAACACACCAAGAAAATGATCCATTCTTCCTTGCATGACACCTGTAATTTCGATTTCATCATAGCCATGTTCAATAGCCCACTTTAAAGCGATTGCTGTATCCGTATCATCCTTGACTGGATTATAGCGTAAGACGTCTACCTTTTCGAGCAGGCTTGTTTCTTCAAGCGAATCAAAGTCACCAATGGCAACGATGGGCTTTATACCTTCACGAAGCAAAAATGACAACCCCTGATCAATAGCAATATAGTCAATCGTGCGATCTCTTACCCTGCCATTATCAATACCGCCATACATGCCTATTTTCATAACAATGCTTCAACAGCTTTCTTGCGGTCTTGTTGGTTAAAAACCGCTGAACCAGCCACAAATAAATCACAGCCCGCTTTTCTGACATCCTGAATTGTCGTGGCATTAATACCACCATCAACTTCAATAATGAAATGTTTTTCTTCCTTAAGCTTGCTTAAAGCCGCAATCTTCTTGATGGCTACTGGATTGAACTTCTGACCGCCAAAGCCAGGCTGTACGCTCATAACAAGAATCATATCAATATCATCCAAAAATGGCAGAACAGCTTCATATGAAGTTCCTGGATTGATGGCAAGAGAAGCTTTGACACCAGCATCTTTAATTTTTTTAATGAGTTCTCTTGTTTTTTCAATAGATTCCATTGCTTCTATATGAAAGGAAATATAAGAAGCACCTGCCTTAATAAAACGATCAACATAGAATAATGGATCACTAATCATGAGATGGACATCAAGTTCCATCTTGCAAGCCTGATGAACATTAGCAAGAATATCTGCCCCAAAAGAAATATTTGGGACAAAATGTCCATCCATAACATCATAATGAAGAATGCTGCAGCCAGCTTCTTCAATTGACTTCAATTCACTTTTTAAATCTGCAAAATTTGCTGATAACAATGATGGGGCAATATCAACCATATCTTTTCTCCTTTATCTCTTTGACTTCTTTTAAAAAGCTGAGGTAGTGCACATAACGATCTTTTGCAATCTCGCCATCTTCAACAGCTTTTTTTACAGCACAATAAGGTTCTTTGTCATGCAGGCATCCTCTAAACTTACAAGACTCTGATAATCTTCTAAAATCATGATAGCTAACTGCTAACTCTCTTGGCTCCATTTCTAATTCCAACGAAGAAAAGCCAGGTGTATCAGCAACATAACCATCATGCATTTTAATGAGTTCAACATGTCTTGTTGTATGCTTGCCTCTGCCAAGGGCATCCGATATTTCATTTGTTTCAATATGCAAATGGATATCCAAGGCATTGAGCAGTGAACTCTTGCCAACACCAGATTGCCCTGTCACAACTGTCACCTTATCCTTCAGCACAGCTTTTACTTCATCAATACCTATATGTTCTTTGCTTGAAACAAATATTACCTGATAGTCATGATAATCCTCCTTGATCTTTTCTATCAAGCTTTGATCAAGATCGATTTTCGTAATAACAATGACTGGTTTGACATTCTTGTGTTCAACATTCGCTAAAAAGCGATCAAGCAACAAGCTATCAAAATCAGGATGTGTAATGGAAAAGACAAGTAGTGCCTGATCAATATTACTCACCGGTGGACGCGTAAGCTGATTTTTGCGTTTGTCGATTGTCTTAATATAACCTTCGTTATTTTCATCAATCTCAAAATCACAAATATCCCCGACCACTGGTTTCATATTCTCTTTCCTAAACTTTCCTCTTGCCCTACATGTGTAAAGTTGATTCTGACTTTCTACATAATAAAAACCTGCTAATGATTTAATAATTCTGCCCTGCAGCATATCTTCTCCTATTCCTAATTTGTCTTGTTTCCAGTATTCGTATTTTCCGATGGTGTATTCGTCGTATTGTCTGAATTTGTTGAACCATTATTGCCATTTGTACCACTCGAATTATTGTTATTGTTATTTGTTGTATTTGTATTGTTGTTATTATTACTGTTGTTGTTGCCATTATTTGTAGTACCTGCATTATTGTCTGGATTTTCAGTTGGCGTTTTAACTTCCGGTTTATGGTCGTAATAGTTCAAAGTGATTTCAACACCCTTTTTATTAACCTGTGTATAAGGCTCAATAGACTGTGATATCACCGTATTGATTGACATCGTATTGATGACATTAGGATCAGTAGGTTCAGCAAGTACTGAAAGGTTGACCTTAAAGCCTAGTCTTTGTAATGTCGTCTTGGCATTTTCAATATTTTCGCCACGAAGATTAGGGACGGTTATAATAACGCCCTTTGAGACAGTCAAAGTAATTGTTTTATCTTTTTCATTTGGGTCTATCTTTTCACCTTTTGAAATAGATTGATCAATAACGACATCCTTACTAAATGCTTCATCTGTTTGATAGTATGTCTTTACACTAAAGCCTTGTTTTTCAAGTTCTTTACGTGCTTGTGAGAGTTTTACCCCCGTATAGTCCTTCATCACTTGATACTTTCCAGAAGATACTGTTAGCTTGATGGTACTGCCTTTCTTGATTCTTTTATTGGCAAGTGGATCTGTTTCAATAACATAGCCTTTCGCATAATCATCACTCAGTTCCTCATCAATATCACTATCAATCTTGTATCCCTTTTCCTTTAATAGAGCGATGGCTTCCGCCTTCTTCATGCCTACAACATTAGGCATTGTTAAACTTTGATTGCTGTTTATATAGACAACAATACCAATCACTAAAGCAAGAAGAGCGATAACACCTGCCCCAATCATTTTCTTTTTACGGGAGCTTTGTTTCTTAGCCTTTTGTTCATTTAATCTTGTAACTCTTGTTGTTCTTGTTTCTTTTGGTTCAATTTCAGCAGGTTTCTCTTCTTCCTGTTCTTCTAATTCAGGTTTCTTAAAAAACTGCGTTTCACCAGCAATGATAGTTGGTTCATCCGTTGGCAAATCAAAAGTCAGTTTTGGCTCATCCGGTCTTGATAAACATGTCTCCAAATCTTCAAGCATCTCATCAGCTGAAGCATAGCGATCTTTGACATTCTTTGCTGTTGCCTTAATGATGATATTCTCAACCGATTGTGGAATGCTTGGATTGAATTCACGCACCGATGGAATTTCATCACGCATGTGCTTTAAGGCAATATTGACAGGTGATTCACCATTAAATGGCACCTCACCACGCAACAGCTCATAGAACACGATACCAAGAGCATAGATATCGGATTGGACGGTAGCTTTTTCCCCACGGGCTATTTCAGGAGCCAAATAATGCAATGATCCCATCACAGTATCCGTCTCAGTGACTTGCGAAAGTGACGATATAGATGCTATACCAAAATCAGCAATCTTCACCGTGCCACTATCCGTAACTAAAATATTCTGTGGTTTCAAGTCACGATGAATAATGCCATGGTGATGGGCATCCGCCGTTCCTGCAACAACTTGCTTCATAATATCAATTGCTTCTACATGATGTAAGGCACCACGCTTGTAAAGCAGGTTTTTTAATGTCTGTCCACGAACATATTCCATGACAATATAATACAATTCATCTTCTTCACCAACATCATAGATAGCGACGATATTGGGATGGCTCAAGGCTGCAGCCGCACTTGCCTCACGATGAAAACGCGTAATATAGATTGGATCACCAGTTAATGAAGATCTCAAGATTTTCACAGCAACTGTACGCTTTAGAATCTGGTCTTCCGCTAAATAAACATCTGCCATACCACCCTGACCAATCAAACGGATAAGGTGGTAGCGTCCTGCTAATACTCTTTCAACTTCACTCATTGACTTCAGCTCCTTCCACAAGAAGTACACTGATGTTATCATAACCGCCAAGCATTCTTGCCTGTTGCAACATCGTGCTTGTCTTTTCTTTGACATTTGTTGTAAGTTCTAATATTTCTACAATTTCATCATTATTTAAGGAATTGTAGAGCCCATCACTACAAAGCAATAAAGCATCAAAGTCACCACTGTATTTATGAAAAGAAATATTAAGAGGGGTCGTTACGCCAACAGCCTGGGAAAGAATATTCTTTTTAGGATGGTTCTTGGCCTGATTCGCTGTAAGATAGCCTTTCTTAACAAGATCATTTACCAATGTATCATCTTCAGTGATCTGAATAAGCTGGTGATTGCAGAAGATATAAGCACGACTGTCACCAACATGGGAGATATAAATATTTTCATCAACAACATAGGCTATAACAGCTGTCGTCCCCATGCCATCATATGCTTGATTGCCATTGGCTTCATGCTTGATGATATGATTCGCATGTTCAAGAATCTCAACAAAATAAGCCTTGATATCAGCGTCAGTAAAGAAAGGTGGATGCTTTGGAAAGCTCTTGATGAGATCTTCCCCACACAGTGAGCTTGCGACTTCACCAGCACGATGGCCACCCATGCCATCACAAAGAACACAGAAGAACTCATTTTCACCCAGTACTACATAATTGACATAGTCCTGATTTGTTTCACGAACTCTGCCAATATCACTACCAGCATCAATTTTCATTATCTGTCATTCTCCCTTCTCGCTTTGCCCGCAACTGGCCACATGCGCCATCAATATCGCCACCATGTTCTTTTCTTAAAGTACAGTTAATATGCAGACGAATAAGTTCATCTTTAAAAGCCTGAATCTTACGATCCGATGCCTTCTCCAAGCCATTTTCAATGACTGTATTATATGGAATGAGATTGACATAGACATTCAACCCTCTTAAATAATGGGCAAGCATTCTTGCATGTGTAACTTCATCATTAATACCTTTCAAGAGAATATATTCCAATGTGACACGACGATTAGTCTTATCAATATAATTGCTGATGGCAACTCTTAAATCATCCATATTGTATGTATTGTTGATAGGCATTAAGCGACTGCGGATTTCATCATTTGGCGCATGCAATGAAATGGCCAGATTTACCTGTAAACCTTCATTCGCAAATTTATTGATTCCAGGAATAAGACCACATGTCGATACACTGATATGTCTTGCCCCTATCGCTAAACCTTTTGGCTCATTAATTGTATAGATGAAATTCATCACATTATCATAGTTATCAAATGGCTCTCCAGTTCCCATAATAACAACATGGCTAATACGTTCCTTGAGATCATGACTTACAGTCATCACCTGATTGACCATCTCACCACTTGTTAGATTGCGCTGTTTCTTCAAAAGACCTGAAGCACAGAACTTACAGCCCATGTTACAGCCAAGCTGACTTGTTACACAGAGCGACTTCCCATAAGGATGAATCATGAGCACTGTTTCAATAAGTCCACCATCTTCCAAGCGCAAAAGATATTTTGTTGTGCCATCTTTAGAAACCTGTTTTTCAACGATGTCTAAGTAATGCGAAGCAAACGTTGCTTTCAGCTTTGCACGTAAGTCTTTAGAAAGATTTGTCATTTCATCAAAATCATGAACATCCTTTGTATAAAGCCATTCATAGACCTGCTTAGCTCTAAAAGGTCTTTCACCGATTTCTTCAAAAGCATCACTCATCTGTTTTGCTGTAAAGTCAAAAATTGATTTCATTATCTCTTCCTCATCAAACACATATAGAAACCATCACTATGATACTGATAAGGGAGAATGGTACGCTCTTCAAGCACTTCCATATCAGGATGTCTGTGAATAAAATTTTCTATCTGTTTTTCATTTTCTTTCTTATTTAAAGTACACGTACTATATACCATCTTACCACCATTCTTCAATAAATAGTACGCATTTTCCAGTAATTTGGCTTGCAATGGGATAATTTCGTCCATTGCACTTGAGTCATGATACTTGATTTCTGGCTTTCTCGCAAGCACACCTAATCCTGAGCATGGTCCATCAAGCAAGATGGCATCATATTGTTTATCTAGCGTATCCTTAAGCGTTGTACTATCAGCAGTGTGGGTTGTAATATTTGTGACATGTAATCGTTTGATATTATCCTGAATAAGCTTTTCTTTATGCCTATAAAGATCATAGACATCAATATGTCCAGTATTATGCATCAGGGCAGCTAGATGCGTTGTCTTGCTTCCTGGCGCACCGCACATATCAAGCACTTCACTTCCTTCATCAGGATTCAATAGCCTTGCTACCATTTGACTGCTTTCATCCTGAATGGTTACCTTTCCTTTTTTAAAAGCATCTGTTGCAGCAATATTGCCTCCCTCATAAAGCACGCCATCCTCGCTCAGATTACCCTTTTGAAAATGCTCATCTTCTTCTAAGAGCTCTTTCCGGCTGATGACAAGCGTATTGACACGACCACTTCTTAAAGGCACCTGGTTATCAGCTTCCAGAATTTTAATGGTCTCCATTTCACCATATTGCTTCTTAAACATCTTGACTAACCAGAGCGGATGTGAAGTACGAAGTGCGAGCTGTTCATCCTCGCTCAAGCCTTCAAGATTTATTTCACTTTGAAAAGCATTACGTAATACCGCATTAATAAAAGATGCTGTTCGTATCCCTTTCACCTTTTTGGCTAAATTGACCAATTCATCCACAATGGCATAATCCGGAATATCCATGAAATAATGTTCATATAGTCCTATTAGGAGTATTGTCTTTTCACTTACTTTTACCTTTTTCACAAATTTCTTAAGCTGATATTCTAAAAGCAAGGCATTTTGCAATGTGCCATAAACAATGCGGGTAATACGATTCTTCATATGACGATCCATATCCGGTGTTAACGCCTTGTTTAATGTAATATTTAAATAACTACCTTCCTTAAAATAAGCAAGCAATATGTTATAAGCTATTTCCTGTTCCATATTATATTGCGGTATACGGGTTAAAATCGCATACCAATGCCACCTTTCTTGTTTTATGATTGTAAAAGTCATCAAGCTGATTAAGTACTTTAAATACCTCATCAGCCTGTTTATATTTAATCATGATCCGCATCCGATAAATATCTTGAAGCTTATAAATAGTAAGCTTTGCAGGACCAAGAATACGCACTTGATGAAGCTGACGAACAAGATAGTCCTTAATATCACTTGCCGCCTTTTCTACATCTTCTTCTCTAGCCGACTGTATTGTCAGTGCGACGAGATGACAATATGGCGGATAGTATGCCAATTTCCTAAATTTCATTTCTTCATTATAGAAGGAACGATAGTCAGCTTTAGCCCCATCAACAATAGCATAGTGATCTGGATTATAGGTTTGAATGACGACCGTGCCAGTTTTCTTGCCTCTGCCGCTTCTGCCACCCACTTGTGCTAATAGATCAAAGGTTCTTTCACTAGAGCGGTAATCAGGAATGGCTAAAGTCAAATCTGCATTTAATACACCGACAAATGTGACATTCTCAAAATCAAGCCCTTTGGCAATCATTTGTGTGCCTAGAAGAATATTGGCTTCCTGCTTTTCAAATGCTTCAAGCAATCGTACATGATCATTCTTATTTCTTGTTGTATCATAATCATAACGAATGATCTTTGCATTGTAAAAGCGCTGATGAAGCTCTTCTTCAATACGCTGTGTACCAATGCCAATTCGTTTTAAGGCACTTGAATGACAATGTGGACAATGGCTAATCATGGGTACTGTGTAGCCGCAATAATGACATTTTAAGCTATTCTCACTTTTATGATAGGTCAATGTCACATCACAATGAGGGCATTTTACAACCTCTCCACAGTCTTCACATTTCACAAATGATGCATAACCGCGCTTATTCAATAATAGAATAGCTTGTTCGCCTTTTTCTAAAGTTTGTTCAAGCCGCTCTTCCATCAACCGACTTAACAGTCCATAATGATTAGCTTTTGCTTCTTGTGCCATATCTACAATAGTACATGCTGGCAATGGCTTTTTATTAATTCTTTCTGGAAGCTCATAGAGATCATAGACACCTTTCAAAGCTCTTGCATAGCTTTCTACACTTGGTGTAGCACTACCTAACACAATATTGGCATGATGATACTTTGCTCGCATTTTCGCAATGGTCAATGTTGCATATCTAGGTGCTGACTCTTGTTTGTAGGAGGCATCATGTTCTTCATCCATAATAATCAAGCCAATATTCATCAGCGGTGCAAAGATTGCCGAACGCGCCCCAACAACAATATGAACCTCTCTCGCAGCAATTCGGCGATATTCATCATAGCGCTCCCCCTCGGATAAGCGCGAATGAAAAATTGCAACATCATCACCAAAGCGTTCTTTGAAAATAGCAACCATCATCGGTGTTAAGGCAATTTCGGGAACAAGCATAATGACATTCTTATTTTCAGACAGCATTCTTTTAGTAAGCGCTAAATAGATTTCTGTTTTTCCCGAACCAGTCACCCCATGAATGAGACTAATTCTTTCGCTTCTTGCCATTATCCCATCAACAATATCTTGTTGTTGCTTTGTTAGAGTGATGGCATGATGTTCTTGTGTTGATGAGATTTGGGGAATACGCTTGATTTCCTGATCATAGATTTCTACGAGCCCTTGTTCGACTAAGCCTTTTAAAGGTGAAGAAGAATATGGCAAATCCTTAACAAAGTGAATGCCCGGTGTCAAGAGATATTGATAAAGAGCTTTTTGTGTTTTGGTTGTAGCTTCACCTTTTTGAATAATACGTGCAGCTTTTTGACTCTTAATAGCAACACTCTTGCCGCTTTTTGGTTTCAGGGCTTTAGGTAACATAGCTTGCAGACAGACAATCTGACTTGTGATATAAAGCTTGCTCATCTGCTCTGACAAAGCAACAAGTTCTTTGTTAAGAAGAGGCTTATCATCAATAACTTCAAGAATATAGTTATAGCGAAAGCCATCACGCAAGGCGAGTTCTTTTGAAGAAAGATTGGTATACTGGCACCCTAAGCTATAGCCAATAAGTTTTTGATGATTGAACATCACCCGGACACGAACCCCCTCCATCACTTCATTATTGGATAGATAGGAAAATGGCTGCGATAAACGATTGGTTCCATGTTCAATTAATACACTTACAATATACATACCTAGCTCCCCTCTATTTTTCTCATTCTATCATATTTTTATCAAATACAAAAATCAGAAACAAAAAAACTAGGCATATACCTAGTTAATATTGTGACGAATAATATCTGCTATTTCATTAGCTGCCTGCTCAACAGTATTATTCACAACGACATGCTTATAGCTGTCTTTTGTTTTGATTTCACGTTCAGCTTTGGCAAGTCTTTCCTGCATGACGCTTTCTGCTTCTGTCTTGCGACCACGGATTCTTCTTTCAAGTTCTTCCATTGATGGTGGTACCAAGAAAATTGTTAGGGCTTCTGGAACCTTTTCCATAACCTGGAGTGCTCCCTGCACTTCAATTTCTAAGACAACATTTTTCCCTTCTTCAAGCATTTCTTCGACTTTGTCTTTAGGTGTGCCATATGAATTGCTGACAAACTGAGCATATTCCAAGAAGCCATCCTCTTGAATCTTTTGATTAAATGTTGCCTGATCAACGAAATAATAATCAACTCCATTGACTTCCCCAGGGCGTGGCTTGCGGGTTGTCATCGAAATGGAATATGCTAAGTTTAAATCATTCATCTTAAATAATTGTTCTCGAACTGTCCCTTTGCCTACACCACTAGGACCACTCAGAATAATTAATGTACCTCTCTTCATGGGCTTCCTCCTCAATCTTTTAAGACATTATAAAAAGAATAACATCTAATTACAACTTATTTATAACATCCTCGACAAATTCCTAATCATCGCAAATAGAAACCTTAGGCGACAAGAAAGATTTATGATATACTGCCCTAGAGGTGATTGAAATGGCATTTGACGGCATTGTCCTTAATGCAGTAACCAAGAAATTAAAAGAAGAAATAGAAAGTGGAAGAATATCAAAACTCTATGCAATATCACAATATGAACTATTGATGGTTATCCGTGCCCATAATAAAAACAAGAAATTTCTTGTTTCCATCCATCCAACATATGCCCGTATTCAGCTCACAAATCTCGATTATCCAACACCGGATTTTCCTGATGCAATGACAATGCTGATGCGTAAGCACATGGAAGGAAGCTTTATCGAGAAAATCGAACAAATAGGGTTGGATCGTATTGTTAAGATGACATTGAGAGGACGTAACGAGTTCAAAGACCAGGTTACGCTCTATCTCTATATCGAAATCATGGGCAAGCATTCCAACTTTACATTAACTGATGAAAACAACCGGATTATCGAATGTCTTAAGCGCGTATCCCCTAGTGAATCCATGCGTTTCTTACAGCCTGGAATTACTTACCATTTACCACCATTAATAGAAAAGAAAAATCCTTTTACCCAGGACTATATTCCTAGTGATAATCTCATCAAGATTTATGAGGGCTTTTCTAAAGACCTAGCTGTGGAAGTGAAATATCGTATTGAAAAAGGTGAATCTTTTCAATCAATCATGAGCCAGCTTGAAAGCAGTGAACATCTCTATATTATCAAGACTGCAAAAAAAGATTACTACCACATCATTCCCCTTACTAACATCTCTGAAAATGCTGCATGTTATCCCTTGTTCGAAGGCCTTGATCTATTCTATGATTCACTAGATCAGCGCGATCGTATCAAACAGCAGACAAATGACTTAATGCGTTATATCAAGAATGAATATACTAAGAATGTCAATAAATTGCATAAACTTGAAAAAACGCTTTTTGATTCACAAAATAGTGATGATTATCGCATTAAAGGCGACCTCCTCTATGCTTCACTAGATAAAGTGCATAAGGGCATGAAAGAAGTTGTTGTTGATAACTATTATGATGGAACAAAGATGACGATTGAGCTTGATGTGCGTTTTGATGGCAAAGGGAATGCTAATCGCTATTATAATAAATATCAGAAAGCAAAGAATTCACTTAAGGTCTTAGAAGAACAAATCAGGCTGACAAAAGAAGAAATAGATTACTTTGATACCTTAAATACATCAATTGAACAAGCTGATTATTATGATGCTTTAGAAATCAAGGAAGAACTTGAAGGTTTAGGCTATCTAAAAAAGAAACAAGTCAAAAAACTTCACAAAAAGAAGAAGGAACCTCACTATACAACCCTTATCACAAAAGACGGTATTGCCATCTACGTAGGGAAGAACAACTTACAAAATGACTATTTGACCTTTAAAAAGGCAAATCGTTTTGATATGTGGTTCCATGTCAAAGACATGCCTGGTTCCCATGTCATTGTTCATAGTCAGAATCTTGATGAATATACAATAAGACTTGCCGCAAAAATAGCTGCCTACTATTCCAAAGGGCGTCTTTCAAGTTCCGTCCCAGTCAACTACGCTCAAGTAAGAACGCTCAAAAAGCCACACTCCAACAAACCTGGACTTGTCTTACTTTCCAATTACAAAACAATTTATATAGATCCTGATGATACTTTTTTAACGGAGGTTATGAAAAAGAAAAATGGTTAAACTAATTGCTGCTCAATTCAACAATGAATATGTTCATGCCTATAGTGTTCCTGCATATGATGAGGAAGGTCATAACTTTAATCTTGGATTAAATGGCATGAATGACGAACAAACAATGAGAAACAGAGAAGCTCTTGCCAAGCAGCTTCACATTCCCCTTGATCATATGATTCTGCCCCATCAGGAACATACAGATCATTTTGTAAAAGTTACCCTCGAAGATGGCGGTAAAGGGATGTATTCACTAGACACTGCACTCCCAGCGACCGATGCCACATATACGCGTGATAAAGGTTTAGTACTATGGAGCAGCCATGCGGACTGCTGCCCAGTATTAATGTATAGTCCTGACCAAGAGCTGATTGCTGCTATTCATTCTGGATGGAAAGGCACTGTTCATGAAATTGTTGGCAAAGTCACAAAGCATCTGATTGAAAATGAAAATGTCGATCCCACACAGCTCCTCGTTTATACAGGACCAGCTATTGAACAAAGAAACTTTGAAGCAATGGATGATATTATCAATCTTGTAAAAGCAATGAGTTTTGATACTTCTTCATTTTATAAAGTCAAAGATGAAACACATTATTTATTGAATACAAAAGGACTCATTAAACAGCAATTACTTAATCTTGGTGTTAAGGAAGAACATATTGAACAATCTCCCATCTGTACCTATGAAGATGAACGTTTCTTCTCTTATCGCAAGACAAAGACAAAAGATCGTAACATGTCAATCATTTACATGCTTGACTAAAGCAGGATTTCCTGCTTTTTCTTTATATCAAAAAATAGGTAGTTTCCCACCTATTGAAAATACTGATGCAGTTTTTCTTCATCAAGCTGTTCACCAATAACAATGATAACTTCCTGGCCATCATTTATTGCCTCAACATGAATATCATCCTTTGTTGCATTGACCTCATACCACTGTCCGTCTTCATTAACAAATCCTTTGATACGAATGACATGACCAACATCAGGATCTCGAAATACAGAATTTGCTTTTTGTTTAAGCCCCGCTTTATCGAGATGAACATTAAGGAAGAAAAGTGAACGGAAGAAATCATCATCAATAGCTTGCTTATAGAATATACCTAACTGATAGCCACTTTCCATAATACCTGCAAAGTCTTCATCACGATAATCATCCCATCTCTTTGCGATAATATCATTTGTAATATCACGCTGACTATGATGCTCTCTTAACGCTTTATTAAGATGGTCAATAGTATGTTTGATATCATCTTCTTTTGCTTCATCAACACGACTTAGAATAATCTTTCCAGCATAAGCTACTTCACTTGCTAGAACATAGTCAGATTGTTTAGAAAGGGCCTCAAGTCTGCTGTTAACAAGAGCAATGACATTGCCAATTTCATACCATTGATCAAGTGGCGCTTCATGAAGGACATCAAAGAATTCATCCACATCATAAATTCCAGAAGGTTCAACAATCACACGATCATAGCCCTGCATGCCCATAGAAATAAGCTTTGTCTTGAAACGTCGGATACGGCAATCCTTATCACCGCCAATAACCATTTCAACATCCGCCTTACCTTCAAGCGCCTCGGATAAAAGCATACGGTCAACATTTATAGCACCATAATCATTCTCAATAACAGCCACTCGTAAATGCTGACTCGCTAAGTATTCCACATATTTTTTTATAAAAGTCGTCTTCCCAGAACCTAAGAAGCCGGTAATTAAATCAACTTTAATCATGCTTATCACCTCTTGACTTCATTATAGCAACTCATATTTTCCTATTCAAATTGTGTGTTCAGATATTTTCCTACAAAACATAGATAGCCTTTTCATTCCTAAAAAATCAGTGTACAATATGAATTACGGAGGTGTTTACAATGGCTGAACAGGATACAGCAAAACTGTCTTATGACATGATCTTAAAAAATAATACAAAATTACAGAAGGAAGCTGCCATCTTCCATAAAGTAAAACATGACAAAGAGTTTACTTCGGCAGATGTCGCTGAATATGCAGCTTCACAGATTGAAACAAAGAAAGATTTATTAGAAGTTCTTAAAACACTAAGAGCAAACTATGTTAAGATGGATTATCTTCCTGATGTAAGAAAAATCAGAACTTTCGATAATTTAATTGAGGATGCCCAAACAGATATCGATTTCTATACTCTCATGAAAAAAGAATTTACTGCATAGAAAAAGGTGCTACGGCACCTTTTATTTTTGCCCAATTAAAGACATGGCATGAGGAATCATTTTAGATAATTCTTCAGGCAAAACAGTATAATGATCTCGCGCAATCAAATCACCTGTAAAGCCATGGATATAGACAGCAAGAATGGCTGCTTCAATGGCCTGATAATGACCACCTAGAAAAGCTGTCATCATCCCTGCAAGTGTATCCCCCATGCCACCTACTGCCATTGCTTTATTACCTGAGGCATTTTTGTAAGAATGCTTGCCATCAGTCACAAGTGTATGTGGTCCCTTTAAAACAAGAATACAATGATGTTCTTGTGCAAAGTTGATTGCTACTTCTGTTAATTGATCATCGCCAGAAAAATCACATAGGCGTTTAAATTCTCCAAGATGTGGGGTGAGAATGATTGGGCGTTGCTGTCGATCAAGTAATTCCAGATTGTTGGAGAGAATTGTTAAGCCATCCGCATCAATGATAAGTGGGCAAGAAGAATTTTCAATGACATCAATAAAGCAATGATATGCATCCATATCCAGCCCCAAGCCAGGTCCTATACAAATTGCATCAAATTTTTTCAACATTTCACGACTATAGCTACCCGGTCTTATTTCACTAATTGCCTCGGGAAGATAAAGCGGCATGATATCAACAACTTCCTTTGCTGAAGAAAGATGAATAATACCTGCTCCACTTGCTACCGCTCCTTTTGTTGCTAAAAGAGCTGCCCCCTTGTATTGAGCGCTTCCTGCTACAAGTAAATCAACGCCATAATAATTCTTATAGCCATCATATTTGCGTTCTTTCAACATTTTCCTGGCATCAGATCTATCAAAATATTTAACAAGTCCAGCCTGCTCAAAGGGATTATCTATTGCCAGTTCTTCGACAATTACTTCTCCAGTAAAAGTTGAACTATCGGGATTTAAAAAGCCTTCCTTCAATGCACTTAAAGCAATCGTCTTTGAAGCATAAAGGGTGTTGGCATAGGGTTTACCCGTATTGCAATTAAGTCCTGTTGGAATATCAATTGCAATAACATCGCCTTCAAAATGGCTATTGATCATAGATATGACAGTTGCATATAAGCCTCTTGGAGCGCTATTCAAGCCAAAGCCAAAAAAGCCATCACCCATAACATCAAGCACACTTAGGTCTTTCAAAAAATCATCAAGTTTCTCATCACTTAATTCGATAAGCGTCAGATTATTATTTTCACAAATATCAAAATAGAATTGGTTGCCAGCAGAGAACTTCTGGTGATTCCCAATATAATAAAGCTTCACATCTTTTCCTTCATTTGCCAGCTTTATTCCAAGCGAGAGTGCATCCGCCCCATTATTGCCAGGTCCAACTAATAATCCAATTTGATCATAATCCATAAAATGCTTTTTCAGACAATCACTTGCTTTATCAACTAGTTCATAAATACTATAACCATGATCCATCAAATACTGATCATATGCTTTTAACTGATTCTGACTACCAATATACATTTTAACTCATCTCCTTAAATTTAAAACAATCCTTTAAAAAGTAAAAATATAAGAAAGGAACAGACCAGTATTGATACGCAAGGTGGATCAATATGGGTTCCACATTCACTATTAAATACTCTTGCAAACATATCACATATAGCTGCAGCTAAGACGCCAAAAAGAAGCGTTAACAAAATGTCATGGGTATACATCATTGCATAGCCTGCAATTAAAGTAATATGATGAGTTGCTGGAAAACGTGAATCACTGAGGGAAAATACAAGTGAAAAGGCAGAAAGACTAAAACCTAATGAATAGTATTTTGTAATCTTTGTTAGATAGCCTGTTAAAAAAGAAATCGACAAGGCAAATAAAACAAGATAAATCCAATATCGTTTATCACCTTCTTCTAGAAATACAATTCCCCGATGATTATAGAGCTGCTTACTGCCAAGGATAAAACGTGTGCATGTTCCTACCATTACAATACTAAAAGCACCAGCATCAAATGGCAGCTTTAGTTTTGTTGCAAGAATAAGAAGGCAATATCCTATCAGTCCACCCAATGCCCCGAAAATAAAAACAAGCGGGTCGCCAGTAAAGATTAAAGGCTTGCTTATATCAAAGCCTTTGATCTGATATTTTTTTGAAGCATAGGCTGTTGCAACCACAGCACCATTAAAGATTACAGCCGGTATAAGCAATGGCTGTGTGTGAAAATGCAGCAGCAGTCCATGATTGCCTAAAACTGCAACAAGGCCTACAAAACCAGTTATTATAAAGATCTGTATTCCACCAATAAGGCTACCGAGGCCACCACCAGCTAAAGCAAGAAGTAGATATTCTAGTTTCATCATTTTGCCCCCTTCTAATACTATTATAATTCTCTTTTATGAAAACAAAAAAAGATTTTCTTCTTTTTATAATATTTGATAAAATAGACGCGGTGATAAATATGGAAAGAGATTTAATTGCGAGAGCTTTAATGAATGTGCTTGATGTTGCACATTTCTATGATTATGAAAAACTAAAAAATGATGATTTATATGAACAGCTAAAAGCTATTATTCATTCCCTTACAGACAATCAGGAAATTGCTGAGAAAGGTTATGCTGTATTGGATAAAAACAAAGCTATTATTGATAAGATTGTCAGCAATACAAATAGTTATGAAGAATTTCAGTTACTTTGTGAAGATTTACGCACTTTTAAGCGCCAAAACGGCTTGCTCAGCCACTAACAAACACATTGTAAAGTACCCATACTTGCAAGCTTAAAAGATCATGCTTATTATTTGATTGATGGCAACAAGCCATATTGTAAAGATTATTCCTCTATCCTGTAAACGAGCTAGTCATTCCAATAAAATTGCTATGAACCAAAATATAGGATAAAAGGAATGCAATGATAATCATAACACCTATCAAGAAACTAGAAAGAAAATTGTTAGAAAGTATAGAAAAGATTGAAAAGAAGTGCATGAGGGTAAATTAAATCATAAGCAAAGCCACCACAATTCGGTGGCCTTTTCGTATACAAACTTATGCTAGACGCTTTAAGAGAGCTCTAGCTTAACCTTTAGAAAACTTTCAATTTAATGTATGAAAAAAGTGATGAGCAGCACAACTAAGACACTCATCACCTATCCAGCCAAGCGAACTTTATATGTTAAAAGCATAGGAAAAAGTCCATCCCAAAAGCGAAGAAGCTTTCAAAAAACAACAGAAGCGATTTTTCAACCTCTTTACATAAGGGATGATAGTGCCTTGCGCATGTATAACTAGTAATAGAAGAGGTGTAAATAGAATAATGCAAGTTTCTCTCCATATATAAGTCCCATCAGGCAACCTAGACAAATAAAGGGTCCAAATGCCATATGCGCTTTAAGTTTTACCTGATGCATGATGATGAGAATCATTGCGCAAAATCCACCACTTAGTATTGCAATCAACATTGCAACAGTCATATTTACAATACCAAGCATAAAGCCTGTAAAAAAGCACAGTTTAATATCTCCCCCACCAAAACTATCTTCCTTTATAAAATTCATTAGCAGCATTGTTCCACTAAAGGCAGCACCTAAGACACGTGAGAGAAATGGCCTATGCCAAATAAACACGGATAAAAGAGCAAGTATTCCAATTGTGATATTTAGCTGGTTGGGAATGGTCATTGTTTCAATATCAATAATGCTGATTGCTAAGAAAGCCATTGACAGGACGAAAACAAATAAGCAGGTCAAACTCAAGCCGTAATGACAAAAACAAAAGATACTAAGTATGCCACCGCTCATTTCAACCAAGGGATGAACGAGCGATATCTTCGTATGGCAATAGCGACATTTCCCTCTTAAAAGAATATAGCTTACCACCGGAACTAGATCTCGTATTTGAAGTACATGATGACAATTTGTGCAATAACTACGTCCCTTAACGATTGAGATCCCTCGAGGTAAACGATAAATAACAACATTCACGAACGAAGCAACAATGCTTCCAAAAATAAAGCAGTAAATATAATAGAAAATTAAAGCTGGATGCATCCAAATTCCTTTCTATCACATTCAATCAATATGTCTCCCTTGTTGTTATTATCATATCATAACCTTTGTTTATTTTTAAATATATCATTCAAGAAAAAAAGACGCCTTAAGCGTCTAACAGCAAATGATTCCATAACGGCCACCAAAACAAGCCCCACAAAGACATTGCACCAATAAATAAGCATAACAGCACTGACTTGGTGAAAAAGCTCGACCATATTGGGATGATGTCTGTTGATACTGTGAAGAACCTGATTGGAGTGATTGTAAAAGAATGATATATTCCAAGTTATTGGGATTCATGCTGTAGGCTGTTTTCGCAAATTCAATTGCCTGCAGACGATTCCCTAGGGCATTCTGACAAATGGCTGAATAGTAAAACCAGACATCATTACGTACACGAATTGTATCAAGAATTTTCCAGGCTTCATCAAATTGGTTAGCCTGCATATACATTGCCGCTTGATTATAGGCATAAGCCTCCTGTCCTGTCTGATTCTGATACTGACCATTGAAACTAGCTTGCGTCCCATTTTTTCTCGCATCCATGATGGTTTTATAGGCATTTTGTACTTCTTTGAATTTTTCAGTATATTCTGCCTGATGTGGCGAACCTATATTAGCGTCTGGATGATATTTCTTGGAAAGTCTGCGATAGGCTTTCTTGACTTCCTCATCACTTGCATCACTAGAAATACCTAATATATCATAAGGATTCATTCTTCTTTTCTCCCCTTTTTTCTCTGACTTGATTATACTTTGCCCATACACCCGAATAAAGAATATTTCTTAAAATATCACTATGGGTGATAATAGGCAGTTTTTCATATGACAATGCAGCATCTCCCATGAATATCTCAAGCATCATTTTAACGTCATCATCAAAGTGTTCATCTTGAGATCTTTTCTTTAAAGGATTAAATGTGCCCTTCTTTATATCCTCAAATAAGTCATCATAGGCATCCATTAAATAAATGAATTTACCAAGATGATATCCAAGTGAATAAAGCTCATCAGCAAAAACAGCATCATATGAAACAATTTCTCCCATCACCCTACCAAATGTATTACATAAAAGATCTAAATCATTACATGATTCATTTTCTAACTGATTTATTTTCTCTAATGCCAGTTCAATATGTTGAATCTTTTCAGGATATTCCTCTTTGATTTCTTCAAAAGGCTTTGTAAGTGATTTGAGCATGCTTTTATGTCGTCCTTCATCATGAACATCATCAACAGCTTTAAAATAAGCTAAGACAACATTCATTTTTGCGACATAGGAATCATACTTATTTATACGTGTTGTCACTTTAAGCAAAGGATTCACCATGCATTTCTCTTCAATGACTTCTTCAAGTGGTTCATTGAGAGCTGACAAAAGTACTTCGATAAATGTTAAGTCATTTGATAGAATACGAGTCGCCTTGACGCCATAAAGCTGTTTAATAGATTTACATAATCCACAATAATAGGAACGATATAAAGCAAAATCATCCTCGCTTAAAGCATCTTTATTATATTGAATATATCCAAACATGCTTAAGTTCTCTTTTCAAAAACAGTTGAACAACGTGGACAACGAATATCTATACGTCCCTTACCTTTAGGTACACGGACAATCTGTTTACATGTTGGACATATGTAATATTTGTGATCTTTATCTTTTGATGACTTCTTGATGACACTTACCCTTTTCATAATAGGGGCAATACTTTGTTCATAACGCTGATTTTCCTGATAGCGTTTATTGATATTTTTAGAAAGCATACGAAAGAGCACATACAATAAGAGTATATAAACAAAAACATAGATAATCACACTCTTGACAAAGACATTAGCAATTGTCAAAACAATTGAAAGAATCAATAAATGTTTATTGAGACGATCACTGCCATAGCGTCCCATCATTAATCTATATAAGAAATTACGCATAATTTTCCTCCTATAATAGCCATCAGCTTAACGACTCTATATGAATATTTCATGAACCACGCCATAAAAAAGAAGGACGAGTCCTTCTTTTCTATGCCGAATAAGATCCTTTTGAAATTAAGCTCTTAGCGATTTTTAATGCCGTATTAACCGGAATAGCGAAGCCTAGGCCTTCAGAATTTGTATCCGAGCTCTTGGCATTCACAATCCCAATTAAAGTTCCATTGCTATCAAATAAGCCTCCACCAGAATTACCTGGAGAAACGGCTGCATCTGTCTGGATGACATTGAGCTTGGCTGTTGTAGATGTATTCTGAGTACGACCAAAGTATTGTGAATACTGGTTGTTTTCACCGTCAGATGATGAATCATCAATTGAGACAGTGATTGTACGATTCAATGCTGAAACAATGCCAGAAGTAATTGAACCAGAGAATGTACCTTCAGGATTACCAACTGCATAAGCTGTCTGTCCCTGAGTAATCTTATCACTATCACCAAATGTTGCTGCGCTTAATCCTGTCGCATTAATCTTAATTACAGCAATATCACCTTGTGTATATTTACCAACTAATTTCGCTGTATATGTCTTCTCATCACTTGTAGTGACCTTGATTGTACTTGCTCCATTGACAACATGGGCATTTGTAATGATGTAGCCATCACTACTCATAATGACACCAGAACCAGCTCCAGAGACAACCTGACTACCAAACCAGAAATTGCTTGTGGTCATGGCTTCAGTTGTAATGGCTACAACAGAGTCCGTCATTTTCTTAGCAATATTTGAGGCATCCTTCTTGCTTGATGATGTTGTTGTAGCTGGTGTTGAGGACGTTGTCGTAATGACTGAAGCACCATTTAGCTTCAAGACAACATATGCCCCTCCAGCCCCAGCACCAAAACATAATACGAGGACAAGAAGAATAATAATAAATGCAGAACCAATGCCTCTCTTTTTTACCTGGTTCATATTATTTGAATTATTTTCGTTCATATCTATCATTCCTTTCGAATATGCTTCTAGTATATGTCACTATTACATGAAATCTATGTACATATTTTGTGAAACTATGGGAATTAGTCAGTTGATTTATTCAGGAATGTTTCATATAGCGCAATTTCTTCAGGATCATTCTTGCTTGATTCAAAGATAACTTCACCTTCACCTTCATTATTGATCTTGCCAGCTTCTGCAAGCTTGCTTGCAAGCTGACGAGCAGTTCCTGCTGCACCATCATAGAATTTGATATCATCACCAAGCACTTCACGAATGGCATTCTTGACAAAAGGATAATGCGTACAGCCTAATACAACACTCTTAACTTCACCTTTATATGGAGCTAAGAGCTTATGCAGGACAACACGTACTTCCTCGCCATCAACATCACCAGTTTCAATGGCCTGAGCAAGTCCATTGCAGGCAACTTCTTTGACATTGACATGATTGCCATATGTCTTAGCAAGCTCATGATATTTATCAAGTCTTAATGTGTTTTCTGTTGCCATCACTAAGATTTCCCCATCATTAGCTTCTGCTGCTGGTTTTAAAGCCGGTTCCACACCAATAACAATAATATCAGTAAACACATCTCTTACCATTTCGATAGCTGCACTAGTAGCTGTATTACAAGCCACAACAATAGCCTTAACACCATGGTTGACCATATTATTCATTGTTTCCATCGTATAGTCCTGCACTTCCTTAAGTGATCTTTCACCATATGGAGCACGGGCACTATCACCATAGAAATAGAATTTTTCATGTGGCAAAAGCTTCACCATTTCCTTTAAGACGGAAATTCCGCCAAGTCCTGAATCAAATACACCAATATATCCATTTAAATCTTTTTTCATTTTCAATTCCTCCACACACATCTTAATCTTACTGATAAAGAAAATCAATCTCTCACAAGAACCTTAAAGTGATTCTTATGATATTCAATAATGCCTTCTCTTTTTAATACCGATAAACTGTGAGATAAAGCTGAACGATCCACTAATAAATAATCTGCAAGCTGCTGTCGATCAAAAGGAATATCGAATTCATCACTATGATGAATTGCTGCTTGTGTGGACAAATAAGCAAGAATGCGTTCACTGATACTTTTTGGTGTGATCATGAGTATCTTACGTGAGAGCTGTAAGTTCTTCATTGCAATGAGCATCAATATATTCTCATTAAGTTTGGCATGGTTGACTTTACGCATCGCATCCACATCAATAAATAGAATATGCGCAGGTGTTTGTGCTTCAATACTAATCAACATGGGTTCACGCATATTGGCATAAGCTTCACCAAAGATATCTGGAGCACTTAAATGGGCAACAATATTTGCATGGCTAACCAAGTCTACTCCGACCCCATTTAATTCACCTTCTAAAACAATCCCTATCTCATGAATAATATCTCCTTGCGAAAAGACCTGTTCGCCTTTTTGAAAATATACTTCACGACTACTTATTTTTCCAAGCAAACTTTCTAATTCATTTGCTTCAATGCCCTTAAAAACAGGCAATTTTGTTAATGCTTCAATATTCATACAAATTGCTCCTTGTTTCTATTTTATAAGAGTTTGAGATTTATTTCAAATCATATCAATTGTTAGCGTTTTCATATTTCTTGAAATGGGACAATACTCGCTTTATAATAAATATGTCGATTATATAACACATTGGAGGTAAACATATGAAGAATTATTTTAATTTAAAGGATCAAGTTGCTTTGGTCACGGGGGCATCAGCTGGTTTAGGTGTCCAGATGGCCAAGGCCCTTGCTAGTCATGGAGCCAAGATTGTTGCTCTGGCAAGACGTAAAGAAAAAGTTGAAGCCGTCGCAAAAAGTATCAGTGAGGAATTTGGCGTAGAAGCTATTGGCTTACAATGCGATATTACTGATACAAAGCGCGTTGATGAAGTTATCGAGGACGTCTTATCACGTTTTGGACATATTGATATCCTTGTTAATAATGCTGGAACTGGCGCAGTTGGTAATGCTGAGGATATTACTGATCAGCAGTTTGAAAATGAAATGAATATTGACTTGTTTGGAACTTTTAAAATGGCTAGAGCAGTTGCTAAGAAAGCCATGATCCCTGCTCAATATGGTCGTATTATCAACATTGCATCAATGTATGGACTTGTGGGAAATAAGATTGCTGGTTCATCCCCTTACCATGCTGCTAAGGGTGGCGTAGTCAATCTTACAAGAGCATTAGCTGCTGAATGGGGCAAGCATCACATTACTGTCAATGCCATCTGCCCTGGCTATTTCTATACAGATCTTACTCGTGAAACACTCAATTCTGACTTCTTCCAGCAAAATGCCAAAACAATGATTCCATTAGAACGTTATGGTGAAGAAGGCGAATTGGATACTGCTGTCCTCTTCTTATCTTCACCAATGAGTTCCTATGTCACAGGTGTGAACCTACCTGTTGATGGCGGTTATACAGCTATGTAAGGATTCCATCACGGAATCCTTTTTCTTATACTAAATAAATCAGAATCCTTTTGATAAGTGTTGTTGTGTGATACAATAGATTTATTAAAAGGAGCGTGATTTTTATGGATCATTTAACTGAAAATGTAAAGAAATTGTTATTATTAGGAATTGGTGCAGCTGCCACAACAGCTGAAAAATCAAAAGATATTATTGATGATCTTGTTAAGAAAGGTGAAATTACTGTTGATCAGGGTAAAGTTCTTAATGAAGAGCTTAAGCGTAAAGCAAGCAATAAAGTAAGCGATGCGATGTTAAATCGTGTTGAAAAGCTTTCAAAAGAAGAAAGAGATGCCCTAAAAGCAAAGCTTGCTGAATTGGACAGCGAAGAAGAAAAAGAAGAAGATACGCAGGAAGACTAGTTTATGGCAAGAGAAGACAAGCATGCTTCTCGACGATTAAGTGAAATCATTTCTGTCTTAAATAAGCATCATATCTTAACCGGCCTAACCCCCATAAAACTTAGAGAGATTCTTGAAGATCTTGGCCCAACATATGTCAAATTTGGGCAGATTATGAGCATGCGTTCCGATATGATTCCCCACGAATATTGTAAGGAACTTGAAAAGCTTCGCACCGATGTGACTCCTCTTGCTTATGATGAAGTCAAAAACATTATTGAAGAAGAACTCAAGCAACCGATAAATGAAGTGTTCTCCTCAATTGTAAAGGAGCCTTTAGGATCCGCATCAATTGCGCAAGTCCATGAAGCATTTCTACTTAGTGGAGAAAAAGTAGTAATCAAAGTCCAGCGACCTTACATTTATGAAACCATGGAAGCTGATATCAAGCTGCTTAGACAAGCTTGCAAGATTTTAAAATTAGCTACTGGCACAGGTGACCTCCTTGATTTTAGAGCAGTCATTGAGGAATTATGGCGGACGAGCCAGATAGAAATGGACTTTTTCAAAGAAGCTGATAATATCGACCATTTTGCCCAATGTAACCAGGATATTAATTATATTCTTGTTCCCCATGTTTACCACGAGTATACAACAAGACATCTTATTGTCATGAATGATGTTGGAAATCTACAAGTCGATCAAGTCAATGAATTAAAGAATTTAGGCTATGACATTGATGATATCGCAAGAAAGACAGCAGAAAACTTTGTCAAACAGATTCTTGATGATGGTTTTTTCCATGCTGACCCACATCCCGGTAATATTCATGTTACCGACAACAAGATTGCCTGGATTGACTTTGGCATGATGGGCACAGTCACCCCTTCAACGCAACAAATTCTCACAAAAGGTATCAAAGCAATCTTAGATGATGATATCTACGATTTAGAAGAAGCTTTCTTGATGCTGACAAAGCCAGAACAGAAAATCAACGAAAGTCAGCTCATCTATCAGCTGAATATGATTGTTGAGAAATATAAGCAACGTAATTTTGGTGATTTTAATTTTGGGCCACTTATTGAGGGATGTATTGAGATTGTCAAAACAAACAAGATTGCCGTACCAGCTGATTTAACATTGCTTTTACGTGCGATGCTGACCATCAATGGAACCCTTGGCGAAATCTCTCCATCTTGTAACCTGATAGAAATTCTCGCCAACCATATGCGTATTAAATGGCAGAAAGAACTAGATCTAAAAACTCAGATATTACATATTGCTCAATCTTTCTATACTTCTAGTAAAAAAGGATTGGCCACTCCATCTATTGTCTTTGATCTTCTTAAGCTTGCAAAAAATGGACATATTACATTAAATGTAAAAGAGAATAAAAGTGATCGTGATATGCGCCTAGAGAAGCATAATTGGAATCATATTGTTATTGCTATTGTTTCTGGTTTTCTCTATCTCTCAGCAAGTATTCTTACTTTATCGCCATTAGAACATAATGTTTTTGGGATGCCCCTATTATCCTTTATTGGATATGTGGCAGGGACAATCCTTGTTGTCATGCTGCTATGGCGATTAGAACATGATCAGGATTAAAAAGATTTTTTTAAATTTGAGGTCTTTAAGCAGACCTCTTTTCAATTTTACAGTTAATAAGCATCATTTTCATTTCGTACTTTTTATAGCATATCATAAAGCAAAAATAGCGGCATCATGTGTCGCTATTTTTATAAGTCTATTCTGTTTTCCAGATGGCAATAGAAAGTGGTGCTAACTCACTGCCTGCTCCAAAATCATGTTTTTCATTAGTCAGCAAGTCTTCACCTGTTCCACTATTGGCATTGAAATGCGCTACAAATGGTGCATCATCAATATTTAAAGCAACAATAATTCTTTCACCCTCAGCTTCTCTTTCAAATACATATTGCTTATTTGTGAGAAGGAGTTCTTTGAATTGGCCACTGTTGAGAGCTGGATGTTCATTTCTCAAATGAATTAACTGCTCGATATATTCTGTCAATTCATTAGGCTCTGGCTTTGTGAATGCTGGACGTAAGCTATCGTCGCTCATTCCTGGTATCTTCTTGCCTTCAGTTCCCCATTCCGAACCATAATAGATACATGGAATACCAGGTAATGTTAGCTGTAAAGCAAATAATAATGGCAGTTTCTTTTTATCCGAAAGTTTGCTTGCGATACGATCAACATCATGATTGTCTAAGAAAGTCAGCAAGCTTTTTCCTCGATACATATCAAACATATTACGTTTAAGTGTATGCGCAATTTCAAACATATTTAAAGAATTGAAGCTGCTCCACATGCCTTTATAGCCAGGATAATCAGTAATGGCATCAAGATGTCCTTCATCAAACATATAGCCAGCATTATCACCAAGCACTTCACCAACCATAAAGAAATCAGGCTTAAAACTTCGGGCAAAATCAGAAAGCATAGCCATAAACCAGCGTGGTAATGAATAAGCTACATCAAGACGAATACCATCAATATCAAAATATTCAATCCAGAACTTCACCGATTCCTTGAGATAGTCCTGTACTTCAGGATTTTCGAGATTGAGCTTTACTAATTCATAATGCCCTTCCCATCCTTCATACCAGAAACCATCGTTATAATCAGAGTTGCCATTAAAATCAATATGGAACCAATCTCTATAACGACTATTTTCACGATTGCTTCTAACATCCTCAAAAGCGAAGAAACCTCTACCAACATGATTGAATACACCATCAAGGACGACTTTTATGCCCTTCTTATGAAGATCATCAACGACCTTCTTGAAATCTTCATTATGACCCAAACGTTCATCAAGACGGCGATAATCACGTGTATCATAACCATGATGATCACTAGAAAAAATAGGATTAAAATAGACAGCTTTAATGCCTAGTTTCTTTAAATAATCACTAAATGCTAATACTCTTAAAATACGATGTTCTTCAACAATACCATCATTGAAGCTTGGTGCATCACAAAAGTTCAATGTATAGATCTGATAAAACACACTTTTATTAAACCACATCTTACATACCTCCTCGTTTTTGTCATTATACACTTTTTGAAAGCCCTTGAAAAATATATTCTATGAATATTTAATATTTTTAAGCAAACTAATTGCATTCATAAAGCATTTAGATAATAATGTAATTAGTGTGTAAGGGGTAACCCCTCAAAGAAAGGATGAAGAAATTATGAAGTACAGATGTACAGTATGCGGTCATATCTATGACGAAGAAAAAGAAGGCGTAAAATTTGCTGATTTACCAGAAACTTGGACTTGTCCAACATGTCATCAGCCTAAATCTAAATTCGTTCCTTTGGACGAAGAAAACAAGACTTGGGCTTGCGAACATGTTTTAGGTGTAGCAAAAGATGCTCCTGAAGATTTAAAGAATGACTTAAGAGCTTGCTTTGAAGGTGAATGCTCAGAAGTTGGTATGTATTTAGCTATGAGCCGTGTTGCTATTCGTGAAGGCTATCCTGAAATTGGTGCTTTCTATGAAAAAGCTGCATGGGAAGAAGCAGAACATGCTGCAAAGTTTGCTGAATTATTAGGTGAAGTATTAACTGATTCAACTGAAGAAAACTTAAAGATGCGTGCTGAAGCTGAATATGGTGCTACTCAGGCTAGACAGGATATTGCTAGCAAAGCTAAGCAGTTAAACTTAGATGCTATTCATGATACTGTTCATGAAATCGGTCGTGATGAAGCACGTCATGGTAAGGCATTCGAAGGTTTATTAAAGAGATACTTTGGTAAATAAAAGACAGGTACCGGAATTCCGGTACCTTTATTCGTTATTGCTAAGATTTTCTCCATTACTGCCAAATACCTGAGCAATCCAGTAGAAGGATTTCTTAGGAATTCTTCTTAGATCTAACAGTTCGCTATCGGTACGATTGACATAAACAAAGCCATATCGTTTAGCCACTTCACAACTACTTGAAGGAATATCAATAGGTCCCCAGGTAATATAGCCAAGACACTCTACTCCATCTTCAATGATGGCTTTTTTCATTTCTTCGATGTGTTCTTGATGATACTTGATTCGATAATCATCATGTATCTCTTCATTTTCATCAAGCGATTCCCTTGCTCCCATGCCATTTTCAAGAATAAAGATTGGCATATCATAGCGTTCATAGAGATCATTCATGACATAACGCAAACCTTTGGCATCCTTCTCCCAGCCCCATTCTGTGGCTTCGAGATGAGGATTTTTAATAACATGCTTTTCAACAATATCAGCAAATGGTGTTGTCATGTCAAATTCACCTTCAGTTAGCGTATTGCTACGATAATAAGAGAAACATAAATAATCGCATGTATTCTTTAAAAGTTCTTCATCACCTTCTTCAAAGTGTGGGTACCAGCCACGTTCTTTGAGATAATGCGTATAGTAGCTTGGATAGCTCCCTTTGGCATGGACATGTGTCACCCACATATTCATAAGATTGTTTGCTTTTTGTACAAAAAGATTGTTTTGTGGAGTTGTTGTTGCTGGATAGTAATTCGTGATTGTCGTCATGCCACCAAACTTTGCATCAGGTACAAGTTCTCTTAGAGCTTTAACTGCTTTACAATGAGCAATCATGACATTATGCGCAACCTGATAAAGAAATGCAGGTTCGCTTATCCCTTCAGGCACAACTTCAGCATTAGAATAAATAAGACGCATAGAATGTAAATTCTGTTCATTAAAACTCATCCAATGCTTAACACGATCGCCAAATCGTTCCATGCATACTCTTGCATATCGTTCAAACAAATCAACAACATAACGTGATGCAAAGCCATTATATTCCTTAACAAGTTTATAAGGCATATCAAAATGAACTAAGGTAATCATTGGTGTAATGCCATTGGCAATCAGTTCATCAATCAGACGATTATAAAAAGCAACCCCTTCTTCATTCACATCATCATCACCATTAGGAATAATACGACTCCAGGCAATTGAAAAACGGTAAAAATTAAAATGCATTTGTTTCATTAATGCAATATCTTCTTTATAACGATGATATTCATCAATAGCAACTTTCCAATCAGCATGACCAGCCGGAGTTGGTCTGACATCATAGATGGATAGACCCTTCCCTCCTTCATTCCAGGCCCCTTCAGTCTGAAATGATGAAACAGATCCACCCCAGTAAAAATTCTTTGGTAATTGTGACATAATCATTCTCCTCCAATACACGTTTATTTTAGACACCTTTCTTTTTTGATGTAAAGAAGATTACAAACGCTTTCAATTTTATTTCAACTTTTTTCATTAAAACCCTTATTTTTTGAAAATATTTTTCATGTTATAATAAGAATGGTGATATAACATGAACATTAGAACACAATTAGAACTAGAGGATCACTTTACCGATAGTGAAAAGGAAATAGCGCGCTATATCCTCACAAATGGCAAAGATGTTGTCAAAGATTCTATTTCTACACTGGCCGAAAAGACATATACTTCACCCGCTACGATTGTGCGTCTGACAAAGAAAATAGGTCTAGAAGGCTATAATGATTTTCGTATCCGTTATTCAGCTGAACTTGAAAAGCTTTCACTGTCAGATAATGAAATCGATGTTAATTTCCCTTTCACAAAAGAAAGCAGCTATGAAGAAATCATGAATAATTTAATTTTGCTTTCGCATCAGACTTTAGAACATACAAAATCCTTGCTTGATGAAAAAGTCTTACGAAAAGTCATTAAAATGATGAAAAAAGCTAGGATCATCGATCTTTATGGTACGGAGAACTCCTTGCTTGCTGCAGCTTTATTTCAAAATAAAATGACAAGAATAGGCAAGAATGTAGATATGCGTTCACTTGATGGTTCACAGACATTCTTAGCTTCAGCATCAGCTCCTGATCATCTTGCCATTGTCATTTCCTATAGCGGTGAAACAGAAAATGTTATTCGATGGGTGAAAATTCTCAAAAGCAAGCATACGCCTTTAATCGCTATTACAAGCTTAGGTGATAACCAGCTTTCACGTTATGCCGATATTATCATTTCCACTGATACAAGAGAAAAGCTCTTTCATAAGATTGCTCCTTTTTCTAGCATTCTTTCTATTGAATATATTCTTTCAGTTATTTATTGCTGTTATTTTCAGGAAGACTATGACGGTCATCTAGATCATAAAATTAGTTTCGATAAGATGAGTGATAAACGACCAGCCCATTTATTAAAAGATGAAAATGATTAAAAAAACGAGGAGTTCTTCCTCGTTTTCTAATCCCAGCAATCCAGTCCTTCCAAATTAATACTCTTCGCTTTGAAAACCGGATGCTCAACATATTGTCGTTGTTGTTCATAATCTTTAAGCGCCTTAATGACTGTTGAACTTAATAAGAAACAAGCTGGTAAATTAATTAAAGTCATAAGACCCATGGAAATATCTGCCAAAGCCCAGGCAGCATCCATTGGAATAATAGCACCTGCAAATATAACAAGCACGCAGATGAGATGAATGAACTGCATTGTTTTTTTACCAGGCACTTTTTTCTTATTTAAGTAAGCCACAGCATTATCAATATAATAAAGATTACCAATTAATGTTGTGAAGGCAAAGAGAATCATGGCAGCCGTAATAAATATAGGGCCAAATTTCCCAAAGACTGTCGCAAGCGCATTCTGGACATATGGTGCTCCCGAAAGCTTGACTGAAGGTAAAATACCTGATGACAAGCACATGATTGCGGTTGCTGAGCAAAGCAATAATGTATCAATATAGACAGAAAGCATCTGAACTAGACCTTGCTTGACAGGATGTGTAACATCGGCTGAAGCACTTGCATTAGGTGCCGAGCCAACACCTGCTTCATTAGAATAAAGGCCACGCTTAATACCATAGATCATACAGCTGCCAGCCATCCCTGAAAAAATAGCCTTAAAATTAAAGGCATCATGAATAACAAGCTTAACAACCGATGGAATAATTGATGCATGGGCAAACAATACAATCAGTGATGCAACCACATAGAGAATTCCCATCACCGGTACAACGATTTCCGTAATATGAACAATACGTTTACCGCCACCAAAAATAACAACGGCTACAAGAAGAGCTAAAATAGCACCAATAATATATGGTGTAATTTTAGCATCGTAGAAAGAATATTCGATAAAGGTTGATTGTAAGTTATAGCTGCAAAGCATATTGAAACCAACCCCATAAGTTAGAATCAAGAAAATGACAAATGCTCCCGCAAAAAACTTTGAATGAAGAGCCTGTTCAATATAATAAGCAGGGCCACCAAAGTATTCCCCTGTCTCTTTATTTTTCTTTTTATAAATCTGGGCTAAAGTACTCTCCATAAAGGCTGATGAAGCACCAAAGAAAGCTAATAGCCACATCCAGAATACCGCCCCAGGGCCACCTAAACAGATAGCTGTTGACACACCAACAATATTACCCGTTCCAACACGTGAAGCTGTTGAAACCATCAAAGCCTGGAATGATGAAACAGCACGATCATCACTTGGCTTTTCAAAGATAATACGTAATGATTCTTTAAAATGACGAACCTGTACAAAACGAGTACGTAACGTAAAATATAATGCTGCAAAACCTAGTACCACCAATAATACGGGATAATACATAATGCTATCAATATCTTTTAGAATTTCTAACATAAAACACTTCCTTTCATTTATTTTTACAGTATATCGAAATAATGAGAGGAATACCAATGATTTTTTGGGTTTGCAGGATATGAAAAAAACTAAATAAAGACGCTTAGGGCATTGTGAACTACCACCCACCTAAAGGTAGGTGGCTTCTAAGAACCTGACGGTTCTATTTAAGAAGTTTGATATTTAAGTTTCCACCTGACAAGTCAGGCAATCCTTATTCTTACAGGCGTGTCCACTTCGCCTCTAC
>NZ_JNKU01000018.1 GCF_000702165.1 Sharpea azabuensis DSM 18934
AGGACGTTTAACGTGGACGGGATGTCCCGTCCGCGCCTATGCGGTCTTAGCAGCCGTTTCCAGCTGTTGTCCCCCTCTGAAGGGCAGGTTGCCCATGTGCTACTCACCCGTTCGCCACTGAGCGCCGAAGCGCTCCGTCCGACTTGCATGTATTAGGCACGCCGCCAGCGTTCATCCTGAGCCAGGATCAAACTCTCCATCGTCTCATGGAGAGCATCTAGCTCTCTCTATTGCTTGCATTCTTCCGAATGTCTTTTCTTGTTTATCTGACGTGTTTCTGTTCAGTTATCAGTGTTCGGCTTGCACTCACTGCTGAATGCTTATTTACTATACCATCGCATGTTTTTCTTGTAAAGCCTTTTTTCATCTTTTTGCGAAAAAAGTTGCTTAAAATAAAAATATAGCCTCTACAAGGCAAAATAAAAGAGAGTTCCCTCTCTTTTATCCTTTGAGTCCTCTTGCCTGGCGATCCATATCTTCAACAACGATATCATAAATCTCACCAAGTGTACGACAATACTTTAAAACATCCCAAGGTTCATTCGTATGGAAATGGATCTTAATTAAATCTTCATCCCCTACTGCAAGTAAGCAGTCACCCTTAAAATGTTCTGTGATGTAATCATGAATATCATCTTCATCTAGGTCATGGCCTTCAATCAATAACTGTGTATCATAACGATATTCTAATGATCCTCTTTCATTATCCATTTGTTCAATCCTCCTTGACAGAAGTATTATACCACAATTGTTGAAATCTTTTAAATGAGATGATTGTAACTTATTTATAATCAAGTGAATATGTTATAATATAGTGGTTAAAGGGAGGCTAGTAAAATGGAAGAACAAATCGATAAAAAGAAAATTCCTTATATCACAACTAAGCTTAGACATAATATACTAGAAATGCCACCAGTTATTCGTGAAGCAAGTGGTATCGTTATATTTGGTAGACGCATTAAGTCTCTTGTTTTTACAACAGATATTGCGATTATTCGCAACTGTGATGCCGATGCAGTATTTGCCGTCTATCCATTTACCCCACAGCAGGCCATTTCTAAAGCAATCATTGAAGCAAGCTATACACCTGTATTTTGTGGTGTCGGAGGTGGCACAACAAGCGGTTTAAGAACTGTTGGACTCGCTAAAGATGTGGAGAGTCTAGGCGCTATGGGTGTTGTCTTAAATTCACCAATCACAAATCCTAACCTTCTTGCCGTCAGCAAGGTGGTAGATATTCCTGTCATCATTACCGTAACAAGTCCAGAAACAGATATTTCATCAAGAATTAGACACGGAGCAACCATTCTCAACGTTGCAGCAGGAGCTAACACTGCCAGCCTTGTCGCAAAAATACGTCAGGAGCATCCTGATATTCCCATTATGGCAAGTGGCGGTAAGAGCGAAGAAAGCATTAGGGCGACGATTGAAGCTGGTGCCAATGCCATCACCTATACACCACCAACGACTGCCGAACTTTTTAAAAGCATGATGCAAAAATATAGAGAACCATGATCAGTTCGTTTAACTATACATATACCAAAGGATTGATTCTTGTTCATTTCAAAAGACCAGGCATGTTACATAAGTAACAGCCCGGTCTTTTAAGTTTCTCTCAATTATTCGCATTGACTAATGCCTTCTTCAAGCAATTTCAATTGTAGTAATGTCTGTTCTGGTGTCACAAGTTGAGGCTTGTGGTTTCTTATCGTCTCAAAGATAGCATCATACATGCGGCTATAGTCACCAGTCACTGTTGGCACCTTCTCTTCGACATATTCCTGATGTTCATTATAATAAGTGATCGTGCCATAATGTTCCTCACGGTCCATGCCAAAGTCTGGATGATCGAGAGTTGGCATATAGAAGCGCTTCAGATCTGCCTCCTGGCGGTCTTCAGTGACCTTCACAAACATCCCCTTTGTGCCATAGACGATAAATCTTGGGCGATGCTTTATGCGCATATAGGATGAGGCAATTGTCACCTTGAGGGCATTGTCATAATAGAAATCAATATCAAAGTAGTCATTCATTCTTCCCTTGCCCATAATCTGTTTGACTTCCATATGATAATCATCGGGCTTGCCAAAATAGCTTAGTGCCTGATCTAGCGTATGACAGGCATGGCCATATAGGAAGCTGAGATAGCTATCGAAGTGATCAGTCGCATCCACCACATCCTTGCGGTAATAGTCATAATGCATCTCTACTTCATAGATATCACCTAGCTTACCTGATTCAATGACTTTTTGAGTTGTTAAAAAGTCGGAGTCAAAGCGTCGGTTCTGGATGCACATAGCCATCAGGCCCTTTTGGCTAGCGAGATCAAAAATCTCTTTTGCCTGTTCGCTTGTGGTCGTGAATGGCTTTTCCACAAGCACATGCTTGCCATGTTCGAGTGCCATTAAGGCATATTCATAGTGCATGACGGGTGTTGAGACAACAATAAGCTCTATTTTTTTATCGTTAAGCATGCTTTCTAAATCATCCGTGTAATTGACATCGGGAATTCTTTCCCATTGGATATGATCAAGATGTCTTGCCCAGATCGTCTTGATTGTAAACTTGTCGCTTCTTCTTAAGATAAAGGGTGCCTGATAGCGATGGGTTGATTTCCCTGCCCCAATAAATCCTACATTAATCTTTGTCTGCATCGAATACGATACCCGCCTTTCTCCTTGCCGTTGTTAAGACCTCACTAGCAGCTAATGAGTTTTCCATCATTTCTTCTGCAAGCTGATCATTCTTCTCTTTGATCATTGTAATCATTCTTTTAAATTCATAGCTCATCGCATGCTTCTTTTCATCAAAGTCATAGAGATACTCCTCACCTGAATGTAGATGTAAAGTATATTGTGTCATGCGCGAAACCGGTGAATGAATAGTAATATAGCCTTTATCGCCTTCAATTGTATTCACTAATGGTGCAGCTGTATCCTTTGCCCCAATTGCACTCAACTTGAACTGACCATAGTCCATTAAAAGAATGCCTGAAGTATCAATATTCCTTTCAATATTTGCATAATAATCAACATCTTTTGGCTTGCCAAAAAGATTGATTGCGAAATGCACATTATAAACATTGATATCATAAAGCGCTCCTCCTGATTTAGAAGGATCAAACGCCGGTGTTATAATGCCTTCTTTAAAACGATCATAACGGCTTGAATATTGTGAATAGTTTAAAGAAACAATTTTAATTTGACCAATTTCATTTAAATGTTCTTTTAAGCTCATGACTGCTGGCATTGCATAGAGTGTTACAGCTTCAGTAAGAATACGCTTTTTCTCTCTTGCCAAGCAAGCAAGTTCTCTTGCTTCTTCAATCGTACTTGTCATTGGCTTTTCACAAATGACATGCTTATTTGCCAGCAAAGCTTCTTTAGCATACGCATAGTGCAAGCTATTAGGCAACGCAATATAGATCGTATCAACATCACTCTCAAGCAATTCTTTAAAATCTACAAAATGACCATCAAGATGATAGCGTTCTACTAACATGCTTGCCTTCTCTTCACTTCGCTTGGTTGAAAATAGATAAACTTTCTCCACATCCTGTTCAACTAACATCGGCAACATTTCTTCAACAATCTTGCCCGTACCTAGAATACCTAACTTCATAATATCCTCCTGTTTACATTCTATCATAAAACAAAGGCACTTTTGGCTTATCTTCATTTCTTTATAAACCTTTGTGACAATCATTGCACGCTCTTTATCAAGTACTTCTTCACGGAATGCTTGCATACGATCAGTATGCTGACCAAAGTGTTCTTTGTTTTCAATAAGCTTCTCCTTTTAATTTCATTTGAAATATACATCACTTTTTCTACAAGTATATCGTAGCATTATTTAGAAATTAGTCAATATTATTTCAATTAAATGATATTTAGCTTTCATTCGTAAGTTTTATTTATCCCTCGCCATCAAACTGCTACAATAATCGCGAAGGAGATATAGCTTATGAGTAATGGTATCTTATTTAATATACAAAAGTTCAGCATTCATGACGTCCTGGCATCAGGACAACACTATTCTTAAAAGGATGTCCTTTAAGATGCCAATGGTGTGCAAACCCAGAAAGCCATCTGGCAAAGATTCAGGTCCTCTATCACCAAGAAGACTGCCTGCATTGTCTCAATTGTGTTCATCTCTATCCTACGCATGCATTAACACATCAGGATCAATGCATTCATGTAGACTTCAATAAATGTATCGGCTGTCTAGAATGTGTGAAGAATTGTCCTGGACATGCCTTAAGTAATGAAGGGGAATATAAGAGTGTTGAGGAGGTTGTGGCAATCTGTCTTCAAGACTTGCCTTTCCATGAAGAGAGCGGTGGGGGTATTACGATATCCGGTGGTGAAGGCATGAGTCAGCCTGATTTCCTACGTGAATTACTTTCTGCCTTGAAAAAGCACAATCTTCATCTTGCGATTGAAACAATAGGATATGTGCCTGAAGACGTATTCCAAGAACTTGCTCCGATGTTTGATTTATTACTCTTTGATATCAAGCATGCCGATTCTGAAAAAACATCAAGCAGGAACAAAGGTTGGTAATGAGCTTATCAGAAAGAATCTCAAATGGGCTATTGAACAACACATTGAAATCCTCCCACGTATACCAGTCATTCCTCATTTCAACGATTCTTTAGACGATGCAAAGTTAATTGCCACACACTTAAAAGAATTAGGCTTAAAGAAAGTCCAGCTCTTGCCATTCCATCAAATGGGTGAAAAGAAATATCAATTGCTTCACCGCAATTATGCCTACGAGAATACAAAAGCCTTACATCCCGAAGACCTTCTTTCCTACCAACAAATCTTCACTAATCAGGGCATTGATTGTTTTTTCTAAGTCACATATCATAAGCTGGCTATTTTTTTCAGCTATGATAATACTTTTTAGAGAGGAGAGAGTCTTTATGAAAAAAACATCGCCTATTCTTCATCATAGCTTCCATCATATTTATTGCATTCTATCTGTTTGACCATTTCGCATATGAATACTATTTGAGAAATTTTGATGTCTTCTTTTCTAACTTTTATCGCTTTACAGTCTTCAGTCGACCTCTTATTCTCATTGCATTATGGTGTGATCATCTCTTTCTTGTATTTAAACGTAAATAGTAAAAAAAAGACATAAATATAAGTAATCATGTCTTTTTCGGAGAGCCCATTTTCAAGCGCCTCTCCTTTTTCTTTCATCCAACTGATCTCTCCTATTAAATCAACATTTACTTTCATACGCTTTAGCCACCTTAAAATAAGCTAAACTGAAACAAAAAAAGAATGACCATTATTAACAGTGACCTGTCACTGATCATAAGATCCAACAAGCAGCGATGGGAAATCGAGGAAAGCTTCCAGATAATGAAGAGCGAGCTTAAGACAAGACCGATGTACGTCTCAAGGGAGAACTCAATTAACGGGCACCTTCTCGAGAAGAAATACCTGAACGAGAAATACACATGCGACGAAGTGTTCAGCACGCTTCATGACTTCAACATCACACCTGAATGGAACGAACTACATTCCATCATTTACCCGGACGGAGATTGTTGATGCGCTGGCCGAATCATTCGGCTTCCAGCCATCAAGGGAAATCATTACACAGAAATATCTGAAAAAATTTCAGCAGGTCGTTAACGCAAAGAAAAGTACGAAGCTGAAATAACAAACAAAAAGGTAAAAAGCATTGATTATATCAATGCATTTCGCCTTTATCAGTTTTCTAGCAGTAAAGCATGAGATTATACCACAAAATAGCGGCATCATTCACTATATGTATGATGTCGCTATTTTTATGCGTCTATTTTATTTTGTGCTGATCCTTTTTGAAAATCTTATTTTCAAAATATATTTTAATTTGCATGCGTCTTAAAGGCCCAGAGCTTTGCAATGAGATAATTAAGTGGAGCAATAATAATAAGAATAATGATTGGAGCATATGTTGGAGAGAAATGAGCTTTATCAATAAATAAATACATGAGGAATTCTTTTAAGAAAATACCAGTTGAAAGATAGGTCATAAAGTTCTTCATTAATGCATGCCAGCGATTACGTGTTTCTCCAGGCTTTTTCTTAAATACAATGAATTCATTAAATCCAAATGAAATAAGCGTACTGACAATAAAGCCAATGATTACACCAATATAGGGACTAAATCTCAATACTTTTAATGCAAGTAAGTATGAAAGATACTCACCGACAGATGAAGTGACCCCACCAATTACATATCTGACAATCTCATTCATTCCAATCCCTCATTCCTTTCCCCATCACAATATACGCATATTATCGAAAAAAAGGCTTCTTGTAAAGAATAATCATATTACTCATGGTGAGCAAGCTGATAAAAAGCAACTGCACTAGCCCCAGCAACATTTAGGGAATCAACACCATGATGCATTGGGATAATGACTTTATAGTCCATTGCTTGCAAGCTTTCATCAGAAAGTCCATCTCCTTCATTGCCAAGAACAACAGCCAGCTTCTCTTCTTGATTGAGTTGTTTATTGCGAATATCAATGGCATCATCTTTTAAAGCCAGTCCAGCAATTTTAAACTGATAATCATGCAGCTTCTCATATAAGCCAGTATGCACAATTGTCCATTTGATTTGAAAGACAGTTCCCATCGAGACACGACTTGCCCTTCGATATAAAGGATCGGCACAGCCATTGGTTAATATGACGCCATCCATATTCATTGCTGCCGCTGAGCGCATTATTGCTCCCACATTTGTTGGATTTTCCACATTATCCATAACGGCAATACGCTTTGCATTTTGTAATAGTTCTTCAAGCGATAATAGCTTTTGACGTTGCATTAAGCACATTGCTCCTTTAGTAAGCGTATAGCCAGTAAGCTTTGTAAGCTCTTTATAGCTCGTAACATAAACAGGAATGTTTTTTAAGTGTGCAAGAAGGGCAAGGTGTTCATCATTCATTTTTTCATCCATCAGGACGCTAACTGGCTGATACCCAGCAGTAAGTGCCCGTTCAATAATCTTGGGACTTTCTACAATAAACAAGCCAGGATCTGGTTCATAGATATGAGAAAGTTCACGTTCTCTTAAATTTCTATAGACATCTACGCGTTCATCTTCGATATCTTTGATTTTTATAATCATAAAGCCTCCTAAATGACAATTCCATTGCAATGATCTATTTCATGCTGAATAATCTGGGCAATGGTGCCACTAAAATGGGCATGAACTTTCTTAAAGTTTGCATCATTGTACTCTAGATCAATTTCCTGATATCGCATGCAATTTTTCATTCCATCAAGTGAAAGGCAGCCTTCCTGCGTAAGATATTTACCTGACTTTCTAATAATACGGGGATTATACATGACATATTGTACATTACTCATACTAATCGCAATAATTGCTTTATTGATACCAATCATGTTGGCAGCCATGCCAACACATTCATCCTTATGCGCTATTAATGTATCCAACAGGTCTTGACCTGTTTCAATATCTTTCAATGTCGCTCTTTTAGCTTTCTTGCTGAATATTTGTGTTCCTTTTTTTATTTCTCTAATCATTGTCATCCTCTTGATGTGCTTTCTTCCATTCTTTAATTGTTTTGAGTTTTTCTTTATAACGCTTTTCTAGTCCATAATTTGTTGGCTGATAGTAGGTTCTATCCTTCAAGCTATCGGGCAGACATTGCATTGCAGTGATGGCATTTGGTGCATCATGGGCATACTGGTAGCCTTCCCCATAACGTAAATCCTTCATAAGTTTAGTCTCGGCATTTCGCAAGACTAATGGCACCGGCTCAGCCATTGTCTTGTTGGCATCCATTGCCGCCTGATTATAAGCAAGATAAAGGGCATTGCTTTTAGGAGCAAGTGCGCAGAAGGTAACGGCTTCTGTTAAATGGACGGTGCACTCTGGCATACCAATAAAGTGACAGGCCTGATAAGCAGCAACACAGATTTCTAACGCCTTAGGTTCAGCAAGACCAATATCTTCTGAAGCAAAGCGTGTCACTCTTCTAGCAATATATATTGGATCTTCTCCCGCTTCAAGCATTCTTGCCAAATAATAGATGGCCGCATCAGGATCAGAATTACGCATGGATTTATGCAAAGCAGAAATGAGATTATAATGCTCTTCTCCTTGCTTGTCATAAAGCAGAAACTTCTTACTTGTTGATTGGATAATATTGTCCTTTGTTACATGAATAACACCATTTTCTTCCGGTGCATTCAAGATGATCATTTCCAGTGTTGTTAAAGCGCTTCTTGCATCCCCATTCGCAAATTGTGCAATGGCATGAATCATATCATCAGTGATATCTGTTGTAAGATTGCCAAAACCCTTTGGTGAATGCAGGGCATTTTTTATCAGATCAACAAGATCTTCTTCACTTAAAGGCTTTAAGACAAAGACCTTACATCTTGACAATAAGGCACTATTGACTTCAAAAGATGGATTTTCTGTTGTTGCACCTATCAGTGTTATACTGCCATTTTCAACATAGGGCAAGAAAGCATCTTGCTGGGCTTTATTAAAGCGATGGATTTCGTCCACAAAAATAATCGTCTTAGCCCCCTGCATATGAGCTACTTTTGCTTCTTGCATGACATTTCTGATATCTTTAATGCCACTTGTAACAGCCGAAAAAGTTATAAAACGAGCTGATGTCTGATGCGCAATAATGCGTGCAAGTGTTGTCTTGCCAACACCGGGCGGTCCCCAGAATATCATTGAAGGAACACGATCATTTTCAATCAAGCGATAAAGTATTTTATCTTTACCAAGCAAATGCCTCTGACCCACAAACTCTTCTAAATTCTCAGGTCTTAAGCGACTTGCCAAGGGCTCATTCTCATTTTCAAATAAACTTAATTGTTCCATACTTACCTCACAAAAAAGGAAGCCTAAGCTTCCTTCTGATCTTGTTTTTCTACTCTTTCAAACTCACGTGACAACAACATAAAGAGTCGTTCCGTATCAATCGGCTTAGAGAGATGGCCATTCATGCCAGCAGCTAAACACTTCTCTTCTGTTACAGCGAAAGAATCAGCTGTCAAGGCAATAATTGGGATAGTCATTGCGTCCGGTGAATCAACGGATCTGATTTCCCTTGCCGCATCAAAGCCATTCTTGATTGGCATCATGATATCCATAATGATTGCCTGATAATGATAGGCACCACCATTAATAAACATTTCAACAACCTCTTCACCATCACGAGCCAGTTCCGAATGCACACCCTTTTCAGCTAGTATTTCCATAATCACTTCAGCATTCAACTGATTGTCTTCAGCAACCAGGACATTCTTGCCTTTCAAGATGATTGATTCAAATGAATCATTTGCTTTTTCACTGATATGAATCTGTTCATCAGTTGCTAAGTCAAACTGGAATGTCAATGTAAATGTTGTACCTTTGCCAAGTGCTGATTTACATGAAATCGTACCGTCAAGAAGATCAACAAGCGTTTTAACAATATATAAACCAAGTCCTGTTCCATCTCTTGTCTCATTGACTTCATCTTCCTGTTCAAATGGCAGGAACATACGTTTCTGGAAATTATCACTCATGCCCTTACCATCATCACTGATTGTATAGACATGTGTAACCTTGCCATCCTTATAGCTTGCTTTGCCATTGAATGATACATGGCCACCTTCAGGCGTAAACTTGAGGGCGTTCGTTAATATGTTGACGAGTATTCTAGTCAGATGTTCGCTATCAATTAAGGCATAACGGCCCTGACAGTTTTCAAAATGTGATTCATAATGTAGTTTTGAATCTTTGGCTTTAGGTGAGATGATGGCATTGACATCATCAAATACAGAATTCTCATTCATCACCTCAAAAGCAGGAACAATCTTGCCTGCATTCAATTGACTTGTTTCAAGCACCTCTTCAATCATATTTAAGAGATAGTGAGAAGAAATATCGATTTTCTTTAGATTATCCCTAGCCTTTTCTGGTAAATTCATATGAAGAGTAAGATCTGTTAAGCCGCTAATTGCCGTCATCGGCGTACGCATATCATGACTCATATGGGAAAGGAATGCTTCCTTCGCTTTAGAGTTCTCGGTAGCTGCTTTAAGCGCTTTGGCCATTTCTTCAACCTGGGCCATGCTGTTGGCTTGTGATGTCGTATCAACAAAAGTCAATACCAAGCCAGAAACTGGTGCCTTATTATCTTCCTGCTTACTTACGGCACGATATGGTGAAATACGTAAGAGATATGTCTTGCCTGTCACAGAAGCACAATGTATTTCAACTGGCTTAAGGTCAAGTAGAACCTGATGACAAAGCTCAATGAGATTGATTGTTGCAAAGTTATAAGCAATATAGCGTAACGAGCGACCAACATCCTGGTCAGCTAAGTTAAACTCAGATGTAATATATTCAGTAAACTTACAAATATTAAGATCACGGTCAACCATGATAATACCAACCAGTGTTGTTGATAGGAAGTTAGCCATATCATCATTAACACTAGCAAGTTCCTGGACTTTGCTTTGGTATTCGGAATTGACTGTATAAAGCTCTTCATTGACGGATTGTAATTCTTCATTGGAAGATTGCAATTCTTCATTAGCGGTTAAAAGTTCCTCATTAGCAGTCTGCAGCTCCGCATTGACACTTTCAAGTTCTGTTACTGTATTCTTCAAATTTTCCTGAGTGATAGAAAGTTCTCGCTCTAGATCACTAATACGCTCACTTGCAGCAGTATCAACCTTGTAGACAGACATATCCTTAGTCACTGGACGTTTTTCTCTAATAAAGGCAATTGCCGTCATTGAAGTACGATCACCAAGCTTATCAGTAAGCGGTGTAGCGACAATGGAAATATATTCAGGATTTTTTTCAAGTAATACAGGCACTTCATCATAGGCCACACGTTTCTGTTTTTCACGCGCTTCTTTTAAAGCCTTGCTGACAGCTATCTTCAAATCATTACGGACAAGCTGGAAGATATCCAATGTGACCTTGCCAGTTGGGATTGTAATAAAGAGCGAACAATCACCATAACTGTGTTCTAGCTCATTTTTTTCATTAATGACAACACAGGCTGGCATTAAATCTTCAAGCACTTTCGTATCAAGTTCCTGTGAAGAATATTGATGATCAACATCACGTGAAGAAGTATGATATGTAGCAACAGGAGAAAGATAGTCTTCAACCGACTGTAATGAATAGCTGATGCGATCATGCTTAGGCATCTTGCCACTGGCATCATGAATGAAGATCTTTTCGTTAGCACAATAAACCTTAAAGACATTATCATATGTAGATACGGATTCACTGCGTCCTAAGAACAAGAAGCCCTTATCTTTCAATGCCATATGGAAAATCGAGAAGAGGTCCTTTTGTAGGACATTCTGGAAATAAATCAACAAGTTACGACAGCTAATTAAATCTAGCTTACCAAAAGGAGGATCCTGGAAGACATTATGCTGGGCAAAGATCAACATTCTTCTGATTTCATGATTGACAGTATACTTGCTGCCTCGTCTTGTAAAGAAACGAGAGAGACGCGCCACTGAAACATCTTCAATAATATTATCACCATAGACACCTCGACCGGCAAAATTAACACTATCAGCATCAAGATCTGTAGCAAAGATCTTGATATCTCTTTGCATATTTAATTCTTCCATTACTTCCGCAAAGAGAATGGCAATGGAATATGCTTCTTCGCCAGTTGAGCAGCCAGCAACCCAGACACGAATCAAATCGCTAGGTGAAGCTTCCTGCACGATTTTCTTGACAACACGTTCCTTCAATACATCAAAATAATCCGGATCTCTAAAGAAACGAGTAACGCCAATCAAGACTTCCTTACCGAGAATTTTTGCTTCTTCAGGATTGTTATTCAGGTATGTGACATACTCTTTTAAATTACGATTATGTGTAATCACAATTCTTCTTTCAATACGTCTTAGAACAGTTGTCTGCTTATAATAAGTATAGTTGACATTGGTAACGGACTGCAGTATTGAAAAAACTTTATTCATTAAATCATTGTCAGTGAGTTCAATATCCTTATTGACATTCATCATGCTTGCAGAAATATGACTCATTTCTCTTGCAATAGCGTCAGGTGATAGAACAAGGTCGACAAATCCTGTAGCAATTGCATTACGTGGCATGCCATCGAATTTAGCCGATTCAGGTGATTGGACAATAATTACACCATTCTGTTCCTTGATGGAGCGAATGCCATTTGTGCCATCACTGCCCGTACCTGACAAGATAACAGCGACTGACTTGTTTTCATAAGCACTTGCGAGCGATCTTAAAAAGATATCAATAGGATGATTAATATGAGTATGATTATATTCGCTTAAATAAAGTGTATCTGAGACAATCTCAATATTATATTTAGGTGGCAGCATATAGATGGTATTACGTTCAACCTTCATGCCATCCTTGGCTTCCACTACCGGCATGGAAGTATATTTTCCTAAAATATCCACCAGTAAACTCTTGTGATCCGGTGAAAGATGCTGAATGATGACATAAGCCATTCCTGTGTCGCTAGGCAAGAAAGTCAGCAATTGCTGCAAAGCTTCAAGCCCACCAGCACTTGCGCCAATTCCTACGACACAATGTGGCCTTACTTCTACATTTTTTGCCACAAGCGTAGTCTTTGCATTAGATTGATTCATAATTATCCTCCTGTAAAATAGTTCATAGTTCTAAGTAAATTCATTATATAAAAAGATTTAAGCATCTGTCTTTAAGACAATCTGACCAATTATTTCTTCAAGTTGTTTCTTGATCATTTCAAATTGTTCTATATCATGCATCAGTCTTTTCTTTTCTTCATTAAGCATAGCTTCATCCTTAACAAGCTCCTGTTTATCAAATGGGGCGCGAATAGGAATCCATTCAAGTTTGATATTCTTTTGTTGGATGAGCTTTTCCATTTTTTCTAGTAGAAGCTGTTTTTCTTTAAAAGTGAGATTTTCATTATTCTCACAGGCAAGACGGTTTAAATCTGCCAATGCAACATAGTCATTGGCAATAAAAGCCATCTGTGCTCTTTTAAAAATATTCATATTCGTCGGTGATGTATAATAATGCAAGTCGGGATGGATTTTATAGATGATTTCTTTATATTGATCATAGATAATGCCTTTCTCATAAAAGCCAACATCATCGCTTTCGAGATATCTTTTACTCGCTTCCACTTTCTCCTTATACTCAGCCAGTTTATTGATATTCTCTTCACGCATACTTTCAAGTATTGCATCAAGCATTGTTGAAGATATATATTCTCCTCTTTCTCTATATTGTTTTACAATTGAGACACGTTTATTCAAGTACTGGCATAGATAGAAAAGTTTTGTACGTTCATAGATCAAATCACCAAGTTTTGCATCATACATTGCCTTGATGACTACGCCTTGCTTGGTTTTTTCATCTATTGCTTCTTCCAAAGTAGCAAGCTTTTCCTTTGTATACTCAAACTTGGTCTCAAACATTCTTAATGTTCTCTCGTCCATGCATTATCACCTAATAGTATTATACACACCCCAAGTAAAAACATGTAGTATGAATCACGAAATTACTAAAAAAATAAGCATAATACAAACTATTTTGATAACAAAAAAGCCAGCTTATCTCTGATATGCATGCTGAAAGCTTGTTTCAACAATCTGTTCATAAACATCAATTCGATCTTCAAGAGCTAATAGATAGCCCATCGCTCCACCAATAACAACAAGCATATGCATAGGCTGCAGTTCTTTATCATCCGATACAAAAATCAGATGTCCTTCATCACTTTGCGCAATGCCAATTTCACATGCCTTGCTTTCAAGCTGATGGTCCCTGATTGGTGGACACAAGCCAAGATTAATCTTCGCATTCGCAAAGCTTGAAACTTCATTCATAAAGCTTAAAGCATCAAAGACAAAGCGAGCATCCTGTTTTGTCATTTCATTGACATTTTTATGAATGACAAATTGGGCAATGGCATAAAAGAAAAACTCCTTCAGTCTGTTTGTATCAACCTCATGATTTTGTTCATAAGTCACATTGTTGTTCTCATCAATCTTGAGAATACCCATCATTTCCTTCATTATACATCATACTCCTCACCAACACGTTCCATCGCAATCTTTGCCCCAAGTTCTAGCTCGCTTAAACGATTTTTCAATGTCAGTTCCATGCGATTTTGTGCTTCCTCAAGTTCTTCATCAGTTGGTTCAACTGCCTGCACAAGGCCGCTATATTGGGCAAGTAAGACAAGATAACTCTGATAAAGACGTTTTGTATCAATATCTTTGTCATTGATATTTTTTAAATTTATTTTTTCCATAGAATCACCTCACTCATTCTAACATAGCTCAATAAGAAAAACCACCAGTGATCACTAGTGGTCGTATAAAGAAAGTGGATATTTTGATTGGAAGGCTGTTGTTTTATAAATGTCATCAGCATGATGACTCTTTTTAAACTGCAAGTCACCTTTTAAGAAATACATATTTTTACGTCCTTCTGCATCATTCCAGGTAACATCAACATCATAATAGCGATTGCCTAGCTTAACGATATTCCATGTATGATTTTCTCGTCCTGTTGGCTGGACGCTCAGGCCAGTAATCATTCGATTATCAATTTTCGCCTCAAGTAGCAAACGATAGTACGCTAAAGTATAGGCCTGACAAACACCATGTCCATTAACGAGAGCACCATAGGCTGTATATTGGTCCCCACGGCCACGATCACTATAATACATATGATGGACAAGATAGTCATTAAGCTGCTTGATCTTCTGATAATTCGTTCCCTTCACATGAGCGACTATAGCCTTAACTTTTTTATCAATCAATTGTTCTTTAGATAAGGTTGTACGATAGTTTATATCATAAGCTAAATCATAATGATATCCATTAATAATACGTGTACGCTTTGAGGAAATCGTAACTCTTGAAAGAGAATAGTGCAGATAGTCTCCTTCATTGGGAACACCTGTATGTTTGATTGCTTCTTGATAAATATTCTTTGCGATTTCTTGGGCATCTATTTTTTGTCTACTGAAATAGGTTATATCGATATGATGGGTACGATTAATCATCTTCCTACGTAACAAATTACCAGCTGACACATCGTCGGAAAAATGTTCATCATCAGCAATAATGCCAGTCTTCTTGCTTAAGAAGGCAACCATATCATTGACCTGCTGACCACCATCGACCTGCAAACGGTTATAGAGAACCAATCCTCCATAGCTAGCAGTTAGAATGAGGGCAACGACAATAAGCGTCTTAATGATCTTCTTCATTTCTTGCCTCATTAATAAAATGCTTCAAGCTTGCAAGCTGTTTAAGAGCCTGCTGGCGACCAATTCTATACACACGCTCTTTTTCTTGCGCGGAGTGACAAAGCGCTGGAATATTGAGACTAAAAGGTGGCTGAATGATAAATGCATCACCATATTCTCCACGCTTCTTGATATAGCTTAGCTGTTTGTTGTAAGCAAGATGGCGCTTCTTGAGTTTCTGATAGATGGCTGGATATTTTTTCAATAACAGCTTCATCATATGTGTATGTTTCATTGGCCCTTTGCGGTAAGATGATGGCTGTGTGAGAATGACAACATTCTTCTTATAGCCAATGGATTCAAAATACTGTAATGGAATACTATCAGCAATACCTCCATCTAATAACTTCATACCATCAACTTCAACAGCATGTGAGACAACGGGCATACTTGCCGAAGCACGAATATACTGCATTGTCTTTTTATCGTCCTCATCACAATGGTAATAAAGAGGCTCACCTGTTAAAGCATTTGTACAAACACAATAAAAATCATGTTTCATAAATTCCTGATAATCAAATATATCAAGTTCATAGGGCAGCTTTTCATAATCAAACTTTGCTCCATAGAGATCACCCGTTAAAAAGAACGAGCGCCATGAAGCATAACGCCAGTCTTTCGCAAATCGCTTATTGTAGCGTATAGCACGTCCAATCTGCTTAGAAGCATAATTACAGCCAAATGCTGCACCTGCTGAAACACCAATTGAAGCATCAAGTTCAATCCCATTTTCCATTAACACATCAAGCACGCCAGCAGTAAACATGCCCCTATTAGCTCCGCCTTCCATTACTAATCCAATCTTCACTTTGTTCACCTCACGTGGCATTCTAACATAAATGTCTATTTCTGACCACATCTATACTCTAAATGAAAATACCAGGAGCTCCTGGTATCTTCTTCAATCATAAGTGTAATGATGATAAATGCTCGCTGATAATCTGATGATGGCATATTTCTTCATCATCAGAAAGGCAATAGGAAGAATCATCTGCAACAAGATCTTTTTTCATTTCTTCTTCATCAAATTCTTCGTTCTTATCCTTTCTTAAAAGATCATCCGCAAATAAAGTTTCGAAAGCAATCATTTCATTTCACCTTCTCTTTACTATTTTAGTCAGTTTTAAGATGTAATCAAGCAAATGACAAAAAAGGAAGGAATTTCTTCCTTCCTGAATTATTAGAAGTCTACTTCAGTGTCGTAGTAGCAAGCTTTCAATAATTTTTCCATTTCTTCCTGAGTTGGCTTACGTGGATTTGTAAGTGTGCATGCATCAGCAATGGCATTCTTAGCAATTTCAGGTAATCTTTCTAAGAAGACATTTTCAGGTACGAAACCTTCTTCTGTTGGATAAGAATCCTTGCCATAATGTTTAATGCAATGTGGAATATTAAGCTTATCGTTCATGTTTCTTAATAAGGCAATTAAGTTAGCAATCTTTTCATCAGCAGTTTCGCCGCCAAGTTTTAATTCATCAGCAATCTGTGCATATCTTGCTTTTGCTTCTGGATCTTTAGCGTTGAAGGCAATAACCTTTGGTAAGTACATTGCATTAGCAGCACCATGGATGATATGAGCACCATAATCAGCAAAGATGGCACCCGTCTTATGAGCCATTGAGTGAACAATACCAAGAGAAGCATTTGAGAATGCCTGACCTGCTAAGCACTGTGCATCGTGCATATTGTCACGTGCTGTCATGTCACCATTATAAGAATTGATTAAGTCTCTTCTGATCATTCGAATTGCCCATATTGCAAGTGGATCAGTGTAATTTGCATGAGCTGTTGAAACATAGGCTTCAATGGCATGTGTCATTGCATCCATACCTGTATGTGCAACAAGTTTCTGTGGCATTGTTTCTGCTAATTCTGGATCAACAATGGCAACATCAGGTGTGATTTCAAAATCTGCAATTGGATATTTAATACCTTTTTCGTAGTCTGTAATAATTGAGAAAGCTGTTACTTCTGTAGCCGTACCTGAAGTTGATGATACAGCACAGAAATGTGCCTTATTTCTTAATTTAGGTAAAGCGAAGACTTTACACATATCTTCGAATGTACATTCTGGATGTTCATATTTAATCCACATAGCTTTAGCAGCATCGATTGGAGAGCCACCACCAATGGCAACAATCCAGTCAGGACCAAATTCTTCCATAGCCTTAGCGCCACGCATAACTGTATCAACAGATGGATCTGATTCAATACCCTCAAATAACTTTACTTCAAAGCCAGCTTCTTTCAAATAGTCTTCAGCTTTCTGTAAGAAGCCAAAACGTTTCATTGAGCCACCACCAACACAAATGATTGCCTTTTTACCTTCCAATGTTTTTAATGCTTCTAGAGCTCCCTTTCCGTGATATAGATCTCTAGGTAAAGTAAATCTCTGCATAATATTATCTCCTTTTTTTATTGTTTTCTATTATGTGATTTGTTTCACAACACCTATAGTATAACGCCTACAGATTTATTTTTCAAGTATAGAAAGGGTGAAATCGCTATAGTTTTTATGTATATTACTTTTATCAGTATAAGTAAAAAAGGATATCACGAAGATATCCTTTCACTTCCATTATTTTTCTTTTAAAGTTTCAAGCTTAGCTTTTAAATCTTTGAGCTTTTCCTGATAAGCAACATAGTCATTTGTCATATGATCAAGTGATTCTGTAGCTTCAGGAACACCAAAGATCTTTTCTTCACTTTCAATAGCTTTTTCTGTAGCTTCTTTTTTCATTTCTTCCTTGATCTTGTTGATAGCAGCCATATGAGCTTCACCCTGAGCAATGACTTCTTCAACTTTCTGACGATCAACAACAACATCATTTGTCTTCTTTTCTGTTAAAGGTTCAACATTCTTAAAATATCTTGCATAGCTTTCCTGAGCCTTTTCAACGATCTGTTTGTAATTCATACTTATACCCTCTTTCTTTACATCTTTAATGATAATCAATTCTTAATAAACTTCAATGCTTGTTCAAGACAATTAAATAACTTTTACAATTTTTCTTCTTATAAAGGGCATTTTTTGTAAAAGCTAAGAACACTAGAGAGCTTTTTCAGTCTGGATTTCTTCAAACTGCCTGCTATAGAGTTCATAATAATAGCCATGTTTTTTCATCAGTTCATCATGCTTGCCTGATTCCACAATCTTGCCATCACGCACGACAAGAATAACATCTGCATCAACGACGGTTGAAAGACGATGGGCAATCATAAAGGATGTTCTTCCCTTGATGACTGTCTGTATGGCATCCTGAATTGCTTTTTCCGTCATCGTATCAATAGATGATGTCGCTTCATCAAGAACTAGGATAGCAGGATTGGCAAGAATAGCACGGGCAAAGGATAGAAGCTGTTTTTCACCTGTTGAAAGCAGGTCGCCGCCTTCACCAACATCAGAGTCTAAGCCATTTCCCATCTTCTTGACAATCTCGCTTGCCTTGACAAGTTCAAGTGCCTGCCAGATTTCTTCATCTGTTGCTTCTGGTGCGCCATAACGCATATTATCACGCACACTGCCACTAAAAAGATGTGGTGTCTGTAAGACATAGCCAATATGAGAATGAAGCCATAATGTTGAACGGTCTCTGGCATCTTTTCCATCGATGAGCACCTGACCACTTGTTGGTTCAAAGAAACGACAGACAAGATTGACAAGCGTACTCTTGCCTGCTCCTGTCTCTCCTACAATAGCGACATTTTGTCCCTGAGGGACTTTGAGATTGAAATGTTCTAAGACCATTTCTTCTCCATCTGGATAATGGAAAGAAACATCTTTGAATTCAATATCACCATGCAAGTCTTCCCAGTTTTCTTTCTTTGGGTGGAAGGTATCGCCATAACGTTCAATGACATCTAATCGATCAGCAACATCACTTTTTGTTTCCATTAAAGTACTAAAGCGTTCAATATTAGCCTGAGCTTGAATCATTGCCGAAAAGACTTCGACGATGGCCTGAATCGGGTCAATCATGCCAATCGCATAACTCATAAAGACAGAAAGCGTACCAATAGCCATCAGATTTTCCTGGCTGAGTCGTCCTCCTTGAGCGAGCACGACGGCAAGAGCTAAGCTACTCATAATAGATATTGTGGATACAAAAAGAGCTGAATAATGGGTCGCATGTATACTGACTTTCTGCATTTCACGTGAGTCTTCTTCAAAATCATGCTGTACAGTATCTTCTACAACGAGTGTTTTGATACTCTTCGCCCCACTGATACCTTCATTAAAGTTGGCAGTGATGAGGGAATTGATTTCTCTGATCTTACGATTCAAGACAACTAAGTGCTTTTGGAAATACATGATCAGTAAGACAGCAATAGGAATGAGCAGCATCAAGATTAAGGTCAGCTTCAAATGGATTCTTGCCATTATGACAAAGACAATGATCAAGTAGGAGAGATTCCAGACAAGATCCATTAAACGCCAGCTTACTAATGTACCAATACGATCCGTATCACTCATCACGCGCGCATGAATATAACCTACGTTATTTGTATTAAAATAGGAAAAGGACAGTGTCTGAAGATGATTGAAGCTCGCATTTTTCAAGTCACGGCCAACATAGAGTTCAACTTTGGAAATCATATAACTTGAAATAAAATTCGCAATCACCTGTAAGACTAAAACAAAGACATATAAAGCAACAAAATAGACAATCGTATCAAGAGTCTTTAAGGCAAGATAGTGATTAAGCACATAGCGATTAAAGAGAGGATAGATACTATCAAATAAGCTCGAAACAACCCCTAAAATCACCATGATGATCATTTCCTTACGATAAGGCTTGATATAAGGGATAATCTTTCTTAAGCCAAAGAATTGATATTTTCTCATGAATTGTCCTCCCCTATATTCTGAATGTCGCAGATCTTGCGATAGATACCCTTTTGGCTTCTTAATTGCTGGTGATTACCAACTTCAGCAATCCTGCCTTTATTTAAGACAATAATCTGATCAGCCTGCATCAATGTCGTAATACGATGACTAATCAAGATGACTGTGGCATCATGGATATTTTCTTCAAGAGCACGACGGATTTTCATATCCGTTTCACTATCAACAGCACTTAAAGAGTCATCAAAAATCATGATTGGGGTCTTACGGATGACCATCTGGGCAATCGCTGTACGCTGCTTCTGACCACCAGAAAGGGTTACCCCACGCTCACCAACCGATGTCTTGTAGCCATTCTTGAAATGGTTGATGGCTTCATTAAGGCTCGCAATCTTGCTTGCCTCTTCAACATCATCCATGGTTGCAGAATGGATCCCAATAGCAATATTCTCCTCAATACTTTTCGAAAAGAGGTAAGGTTCCTGTAAGACAAGACCAATATTCTTTCTTAAATAATCACGGTTAATATGTTTAATATCAACACCATTAATATAGATATGACCACTTGATACCTCATAGAGATGATCTAATAAATACATAAGTGTTGATTTACCAGAGCCCGTCCCACCCAGGATACCAAGCGTTGTGCCTTTTTCAATAGCAAAAGAAATATCATCTAAGACAAGTGGACCATCATCATTATAGCGGAAAGATACATGATCAAAGACAATATCCCCATGCATATCGACATTTATAGCATCCTTGTCATCCTCTTCTTCTTCACTATTCATAATATAACGAATACGATCAATTGAGACACTTGCACGACTCATATCTGAAATGACACGCCCAAGTGAACGAATTGGCCAGACAAGCATGGTATTATAGGAAACAAAGGCAATATAATCACCAGCTGTGATGTCTCCCTTGACGCCAAAATAAGCGCCCAGTGCTGCAATCGTTAAGAGCTGCAAGCCTGAGATACCATCACCAATCGACCAGAACCAGGTAATCAGGATATCAAGCTTCATGAAGGCCTTGGTATAGATCGTATTCTGCTTTTCAAAACGCTGTCGTTCATAGCGTTCTCGACCAAAGGCACGCACAACTCTTACGCCAGTCAAGTTCTCCTGAGCAATCGAAGAAAGCACGCCTTCTTCTTCATCGGCCTTTTCAAATGTCGCACCAATACGCTTATGGAAGAAAAGTGAATAAGTGACAATGATGGGAATAAAGATGGCAGCTGCCAGCATCATCTTTATGGAAATGGTACTCATGAAATAAAGAGAAAGAACAATCATAATGATAATACGTAGCATCTGGGTTAGCTGTTCTGAAAGGAAACGCTTGATAGTTTCCACGTCACTTGTACATCGTTGAATAATATCTCCTGTAGGATTATGCGTAAACCAGGCAAAAGGCAAGTGAACGATATGCTCAAATAGGCCATCACGCATCACCTTGACAAACTTCTCGGCCCCCTTGCTGTTAAAAAGCCTAAAGAGATAACGAAATAATGCCCCAATAATGGCAACAATCACTACAAATACACCAATAAGATAGATATGGCCTTTTAGATATGTTATCCCTCCAACACCTTGGATAAAGCCATTAAAGAAAGCAGGCAAGCTTGCTTTTTTAGAACCAATGACACTATCAACCGTAAAGCTGATAATGCGTGGGTTAATAAGATCAAAAAGTGAAGCTGCAGCGGCAAAGAGAATGGCAAGAATAAAATAGGTTTTTGAGCCTTTTATGAAATAAAGAATTAATTGTCGATTATTTTCAAACTGTTTTTTCATAGACACTCCTTAACTTGATTATAACGGATTTTGCTCTCATCTAATAGTAATATGCAAAAACAGGAAACTAATGGGTTTCCTGCTGATCATAATATTTGCCTAAAAAGGCCTTCGTGCGTTCATTGTCACTTGTGAACATCTTTTGTGGTGTTGTCTTTTCAACAATCACACCTTTATCCATAAAGACAATCACATCACTGACATCTCTCGCAAACTGCATTTCATGGGTGACAATAACCATTGTCATCTTTTCTTTTGCAAGTTCTTTGATAACCTTCAGAATTTCAAGTGTGAGCTCTGGATCAAGGGCACTTGTTGGTTCATCAAAGAAGAGGATTTTTGGCTTTAAGGCAAGTGCTCTGGCAATGGAAACACGCTGCTGCTGTCCGCCCGATAACTCACATGGATAGGCATTTTCCTTATCACTTAAACCCATCTTCTTCAAGAGTTCACGTGCTTCTTGTATGACTTCCTGTTTATTTCGTTTCTGGTTGCGAATAGGTGCATCAATGATATTCTTGAGAACTGTGAAATGTGGGAAAAGATTGAAGTTCTGGAAGACGAGACCAAAGGTATTCATTGCTTCTTCAATAGCTTTTTTATGATCATAGCTGGCAATGTGATTAATAGAAGTTACGACTGGCTTTTCATTATATGAGAGTGTGCCATCATCCATTGTTTCTAGGAATGTCGCAATTCTCAGTAATGTTGACTTGCCTGAACCTGAAGGTCCAATAATGGAAACAACTTGACCTTCTTCAACTGCCAAGTCAATATCTTTTAAGACTTCGTTGTCACCAAATGATTTTTTAATGTGTTGTAAATCCAATATTCTCATACACTCTTCTCCCTTATTCATAATAACTCATTTTCTTTTCAATTGTTTCCATGACAAAAGCAACAACGGCATTGAAAATATAATAGAAGATTGCTGCTGCGACAAATGGCATCATGGAGCGACTTGTAGCGGCAATCGCCTTTGCTTCTGTAAACATTTCGGCATAGGCAATCGAGAAAGCCAATGATGTATCTTTGACAAGTGTAATGATTTCATTTGTGAGAGATGGGAGTATGCGTTTGATCACCTGAGGCAGGATGATGACAAAGAAAGTTGCCGTTTTAGAATAGCCAAGAACCTTGGCGGCTTCATACTGTCCTTTAGGCATGCTTTCAATACCACTACGATAGATTTCCGCAAAATAAGCAGCATAGTTAAGAGCAAAGGCAATAATAACAGCAACACCACGATACATTGGAGAGATCGTTATGCCAAACATATAGTATGGGCCAAAGTATACGACAAGAAGTTGCAACATCAGTGGTGTCCCACGCATAATGCTGATATAGACGCGTACGATATTCTTAAGGATCAGATGCTTGCTCATTCTGCCAAAAGCGACAATGAGGCCAAGAGGCAAAGAGAAGATGAGTGTCAGAAAGAAAATCTGTAGCGTTGTGCCCATGCCACCTGCTAGCTGGACAAATAAATCCATTAAATTCATAAATAATATCCCCCTTAGAAAAAAACCAAGCAACGCTTGGTTTAATTTGCTTTTAGAATGCCATAGTCAGCTTTAAACCACTTCTTGCTGATCTTCGCAAAAGTGCCATCCTTGACCATAGCGATTAACGTTTTCTCTACTTCATCACGAAGCTTTGTATTGCCCTTCTTGAAGCCTACTGCATATTGTTCTGAAGAAATCGATTCATCAAGAATGGCATAAGTGTTTTCTTTACCTTCAATTTGTTTCTTAGCGACAAATTCATCCATGGCTACTGCATCAACAGCACCACTTTCTAAGTCCATCATGGCTGTATTGTAGTCGGCAACACTTAAATAATTCTTGAATGAACTCTTCAGTTCCTTATTGGCATCAATGGCTGACTGGGCTGATGAGTCTTTCTGGACTTCCATGATCTTACCCGCCAAGTCTTTGAGTGTTGCAATCTTGCTAGCTTTCTTAACAACAACAACCTGGCGGTTATTCATATATGGTTTTGTCCAAGTATATTTGTTTTCTCTGCCATTCATAGTAAAGCCATTCCAGATACAGTCAATTGTACCACTATCAAGTTCCATGTCCTTGGCATCCCAGTCAATAGGCTGAAGCTTGATCTTCTTGTTCATGCGTTTAGCCGTTTCTTTCGCAAGATCAATATCAAAGCCCGTAAAGTTTCCTTTGTCATCCTTATAGCCAAATGGTGGGAAGTTCTGGTCAAAGCCAACAGTAAACGTATCTGCTTTCTTTGAAGAAGAGCCTCCACAAGCTGTCAATCCAACAGCGAGTAATCCTGCTAAAAGGATTGTCCCTAATCTTTTCAACTTCATAAATATCCCCCTTTTGTGGCATTATATCATAAATAGAAATGCTTGCCTACTGTTGATGAGTTTGCTTTGCTTTCCAGAGTTTATTCTCCTCAACCTTGACTTCATCATTCTGACGATAGATATCTTCATAATAAGAATAACGTGCTTTCTTGAGTATACGATATTTCGTATCATCAGAGATATTCTGTAAGAACTTCTTGATTTCCTGTGCTTCTTCATGTGTTGAATCCAAGATTGTCACAAGCTCAAGGTCTTCTAAGTCCTTGCGGTCATAGCTTTCTTTGACAGGTATCAAGCCACTCTCTTGATATCGTGCAAAGTTTTCATTTGTAATTCCCAGAATATGTTGCATTTCATCAAGACGCATAAAAATCTCCCCTAACTATTTTTCATCCGTAACCTGAAAAATATAAAACTTTAAATAACTTGAATCACTGGCTCCCCATAATATTGGATGATCAGGTGATTGCTGACGAAATTCAATCTGACGTAAACGCTTATGGACAGAGCGAGCTGCCTGCTCAATAGCCTTCACAAAGTTCTCATTATCCATAAAGTGAGAACATGTACAGCTAGCCAGATAGCCACCATCTTTGACAAGCTTTAAGCCTTCACGATTGATTTCACGATAGCCTTTGATGGCATTCTTGATGGAGCTTCTGCTTTTTGTAAAGGCGGGTGGATCGAGAATGACAACATCAAACTTCTTTCCTTCTTCAACAAGTTCAGGAAGGAAATCAAAGACATCATGTTGTTCAAAGTGTACCTTGTCTTCAAGATGGTTGAGTTTTGCATTATCATTGGCCAGTTCAACAGCTAAATCACTTGCATCCACACCAAGAACATCCTTTGCTCCAGCATAGCCACAGTTCAAGGCAAATGTACCAATATAAGTAAAACAATCAAGAACGGTTTTATCTTTGACAATTCTCTGCATTGCAAGACGGTTATATTTTTGATCAAGGAAGAAGCCCGTCTTCTGGCCATTTTCTACGTCAATATGATAATGTACACCATTTTCCACAATATCAAACTTTGTCGCAAATGGCTCTCCAATAAAGCCTTTAATACGACTTAAGCCTTCTTTATCACGTTCTTTCGCATCGCTTCTTTCATAGACGCCACGAATCGTAATGCCATCTTCTTGCAGCACTCCTTTCATCAAATTGACAAGACGCTCTTTGAGTAAATCCATGCCCAAAGTCAAGGCCTGAATGACAAGAACATCTTCAAACTTATCAATCACAAGTCCAGGCAAGAAATCCGCTTCACCAAAGACAATACGACAGCTCGATGTATCAACTGTATCTTTACGATATTGCCAGGCGTGAGAGAGACGCATCTTAAAGAACGCATCATTTATTTCCTGCTGCACATTACGGCTCAGCATGCGTACGCGTATTTTAGAGTTCTGGTTGATATAGCCAATACCTAATGGATAGTCATTGTAGTCATGTACTTCGACTAAATGTCCATTCTTGAATCTTCCCTTAATTGTTTCTATTTCATTATCATAGATCCATAAACCACCTTGTTTAAAAGATCTACCTTCACCTTTTTTGAGTGTTACAATTGTGTTTTCCATTTTTTAATACCTCAAAAAAAGATTATAAAAAAATATTGCATGAGTGCAATATTTTTCTTAAGAATTGAGAAATCTTTCTGTTCTATTGATTTTTGTCCAGTCCGTAAAGTTCTCACCTCTGACTTCAGTGACCTTGCTGACAATCATAAAGGCATGCGGATCAATCGCATAAACACCACTTCTTAAGCTATGTAAGTCTTTTTGATTGACTACGGATAGTAATGCTTTGGAATCATCCAAATGATAACCTGTTTCAACCTTTAATAAAGTCAAGCCCTTATCAAGATCATGAATGAGAAGATTTCTGATTGCTTCATATTGTGTGGATATGAGAAGAACCTGATAACTTGTATGACCGAATGTCAGAATACGATTCATGATGAAGGTTGTCGTAAAAAGCATAATGATACCACAGACTGTCTTGGTGATTGGAGAAAATGTAGCCTGGAATAAGAGTTCTGTTAAATCAAGGAGATTCATCACAACAGCAACTGGCCAGTGGAAGAATTTGTTGAGGACAATGGGTGGAATATCCATACCACCCGTGCTTGCCCCGCTTTGAATGACTAGGCCAATCCCTGCACCAGCTAGAATGCCACCCATCACGCAGGCTATAAGAGGATCATTTGTGAGGTGAATCTGATCTGTAAAATAACTTGTGACTTCAAGAAGGAGAGGGTATATAAATGTTGCCAGGAGTGTTGTAGCAGCAAACTTCTTTCCCATAAAGATGAAGCCCACAATAAACATGATGATATTAACACCCGTTACAACCATATTGAAATTCCAATGCCAGAAATGACGGCCAATAAGACCTAAACCGGTTGTTCCACCAGAAATAAAGCCAAAAGGTAATACGAAGACATTCACTGAAAGTGCCAACAATAATAATCCGATAAGAATTTTTATGACAAATTCAAAACGACGCATACTATTCCTCCTTTGCTTGTTGATAGGCGTGATCAATCTCCGTTTCGATATTCTTATTTGGTAATTGTCTAAAGAAGCGTATGACAATTGGGACACATGTCAAGAAAGTCAGTGCATCACCAACTAACTGCGAGATTTCTACCCCTGTGATACCTAAGAACATTGGTAAGATGATAAGTGCAGGAATATAGTAGAGCCCACTTCTTAGTGAGGCAAGCAGACTGGCAATTTTTGCCTTACCAATGGACTGGAACATCATGTTGCAGACAATGCCCAAAGGCTGCAAAATCAAAGCAAAGCACTGAAAACGCAAAGCTCTTACACCAATTGCGATAACGGCTTGATCATCCCTGAATATACTAACAAGTTCTCTTGAAAAAAGCAATCCGACAATCGCTGCCCCCATTAAAAGTATTTCCCCTAGCCCCCATGTAAAATAGAAGCCCTGACGAATACGTTTATATTTTTTTGCCCCATAATTATAAGCACCAACAGGCTGATAGCCCTGGCCAATACCAACCATCATTGAGGCAAAGAAAGCGACAATACGTCCAACAATCGTCATTGCGGCAATGGCTGCATCGCCATAAGGATTGGCTGCAATATTAAGAGTCATGGTAGAAACTGAGTTAAGCACCTGACGCAGTAAACTTGGTAATCCATTTGAGACAATATTACCAATGGCAAGTTTGCGTAAATGGAAATGTTTGAAAGAAATCTTGCTGATGGTCTTGCCTGAATAAAACATATAGAAGAGAATGCCAAGTGAGACATATTGCGAAAGTGCCGTTGAAAGACCAGCACCATGAATGCCCATCTTCAAGCCAAACATAAAGATGGGATCACCGATCATATTCAAAACACCACCAGATACCAACCCAATCATCGCCAGTGATGCTTTGCCTTCATAACGCATGATATTATTCAAGACACAGCTTGCCGCTAATGCAGGCCCACATATCAACATATAATAGCCATAAATTCTCGCATAGGGAAGAATGGTTGTGGTTGAGCCCAACATATGCATGAGTGGGGTAATAAAAATAAGTGCTGGAATAGTGAGAATTGTGGTGATGACAATTGACATCAGAAACGCTGTTGAAGCATAGTTGCTAGCTTCATCAACACGGCCCTGCCCTAAGAGACGAGAAATATTGGAACCAGAGCCATGACCGCACATAAAGCCAATTGCCTGATAGATGGCCTGAACACTCATTAAAATGCCCACCGCAGCAGCCGCCGCCGTCCCAATCTTGCCGACAAAATAAGCATCAACTAAATTATAGATCATTGATACCATCATCGAGATAATGGTTGGAATGGCAAGCTGAGGAATGATAACTTTAATAGGTGTTAAGACAAGTTTTTCATATTGTTCCTGTGTTTTTCTATCCATATTCATACCTTCTTTTCGTTCGTAGTATAGCACGCTTTCCTTTATCCAAAAAGCAACTTCCTAAATTAGGAAATCTTTATCGTCATGGTTGTTTGCCGAAGCAAAACATATTATACTCAGTTAGATTCTAGAAAAAGGAGTTACAGTATTGATGATAATTATGTCTGGCGCTATTGGCGCAGGTAAAAGCAATTTAACGACATTTGTTTCCAAGCATCTTGGAACAGAAGCATTTTTTGAACCCGTGGGCGATAATCCTATTTTGCCACTTTTCTATAAAGATCCCAACCATTATGCCTTCCTACTTCAGATTTATTTCTTAAATAAGCGTTTTGCGATGATCAAAGAAGCGATGACCAATGACAACAATGTCCTTGATCGTTCCATCTATGAAGACAGCCTCTTCTTCCATATGAATGCGGAAATGGGGCGCTGCAATGAAGAAGAAGTCAAGGTCTACGATGACCTTCTTGAGAACATGATGGAAGAACTTCCCTATGCCGCCCATAAAAAAGCACCCGATCTTCTTGTCCATATTGATATCGATATCACAACAATGCTTGCTCATATTAAAAAGCGTGGTCGTGATTATGAACAGATAGAGAATGATCCAACTTTAAGAGAATACTATATCAACCTCTTAGAACATTATACCCCTTGGTATGAAGCCTATGATGCTTCCCCAAAGATGACCATCGATGCATCCCAATATGACTTTGTCAACTCTCTTGAAGACCGTAAGATTGTTCTTAAAAGCATTGATGACAAGCTTCTGGAAATTGGCAAGATTGATGAAGATGAATATGCCAGCTTAATGCTGAAGCTTGAAAGGATGCAGCTTGATGACTAAAGAAGTTCTTGATAGCTTACTTAGCGATCTTCAAAAATTCTTTAAGGATGATTATAGTGGTCATGACTTTAACCATACAATGCGTGTCTATAAGCTTGCCAACAATATCGCAATACAAGAGCACGCCAATCTTGAGATTGTGAGCTTAGCTGCTCTTCTTCATGATGTCGATGATGTCAAGCTAACGCAAAGCATCAACTATCAAAATGCCCGCTTATTGATGAATAGATATGGCATTGATAAAGCAACACAGGAAGAAGTCATTGCGATTATTCAGGATGTTTCCTTTAAGGGCAATCAAAGCAAGTCCCCTTCTACACTTGAAGGCAAGATTGTACAGGATGCTGATCGTCTTGATGCCATTGGAGCAATTGGCATTGCCAGGGCATTTACCTTTGGTGGCAACCACAACCGTCCTCTCTACAATGATGAAAAGCCAGAACGCAACATGGATGAAGCAAGCTATCGTCAGCATCAATCAAGTACAATCAATCATTTCTATGAGAAACTCCTACTTCTTAAGGATATGATGAATACGGAGTGTGCTAGAGTTCTCGCTGATCAGCGTCATCAGTTCATGGTAAACTATTTAGAAGAATTCTTTGATGAAGTAGAAGGCAAGAAATAGATTCCTCTTTACAATAAATAGGATTTTTCTATAATTGGCCTAGGAGGTCTTGCCATGAAACATAATCAGACTTACCATATTGCCATTTATGGTTTAGGTATTGCCATTGTCTTTATTTCCACAATGTTCATTCAAATTCCTATTCCCCTAGGTTATGCGAATTTAGGAAACTGCTTTGTTTTCTTGTTTGCGATGTTCTTAAATGAAAAAGCTGGCTTCATTATTGGTGGTGTTGGTTCAGCTTTAGCCGATTTGCTTAGCGGCTGGAGTATGTGGGCTATTCCAACATTTTTCTTAAAAGGCCTGATGGGCTATCTTGTTGGTATAATTGGGAAGAAGGAGGTAACTTCCCTTCATTCACCCTATCTCCTACTTGCCTCACTCATTGGAACACTTGAAGGGATTATTGGTTATTCTCTTGTTGGGGCAATCATTTATCACTCCTTGCCTACTGGTCTTATGCAGGCTCCTGGCCTGATTGTTGAAGGGATTGTGAATATGGTTGCATTCTATATAATTTATGGTGCACTTAATGCTGGAAAAGTGAAACAGTTGTTTAAGAGATAGTCGTTGCGGCTATCTTTTTCCTTGACTCCATATCTATCAAGATATACTGTATGGACAAAAAAGGATGTGAGAATATGAAACCAATTATTGGCATTGTTGCTTTATATGATGAAAAGCGTCATAGCTATTGGATGTTACCTGAATATACAGAAGCGATTAATAAATCCGGGGGGATTCCTATTATTTTACCTTATAATGTAGATATTGAAGCCATCATGCCTCATCTTGATGGTGTGCTTTTTACAGGTGGTCAGGACATTAATCCACTTCTTTATGGCGAAGATTTGTTAGAGAGGTGTGGTCCCTATCTTGAGGCAAGAGACTATTTTGAAATAAAGCTAATGAAGGAAGTGCTCGATCAAGATATGCCTGCTCTTTGTATTTGTCGGGGGCTTCAGCTCTTAAATGTCATTCATGGTGGTACCCTCTATCAGGATTTGCCTTCCCTGCATCCTTCTTCTATCAAACATGATATGCTTAAGCCCTATGATGCACCTTGCCATCAAGTCACCCTTCAGCAAGATACGCCTCTACAAAAGCTCTTGAAGCAGGATACAATTGGCGTAAATTCCAGACATCATCAGGCCATCCAAAAACTTGGCAATCATCTTGAAGTCATGGCAACAAGTGAAGATGGTCTTATTGAAGCTATTGACGTTTCCAATAAGACATTCATCTGGGGTATTCAATGGCATCCTGAGCATAGTTTCCACAATGATGAAAAGAGCCGTCTCATCTTCCAACAATTCATCACAAGCACAAAGAATGCTGGCCAATAAGCCAACAGTCTTTTTAAATCGTATGTAATGTTCTAAGCAGGAAAATCCAGAACGTGAGTGTAAAAGCTGAAAGGATTGTTGTAAGAATGACGGTATTGCTTGTAAGAATGCCTTCATGATGCATATTACGACACATGACATAACTTGATACTGTCGTTGCTGAACCAAGCATGATGAGTATGGCAACAAGCTTGTCATATCTGAAGCCGAACTTGATTGCAAGAGGCAAGAAGATGATTTCAAGGCCGACAAGCTTAATAAAGGAAGCAACAATGGCATTCTTAAGCTGACCACCAATTTTCTTCACATCCACGCTAGCTCCCATGGCCATTAAGCCGAGTGGCGTAGAAAGAGCTGCCACTTCACTTAAGAATTTATCAGGAATCTTGCCCAGTGGAAGATTCAAGATGGAATAGAAGAAACCTAAAACAATACCAATAATAATTGGGTTCTTAAAAATACCTAGAATGGTTTTCTTTAAGACAGCTTTGTTGAGCTTTTCTGCTCCTGGTTCTGTTAACGAAAGCACTACAACAGCCATGATATTATAAAGTGGTACGGCGCCAATAATCATCAAGGGTGCCATGGTCGCACGTCCATAAAGATTACTAATATAGGCAATACCAAGAAGTGCAGCACTTGAACGATAGCTTGCCTGAATAAATTCTCCCTGAAGGTCACGCTGTTTAATCAAAAGACTTGATAAAAGCGTAACGATTAAAATGGACGCAAATGTCGCAAAGAAACAGAAGAGGACAAATTTAGTATCCCAGGCTTTAATGAAGTCTGTTGTTGCTAGCTGATGGAAAAGCAACACAGGCAAAGGGATACGAAAGACGAAGGTATTGAGCTTAGCTGCCAGTTCATCATCCATCCAGCCAATTCTATTAAGAAAATAGCCAAAGACCATCAAAAGAAAGACCGGCATTGTCGCATTCAAACTAAAAATCAAATTATTCATTTCCAACCTCCCTGTCAAAGAGTCCATAGATTCTTTGAGCAATGCCTCTCATGATCTCCTGATCACATTTGACAACTTCTCTGTCATAAGTGATTAAGCCGTTGACTTCATCTTCGATGTCTGAAAACTGGGTATAGATGCTTCCAGCAAGACCATGGGGGATGTTCTTCATGATATCACGGATCATCAGTTTACGGTAGGCTATCATAAAATCTTTACGACTTGAAACTCGTTTATAGCCATAATTCTTTTTGCCATAGAAATGATTATTGATTTGATAGTTCATCCCACCAAACTCACTTAAGATAATGATGCGTTGACTCTTTTTAAGATGAAGAGGACGGAAGTAGTTATGAATGGAAAGAAAATCCCCTGCTTTCATATCAAACCAACCAGAAGCACTGTCGACAAAGCGTTCTGGATCAAGTTTCTTGATATAATCCGTCACTTCTTGACTATCAAACTGCCCCCAGCCTTCATTGAATGCAACCCATGTATCAATGGACACAAAGTGCCTAAGATGTTCTATTGTCTCTTTGACCTCACGATAATATGCTGCTCGGTTATCTGGATCAGGACGTTTCATCTGGATATAGTTATGATCATCACGCTTGGATTGTAAAGCAGGAAAAAGATTGGGTTGAACAGTGACAAACTGATCATCATATCTCTCTCCCCCATTGACCATATCCTGCATGACAAGAATACCTAACTGATCGCAACGGTAATAGAAACGACTATTTTCAATCTTGACATGCTTACGGATAGTATTAAAGCCCAATGACTTGACAAGCTTCAAATCCTTGATAACAGCTTCATCACTTGGTGGACTCATCAAAGTTCCCTGATAATACCCCTGATCTAATAAGCCATAATGGAATATGGGCTTGCCATTTATTGCCATATAGTGATGGCCATTGATTTCCACTTGACTAAATGCCCGCATCCCAAAATAACTTGTAACATGATCATGACCATAAATGAGTTCTACATCATAGAGACATGGATGATCAGGTGACCAGAGTTGAATATTTTTTAATGCGATGAATGCCTGTTGACAAGCAGGAATATGGTAAGTTGTAGATTCTTTTGTATCTGGCTGGTGAATAATCACTTCAACATCTTCTAGATCACCCATTGTACAGACTTCAAGATAAACACCTTGTTTTTGTAAGTCAGGCTTAAACAAGACATCTGTAATATATTGTTCATCAACCCATTCATACCATACAGTCTGCCAGATACCACTTACTGGCGTATAGTACATTCCTCCATGGTGAAGGCGCTGCTTGCCCCTGGCATGATTGCCATAATCCGTATCATCTTGGACAACCACCTTAATCTCATTCTCACCTTCAACAATCTCATTGGTTATATCAAAGCTAAAAGGCAGATAGCCCCCATCATGCTTCCCAACGAAGCAGCCATTAAGAAAGACCTCACAATATGCATCGACTGCTTCAAAATGGAGAAGAAGGCGTTGATGCGCATGTTTTGTGAGATGAAAAGTACGACGATAATGCAAATAATTGCCCGGAAGCAAAATACGCTCAACTCCTGATTTTTGACTTTCAGGAGGATATGGTACAAGAATCTTACCATCATAGTCATCAATTTCCTTATTGATGGAAAAGCCATAATCCCAATAGCCATCCAATGTTGTATATTCATCACGTCTTAACTGCGGACGTGGATAGTTTTTTTGTTCTTGCATTTTTATCACCCCAACAAGTATAACATATAGATTCATTTGCTTGAATGTAGCGTATAAAAAAGATAGAATAGATAGGCAAGGAGGATTTGAAATGGAAAGAAAATTTTTATGGGAAACATATGATGAAAATCAGTTGAGAAACATGAATGAAGTTAATGAACGTTATAAGAATTGCTTGAATGTTGGTAAGACTGAAAGAGAATGTGTAACCCTCGCAACAAAGATGGCTCAAGAAGCTGGTTATGTAGATTTAAAGGATGTCAAGGAAGTTAAGCCTGGCAGCAAGATCTATGCAACTTATAATAATAAAACAATTGCTTTATTTAATATTGGTACTGATCCTATTGAAGATGGTATGAATATTCTTGGTGCACATATCGATTCACCACGTCTCGATATCAAACAGAATCCACTTTATGAAGCACAGGGCTTTAGCTATCTTGATACACATTATTATGGTGGTATTAAGAAATATCAGTGGGTGACTATTCCTCTCGCCATTCATGGTGTGATTGTGAAAAAAGATGGCACTGTTGTCAATGTCTGTGTTGGTGAAAAGGAAGATGATCCAGTCTTCACAATTACTGACTTACTTGTGCATTTAGCTCAAGAACAGATGCAAAAGAAAGCTAATGTTGTTATTGAAGGGGAAAATTTAGACTTACTCGTTGGTTCTGTCACTGATAATGGTGAAGATGTTAAGGAACGTGTTAAGTCTAATACAATGAAGCTTTTAAGCGAGATGTATGGTATTGAGGAAGAAGATTTCTTATCGGCTGAACTTGAAGTTGTTCCTGCTGATAAAGCAAGAGATTTAGGCTTTGACCGCTCAATGGTTCTTGCTTATGGTCAGGATGATAAGATTTGTGCATGGACATCATTATTTGCGATGCTGAATGTCGAAAATCCAACAAGAACTTCATGTACACTATTAGTGGATAAAGAAGAAATTGGTTCTGTTGGAGCAAGTGGTATGCATTCTCACTTCTTTGAAAACATGCTTGCAGAAATTCTTTACTTAATGGGCAAGGAAAGTGATATTGCCGTAAGAAGAACTTTAGCACACTCAACAATGCTTTCAAGTGATGTCTCAGCTGGCTTTGACCCACTCTTCCCTGATAAATTTGAAGCAAAGAACTCTGCATTCCTAGGCAAAGGTATTGTCTTCAACAAATTTACAGGTTCAAGAGGTAAATCTGGCAGCAATGATGCCAATGCTGAATATATGGCTAAGATTCGTAAAGTGATGGATGACAACAATGTTGCCTTCCAGACAGCAGAACTTGGTAAAGTTGATGTAGGTGGCGGAGGAACAATCGCCTATATCATGGCTAACTATGGCATGGAAGTAATTGATGCTGGTCTTGCCGTATTATGTATGCACTCTCCTGCTGAAATCAGTTCAAAGGCTGATGTTTATGAAGCAGTAAGAGCATATGAAGCATTCTTAAGAGATATGAAGTAAGCAAAAGGGACTCATCACGAGTCCCTTTTAACATGTCTTGCCTTCTTTAAATCTTTGCATCATTTCATTTGTGAGTGAAAGATGATCGGGCTGTAAGACAATATCTTCACGTCTTACAAAATGAGCAATCTTTAATTCATTACGATCCATATGAATCGTATTGTCTCCATCGACATCACAATAGAATCCTAGCAACAAGTCATCGACAAAGCCCCATGGCTGAGATTTATAGTAACGAATATTCTTGACCTTCAAGCCCACTTCTTCCATCACTTCTCTCTCCACAGTCTGCTCAATCGTCTCCCCGATTTCCACAAATCCTGCCACCAATGCATTATGGCCATAACCCTGAGCATATTGTGTAATGCAGATGCGATCACCATCAATAATGCCCACAATCACCGCCGGAACAATACGTGGATAGACGCGATGCCCGCATGATGGGCATGATAGCGCACGTTCTTCTTTCACCCTGATCATCTTGTCGCCACATCTTCCACAATACTGATTATTATCATACCAGTTCGCAAGCTGATAGGCTGTAACCAGGGCATAGAGGAAACTTGCTGAATGCTTATCATCCGTTCTTAATGACCAGACATCCTTAAAGACATAGCCTTCTATTTCTTCATTATCACGAATAAGATAACAACGAATATCATCAATCTTGAAAAGAAAGATATAGTCATGTTTCTCTTTTAATTCCTTCTTGACTGGAAAAACAAGATGGTCCGTATGCTCTTTGACAAGAACACGTTTATTATCAAAAATAAAAATAACATCGTCATCTCTTACATCATGTTCATAATCATGATCATAAGGATTGATGAGCTGATGTGGTTCAATATCCTGTATCATAATTTCACCTCAAAAAGAGAATACACCAATTGCCCAAGAAAAGAAAATCATCTACACAGATTTTGAATACTTCTTGAACTCTATCATCACTCCAATAAATTCAACAGGAGGCCTTCGAAGCCTCCTGTTTTTATGTATTGAATTGTGATACAAATAATCCCTTAAGGTTTTTTTACTAATTTTCTTTATAATTAAGACTACGAGCAAGAAAATAGTACAGTAAATCATGCCTTTAACAACAAAAGGAAGTGATAAAGAAGGTATATACGAGAGAACCAGTATGCCTATCACTACGATTACTATGTATAAGTATTTGATTATGTTATTGAACTCTTCCTTGTGCATTTTAATAATCAAAGATTCTATTATAGAGAATACGCCAAACATTAAAGAACAATATCATTCATGCAAAATTTAAAATATTACATTTATGATGTCATTCCCCTATGATAAAGGCGTGAAAGAAGTAAGATCAGGCATATGCCGACGGGATTCTGCTTCTTTACCTTGATAAAGCGCCAAATAATGGCGTTTTATTTTTATTATGATTGTGTTTGATGAAAGACCTCCTCGAATGCTTCATAATTCTTGCGTGATGAGGCAAATGTAGGAATCGCAAACACGACCTGATCAAAATGATCCCGATATTCTTCTTCAACAAGAATACTATAAAACATTTTAGCAACTTCTTTTGCATCATGGCCAAAAGCACCACATCCCCATGCCCCAAGCACGACATTGCGATAGTTGAAATGAATGCAGACATTCAATAAATCCCTGATCTTGATTTTCATAATGGGCATAAGATAACGTTGTGGAATATGGCCTGCCCGGCCATTGAGGTTAGGTGCTGCATAGCTGATCACACTTGTAACAAATGAGTCTTCAACAAGCTGACCTTGAGCATCTCTAAAGACTTCTACTCTTGGTGAAACCAGCATATATTCTGAATCAAAGCCATTCAAGTTTTCAAAATTATAATGATACATTTCACTCGCTTTCTTGTTGCCAATGGAGAAGAAAAGCGTTGAATGACGACAAAGAGCTTCTTCCTGAGCATTAGCCCCTTTTAGAAATCCGCCACCAGGATTAAGAGCATTAGCGAAATTCAGGACGATTGTGTCATCTTTAAGACATCTTGCAGCTTCAAAGCTGTCCTTTCCAACAACCTGAATCATACCTTCTCCCTCATATTCTCTTGCTTCCTCAGAGAGTTCTCTGACTAACTCAGGTTTAACAACAATAACTTTATCTATTTCATCCCTTGATAGCTTCAGTGAATGTGCTTGATGATCTATTTCATAATAGCCCTGATCAACAATCTTTAATGTTTCTTTTGCGATTTTTCCAAGATTCATATCAATTCCCCCCTGTTACTATTATAAAACAAAATAGAAACACATGCCTACTATTCTATTTGATTATATTGTTTTTATGTTGAATTATTTCTCTCAAGCACAAATTGAGTTGGAATAATCAAAAAGGATCAGCATATGCTGACCCTTATGTTTATGAAATAGCTTTTCCCGTTTCCTTATCGAATAAGTGAATCTTATTCTTATCAATAGCCATTGAGATTGTATCACCATCTTTGTAATCAAAACGTGATGGTGTTTTTAAAATCATATCCTTTCCATGATAATTAAAATATAAATTCATTTCTGAGCCAGTATTTTCAACCAAGTCCAAAGTTGCATTAAAGATAGCATCAGGGTAAGTATCGACCATGATCTTTTCTATATGTAGGTCTTCTGGTCTAATGCCTAATGTAACAGTTTTGCCAACATACTGATCAAATGTGGCATTGACTTTTCCAGCAGGAATAGCAAAATGAAGATCTTCATTCTTAATATAATATGTGTTGCCTTTCTTTTCTAAAAGAACGTCTGTTAAGTTCATTTTTGGTGAACCAATGAAAGTAGCAACAAACAAGTTAGCTGGATGATCATAAATATGTGCTGGTGTATCGAACTGCTGGATCACACCTTTATTCATGACAACAATACGATCTGCCATTGTCATGGCTTCTGTCTGATCATGAGTGACATACACAAATGTTGTATCAAGCTGCTTATGTAATTTTGCAATCTGAGCACGCATTTCTGTTCTCAGCTTTGCATCCAAATTAGATAATGGTTCATCTAATAAGAAAACTTCTGGATTACGCACCATTGCACGTCCTAATGCAACACGTTGTCTCTGTCCACCTGACAAGGCACGTGGCTTACGATTCAAGTATTCCGTTAATCCTAAGATTTCTGCAGCATGTTTGACTTTTCGATCAATTTCATCTTTAGGTGTTTTCTTCAACTGCAAAGCATAGGCCATATTCTTATAAACTGTCATATGAGGATAAAGTGCATAAGTCTGAAATACCATTGCAATATCACGATCTTTTGGCTGTAACTCATTGACGACGCGATCACCAATATACAGCTCACCTGAAGTGATACTTTCTAGACCAGCAATCATACGCAATGTTGTTGACTTCCCACAGCCTGAAGGACCAACCAATACGACGAATTCTTTATCTTTGATATCGAGATTTAAATCTGGGACAACAGTAACATTATTATCATAAGTTTTTTCCACGTGTTGGAAACTAATTCTTGCCATTTTCTTTTTCTCCCTTTAATTTTGTTAAGTGTATTGTATAAGCCTGGTACTCACCTTGTTCAATAATGAGTGGTAGGCCCTGTGTTTTTAATACATTGGCTTCATAGAAGTGACCTTGATCATCCTTATAACATGCATCCTTTTCAAGACCTTCTACTTTAATAAAATGTGCATAGCGTGCACTTTGTGTGATGATTCTTACTGCAAAGATGAGTGCTTCTTGGCGATCTTCACTAACGAAAGCATAAGCTCCTACTTCATCATGAAGTGGATTTGTTAGGCGGTAATAGAGACCATGATGAATTAATGAAGCATAGTTTTTAAATGTTTTAACCTGATTCTTTATCGTTGCTCTATCATCATCGCTTAGCTTGGTGATATCAAGCTCATATCCAAAGCTTCCGCTCATACTAACAACGGCACGTGTATTCATCGGTGTGATTCGTCCATTCTGATGATTAGGTACCGCTGAGACATGGGAACCAAAACTACTGATTGGGTAAATGAATGAAGACCCATACTGGATTGTTAAGCGGTCAATAGCATCCGTATTGTCCGATAGCCAAATCTGTGGTGTATAGTAGAGCATTCCTGCATCAAAGCGTCCACCGCCCCCGCTACATCCTTCAATCAGCAATGAAGGATAGCGTTTAATAAGCCGTGCTAAGAAGTCATAGAGCCCTAGGACATAGTCATACATTACTTTGCCTTGCATCGTTGTTGATGAATAAAGATCAGAAATACTTCGGTTGAAATCCCATTTGATATAATCAATTTCAGCATGATCTAAAACATCACAAACCTGATTAAAGATTGCATCAACAACTTCCTGACGTGAGAAGTCAAGAACAAGCTGATCTCTTGAACGAATAAACTTGTGACCGGGTACTTTTAAAGCATAATCAGGATGTTTGCGATAAAGATCACTGTCTTCATTGATACATTCTGGTTCGAACCAAATGCCAAATTTCATACCCAATTCATGAATGCGATGTGTTAAGGAAGCTAGGGATTCCCCTAATTTTTCCTCATTAACATACCAGTCACCCAAACCTGCATCATCATTATTACGCTTGCCAAACCAGCCATCATCCATGACAACCATATCAATATCACAATCCTTAGCACTTTTCGCTAACTGATAGATGGCTTCACCATCAAAATCAAAATAGCAGCTTTCCCAGCTATTAATTAAGATTGGTCTTAATTCTCCCTGATAAGGGTCACGAATTAAATATTTGTTCATACCCTGATGGAGGTTTTGTGACAACTTCGTTAAGCCTTCAAAAGAATAACTTAGCATGACTTCTGGAGCATAGAAAGTTTCTTCTTTTCCTAATGGATAATCAAAGTAATCGGCAGCAATACCCATAGCCATACGTTTCTGATTATACTGATCACCTTCGACTAAAGCCTCAAAACTGCCACTATAAACAAAGTTCATACTATATGCATCACCACTGGTTTCTGTAGCATCATGACTGCAGAGAATCAAGGCTGGATTGTATTGATGGCTAGAGGTGCCTCGTTTTGAAGAGACCTTGTAAATGCCATGTTGAATGGCTTGACGGTTAGGTATACGCTCCATTGTATGACGGCCATAAAAACTTATAACATCATAGTTGCCAGAAACAAAATCCAATGAAGCTGATTTGATATTGTCAATAATAATTGGCTGACCATGATTGATAATGCGTACACTACGGGTAATGATATCCACATCTTCATAAACAGAATATGCCAAGATGACTTCTAAGTGAAGAAAGGAGTCTTCTAGCGTTATTTCCAATGATTCAGCATTCACTTCACGCATCGCAGGAAGACCCTTTAAAACTGTCTTTCCTTGAATGACTTCTGCTTTTTTAAAGCGTAAGTCACAGCCATAAACACCTTCTTGCGTATGTAGGGAAAATGAAGTACTACGAAAGTCACCACTGCCATCAAAAGGAAACTCCTGAGGCAATACATCTAGTGAGTAGGTACGATCTTTTAAAGCATCGTATGGATTCCCACTAAAGCCACGGTCTTTCTTTACAAGCAGGTATTCAGGAGGCAGGATTGCCTTTCTTCCATAATAGAGATGTAATAGATAACCATAGTCATCAGCTTGCATCATATATGTTGTGTTTTTCGTATGTAAAGCGAATGTTCGCTCATTGATTGAAATCGACATAATAATACTCCTTTATCCTTAATAAGTGTTTATTTTACTGCCCCATTAACTACTCCATTCAAGATCTGCTTTTGTGCAAATACATAGAAGATTAACATTGGCAATAAAGCTAATAAATATGAGGCAAAAGCTAAATTATAGTTTGTCCCAAATTGTGTCTGGAAAGTAAGCTGAGCTAAAGGTAATGTATTAGCACCAGAACCAGACATGATGACTAATGGGGTCATAACGTCATTCCATGTACTTAAAGCTGTCAGGATTGCCACTGTGGCATGCATAGGTTTCATAATTGGGAAAATGATTGTCCAATATGTTGACCATGTTGTGCCTCCATCAACCTTAGCAGCTTCTTCTAGTGCTTCTGGAATATTTGTCAGATAACCACTATATAACATGACATTGATAGGCATAAAGAACACCAAATAACAAACAATAACACCAACAATATTCGCAATATGTAAGTCTGCTGTTTCTTTAACGAGGGGCATCATTAAGATGGCAAATGGTACAAACATCCCGGATACAATATAGAAATAAGCACGATTAAACCATTTATGGCGTTTCTTCATACGGCCAATGGCATAACCAGCCATGGAATGTAAGAGAACGGACAAGATGACTGTTACGCCCGTGATTAAGACTGAGTTCAATAAGCTATGCCAGAAATCCGTTACCTTCATTGCTTGTGCAAAGTTTGACAAACTCCATGATTTTGGCAAAGACAAGATGGAAGCAACACTATTGCCCATTTCGCTAGGTTGCTTAAAGGCAATGACTACAGTGATATAGAGTGGGAATAGGACAGTTACTAAGCCTAAGATTAAGAGGATTGTGACTGGCCAATTATATTTCTTTTTCATTATAACTGTTCCTCCTTTTTACCCATGAATTTTAACTGGAAGATTGATATGAGCACAATGACAACGAAGAATAAAACGGCATTAGCACTTTGGAATCCAAACTGTCCACCGGACATTCCATTATTGTAAATGAGGTAGGATATGGATTCTGTTGACTGAGCTGGACCACCTTTCGTTAAGGCCATGATCTGATCGAATACCATTAATGCATTCTTCATTGTGAGAACAAGGTTGATGGTAACGAATGGTAAGATGAGAGGTAATGTTAAAGTTCTGAATTTCGTCCATCCCGATGATCCATCGATTGCTCCTGCTTCATAAACATCTTCTGGAACAGTCTGCAAGCCAGAGATATAGATAATTGTTTGCATGGCGATAGCCTGCCATGCACAAACGATGACAATTGCAACCCATGCCCATTTTTGTGAAGCAAGAATAGAACTGCCACTACCAAATAACATCTTCTCGAAAGCTGGCAAAATATAGGTAAAGAAATAATTGAAAATGTAACCAACAACTAAGGCACCTAAGATATTAGGAACGAAATATAAGGCACGTAAGCCACTCTTAAACTTAATTTTTGAATTTAAACCTAGGGCTAGTACAAGGGAAATCACATTAACAAGAATAGTGACACAAATGGCAACCCCAAATGTAAATAAGTAAGAATGGTCTACACGTGCATCTGTAAATAAATCAAGATAGTTTCTTAGACCAACACTTTGATATGACCCATATCCACGGAAATTTGTAAAGCTGTATAAAAAGCCCTTGATCAGTGGGTATGTATTAAATAAGAAGAACAGTGCAACGAGAGGAATTGTCATCCAGACGTATGTTTTATCGAAGTCAAGTTTGCTTTTTTTCTTCATAACATTTCTTTTCCTTTCCTAGCTTTGATGCGTTTTATTGTATTCTTGAACCTTGCGGATAATGTCACGATTGTAGCGTTTCCAGTCCTTATCCCATTTAGCTAAGAAGGCTTTCTTATCACCCTTTAAGAGATAACTCTGGACAATGGCATCGCATCCCATTGTTGATGGATAATGGTGATCCTGATAGTCAATCATCTTGCCACTCTCAATCCATGGGCGCATGTCATCAAACTGCTTTGGTAAATTAAAGTCACCAGTGCGGCAAGGTAATGACATTTGAGCATTAATATATTTCTGTAAGTTCTTTTTTTCTAATAAGTATTCTAAGACTGTATAAGCTGCTTTTTTATTTTTGCAGGCTTTAGTCACACCAAACATCAGGTCAATGCCTGAGTTTAAGTAATTCTTATTTTTGCCATTATTGGCAGGCATTACAAATGAGCCAATATGCATTTTAGGATTACATGAAAGAATCTGAGGAATGGCATAAGAACCAATTGTATACATTGCTGACTGCCCTTTTGCAAATGCTGTACAAGCATCATTGTAGCCATATGCAGCTACTTCTTTCTCCCCATACTTTAATAATGTTTTGATCTTCTGTGCTGTTTCATCATATTCCTTCGTAAATGTTGTTTTGCCTGCATTGACATTTTGTGTTGTATTAGCCGGTGCTAGGGAAACAGCTAATGAGTTCCATGGGGCCATTGTTGTCCAGGTGTCCTTATAGCCGAAATAGAATGGCAAAAGTCCATCATTTTTCATTTGTTCACATAAAGCCATTAATTCATTCCACGTATCAGGAACTTTATAGCCATGTTCTTCAAAGATGTCTTTGTTGTAAAGAATACCAGAAGCATTAGCAACATAAGGCAAACCATAGATACCTTTTGTAGGAACATATTCGAGCTGATCAAGCATATCAATATAGGCTTTTTTGATCAATTTGATATCACCAAAATCAGAGATATCTGCTAAAATGCCAGCATCAACAAATTCTGAGAATGTTGCGTCACCACCAATACCAATGATATCTGGATAGTCTTCACGAATAAATCGTGTTTTCATAACTGTAACAGCATCATTTGGTGAAGAGATCTTGAGTTTAATATCAGTGTGTGTAGCATTGAATTCTTTCGCAACTTTATCAAAATAGGTTGCAGCCTCCTGCTTATAGGAAATAATTTCAATCGTGGTTTTCTTAGAAGACGAATTTTGACATCCTGCAATGGATAAGACCATCGTCAGTGTAAGAAGAACACGCATAACTTTTTTGAGTCTCATAGTGACCTCCTATTCATTTTTTACCTCAACAGCTGTTTTTCATTTGGCACCTATAGTGTAACATTCCATTTTGCGACTTAGAATACCTTAAAAACGCTTTTTTTATACCTTTATTCGCTTATTCACTCGAATATTGTCATATTAAATCTCATCATGGTATAATCCTATCTGAGGTGATATATATGCAAGACTGGCAGTTTTCCATTTTCCCCAATCAGACATTTATTGATTTAACGCTTTATCAGTATGGCGGTGAAGTATGCAAGCCTTCACATCTCTTTGGTCCAGCAACAAGAAATCATTATCTTTTCCATTATATTTTAAAAGGTAAGGGCATCCTGCGGGCTATTAATGATAAAGGTGTTGATGTTAGCTATCGCTTAAAGGCTGGTGATGGCTTCATGATTTTCCCTGGCCAGATTACAACTTATATTGCAGATACACATGATCCCTGGGAATATATGTGGATTGAATTTGATGGTTTACGTGTCAAAGAAGCATTGGATACAGTCGGTTTAACACTTTCTTCTCCAATCTATCATTATATCTATGAAGATACGCATAAAGAAATGGTAAAGCATATGATGCATATTGCTACAAGCAAGAATTCCACGCCTTTCGATTTAATTGGTCATTTGTATCTGACGCTTGATAATATGATGCGTTCAATCAAGATCACTGAACAACATTCTGGTAATCGTCTGGTTGATTATTATATGCATGAAACAATGGTCTTTATTGAACAAAACTATATGTACGATATCTCCATTGAAGATATTGCCAATAACATTGGTCTCAACCGTTCCTACTTCGGCAAGCTTTTTAAGCGTGAAACCGGTAAAACACCGCAATCCTTTTTACTCAATTACCGTATGATTAAAGCTTGTGAGTACTTAAAAAGAACTGAAATGCATATTGCTGATATTTCTCAAGCTGTTGGCTATGAAAATCAGCTTCATTTCTCTCGTGCTTTTAAAAACATTTATGGCTTATCTCCCTTACAATGGCGAAAACTGAATCGCGAAAGATAGTGCATATTGTTGTAGGCTTGTTTAATGTCAAAACATCTCTCATATGGCAATAAAAAAAGAAGAGCATTTCACCCTTCTAGTCAATAATATGTCTTTCCTGCAATATATTTTCGACATAACTAATCGCTTCATAAACCATTGCATCACAATGTGGCTTTTTTGCCCCACCCTTTTCAAAATTTGCTTTAAGAAGATCAGCACAGTTCATCATGCCTTCATGGGCATCTTTGAATCGTTTATAATACTGGGTGATTGTTGCAGGATCATCTACGCCATATAGTCCCAAGACCATTAAGCCACCTGTAATTGCCCCACAAGTAGAAGCCATCTTCATGCCTGAGCCAAAGTTAGCAGCAATTCTGTAAGCCGTCTCTTCATCAAGATTGGCATCCTTTACAAATGGTACGAAAACAGCCTGGGCACAGTTATAATGACGATCAGTACGTGCTCTTAATTTTATCGCTTCATCTAAATATTTACTCATACAATTCTGCTACTAAAAACATATACAATTGTGTACATGCTAGATGATTCGCTACAATCTCACGATTTGTAGTTACTGTTTCATTGTGTATGCTTTGGCGATTGCAAGCAATACGCTACTCACAAGTTCCTGTACACTCCACAGTCGTAAATTCCCGACTAAGCCATCGGTACATACCTATAAATTCTTTTTCATTGATTAGATATAGGTTTTCATCTAAATAGCTTTTCCTTTCTTGATATTTTTCTTTTTTGCTACTTGGTTTTCGTAGACTTCTACCATTACTCAATCATTACCATCAAGGTTCTACCCTATAGTTAACAAGACTATTTCAACTTGCACTGGCTTATCTTTCCTATGATTTCAGTGGTTTTAAGTCACCAACTAACACTCTGGGTTTTGAGTGCCTTTGAGTACATTGACTCACATTTAATTCGGTTTTTAGTTACTTATATTTCCTCCTTATGTGCACCTATCGTATCACTATCAGGAATAATTGTATAGCTTTAGTTTGATGAAAAAGGATGCTATAATAGTGAGGAAAGTGAGTGATAGTATGCAATATTTTCAAAATAACCGTCTTAAGATGATGGCAGGTATTTATGAAGAATTTGATCGTGGTGAACTCAATGAAGGCTTAACAGGCTTTAAGAAGCATCTCTCACAAGATGAAATCAATGCCATACAGATTCTTTTTGATTATTTCTATGCCTTTATGGAGCATTGCGAAGAGGAAGGGATTGTTCTTGATGCCACATATGCCACCCTTTACAATCTTCCAGATGCCTTACAGTCTTTTTATACAAAGCAGGCGCATAAATATCTTCCTAGTAAGCTCCATGATATTCTTGCCCGCACTCTCGCAAGCTACCTGATGATTCTTGCAAGCAATGTCCATCAGCTAGATATCAGCTTTCATAAAAATGAAGGAGGACTTTGGGCCAATATGTATACGATATCAGTTAATGATATTGATTTACTTGAAAGTGCCCTTAATGTATTTAATGATACTCAATGGCATTTTGAAGCATTATCAAATGATTACAAGAAACTCAGCAATGTTAATCTTATAGACTATTTAACGCAAGCATGAATCATTGATTCATGTTTTCTTATGGATGATTTGTCAAATTAAGTGCAACACCTACGATGAGTTACCCAGTAATTCTTCTTTAGGTGTTTTATATTTTATGCATTTACGTGGCCTGTTATTCATTAAATTCAGATTCTTTTTCAATTCCTCCGGGTCCACTTCAGACAGATCCATTCCTTTAGGATAAAACTCCCGCAGTAATCCGTTCGTATTCTCATTGGTTCCTTTTTGCCACGCACAGTAAGGATCACAGAAATAGGTTTTGCATCCTAATGCTGCTTCGATCTTTTCATACTCTGCGAATTCCTTTCCTCTGTCGAAG
>NZ_KL370868.1:0-24867 GCF_000702165.1 Sharpea azabuensis DSM 18934
TGGCATCTGGTCCTTCTTTCTTCATATTTTTCCTGGGCTTTTACAGGAATATATCTATCATGCTCCTTGAAATTGCTCCAGGTACGGTATGAATTTCTTTTTATCTCTCGGGAAATGGTGGAAGGACTTCTATGAAGTGCCTTTGCAATCCCGCGTATACTCATGCCCAGAGTGAGAAATTGATAGATGCAGGAACGCTCATTTATGTTAATATGGTTATAGTTCATAGGCTTATCTCCATTCTATGTTTTTTTTGGTCACTCACATAGTAGCATAGATAATTCCTATGAACTTTTCATGTGTTGCACTTGTTATGATAATTTATCTATATGAATAAAGCAAGAAGTACAGCCACTAAGTTATTGCCCATATGCCCGATGATTGAGGCAAAGATATTGTTGCTTGACTCATAACTATAACAGAAGACAAGGCCGGCAAAGAAATAAGGGAAGATCTGAACGATCTCGCTGACATTGCCTGAAAGAATAGAAGCATAGACATGAGCTAAGCCAAAGGCTAAGGCTGTGATGATATAGGCAAGTTTACGATGCCTGCGGCGCAGTGTAGTAAAGATGATGCCTCTAAACATCAATTCTTCAACAACAGGACCAACCAGTACAGCATAGAGAATCATGGGAACAGGAACACGGCTTAGAATCTGTTCGATACCAGCCTGATTAGCAGAATTGCTTGCCCCGCCCATCAGCATGACAACAATTGTACCAATATAATTTGCCAGATAGACTAAAACAAAAGTCATAAGGCCTTTTATAAAGATTGAACGCTTGTTTTTCATGAAGTCTTTCCAGTTATCCTTTAAGTAACCTCTTAATAAAAGAACAAGCAAGATAAGCATCATAATGCCAAAGACAAGATTCAAATAGCTACTCAGAGCTGTTCTTGTTAGACGGTAGTCAAATAGCACCATTGAGAGCTTCATCAAGGCTGTAGCGATGCGTGATCCAAAAATGGCATAGAGTGGCAAAAGGACAAGCAAGCCAATGGCTGATTGTGTGCCAGTGAGCTGTCTTTGGAAATATGCGTTTTTTATTTTTCTCGTATTTTCCATTACAACGCCTCCTTGTTTAGTGTGTGATAGAGAAAATCGGTAAAGTCCTTTGTATAGCTGATTTGATACGGACTGATCATCATATGGCTGAAATCTTGAAGCTTCTTGTAATCATAATGATTATTGTCGATAGCCCGCATTAAGTCTTTAGGATTAGGTGACATATATCCAGGCATATCATGCTGATAATCAATATAGAATGAACGTCCTATTTTATAGAAATCATAATCAAAATCATAGAAATAAATAGGTTTATGTAATAATGATGCTTCAAAGAGCACAGCTGAATAATCAGTTATTATGATATCAGCTTTATGAAAGAATTCCAACGATGAAAATATATGATCATTGATCACTCTTTGATCATCTATGGTAATAGATGATAAGGGATGAAGCTTTAGGACAAAGTGATATTTTTCAAAATCAATTTCTTTAATTAATGCTTCAATGCCTTCTTGAAGATGATCATGGGTCTTACGGAAAGTTGGAGCATAAACAATGATTTTCTTGCCGTCATTAAGTTCTGGATAAGCTTCATCAATACGATTAATAATGGCTGCCTTTCTTTCTTCATCCACCAGCAAGTCTGTCTTGGGCAAGGGATAGATGCGCATCTGATCTTCTCTGACATGGAAAGCCTCGGCAAAGAACTTTGCGGCATAAGGTGAGCTTGAAAGAACATAGGTATAGTTTTCATGCATATGCATAAGCTTTGCGACTTTCGAAGAGCTGCCCTCCTGACAATCAAGAATGGAATAAGCAAATTTCTTGAATGCACCCAAGGCATGCCACATCTGAATTACGACGAGGTTTTTACGCTGATGCAGGACGGAGATGCAGATACAATAAGTATCAAGAATCACAGCTTCACTTGTTGCAATATGGTACATCTGGACAAACATATGACCCACATATTCAATTTTTGCCTTCAGTCCTGGATGAATCATCTTGGCAAGCACGACATGACGATATTCAGGGTGATCTTTTTGCATTTGTTTGATGGTTAAAGAGAAATCCACAGGTGTTGTGTCCATCTGTCTTGAGATATATGTGATCTTCTTTTGCACCGGAAGAAGCTTCATAATCGCAAAGATGATATTCATAAAAAAGATACCAATTTTTACAACAATACTCATAGCTTGCCACCTTCTAATAAGACTTCGACAAAACGTTCACTGGCATGCCCATCACATGATGCCACAAACTTCTCTTTAAAGCGTTCAAGTTTCTGCTGATCAATAACAGGATGCCTGATTGCCTTAACAAGTTCTTCTTCATTCTTCACAACTGGCCCATAGGTATATTCTGCGTATGGATAGAAGAAATCACGTTCACTGATATAGTTTTCTAGGTCATAGGCAAAGAAGATTGTAGGAATATTAAGCAGGCTTGCTTCAAAGATGACTGATGAATAATCCGTAATCAGGATATCAGTGATAAAAAGCAAGTCATTGATTTCTCTTTGGCTGGATAGGTCTAAAAAGAAATGGGAATCGAGTACTTGACTTCTTTGCTTAATAAAGGGATGCATCTTGATAATACAGAAATAGTCATCACCCAAGGATTCTTGTAAATGCTTAAAATCTATTTGATCATAATCATAATAGGCATGATGAATATTATTGCCTCTAAATGTTGGGGCAAAGAGAATGATTTTTTTATTTTCTAGCTGGGGATGCTGTCGGTAGAGTTCCTCTTTGATCTGTTTGGCATAGGTTTCATCAAAGAAGATATCACTTCTTGGTATGCCAATGGGATGAATATGCCGGGGATCCATATGAAAAGCCCTGGCATAGTCATTGATGATAGATGGCGAAGAGACAATTGCATCCGTATAGCCACGATGCGTGAGTGTAAGCATGCTGTTTTTTCTTGCGTAGCCAACGGTCTTAAAAGCACCAATCGCATGCCATACCTGAATGAGTCTCGTTTCTTCTCTTAGATGCACCGGATAGATGGCTGGATAGAAGTCATCAAGAAGAATGTAATGGGACTCTGCCATCAATCTTGCCAGCATCTTATTGGTAATAGAATCATCTGAAAGGACTGACTTTACGATAAAGCGATCTTGCATAGCCTGACGGATATAATAGAAATTACCAGAAAGTTCTTTTCGGCTTTGCGAAAGGAAAAGAACTTGTTTTTGATTGATTGGTTGTTTCTTATAGTGGTTATAGTAAGTTGTAAGGCTTAGATATCTTAGTTTCTGAGCGGCTATTTTGAGGATGTTTTCCATGTCGTTAACCTCTTAATATATATTGCGCAGCACGCTGAGTTGCCTGCCCGTCACAGGCATTCATGAAGGTCTCAAAGAATACTTTACGCTTTTGGTTTTCTAGATTACCCTTTTGTAAAGCTGTGATCAGTTCAGGCATATTGTGTGCAACTTCCCCATAGACATATGTCTCAAAAGGAAAGTAAAGACCACGACCATTATAGCCCGTATAGTCTTCTAAATCATAAGTATAATAGACAATGGGCTTATTGAGAAGGACATAATCAAAGATCAGCGAAGAATAATCTGTAACTAGCGTATCACAGACAACCAGGAGTTCCTGAATATCACGATAGAAAGAGAAATCACGATAGAAACCATTGTATTTCTCAAAATCCGGTGCTTTAACCTTATTGATGACAATGTTGTTATATAGAGCAGGATGCCATTTAAAAATAATGACATAGTCTTTATGGAACTTTTCATATAAGGCATCTAAGTCTAGCTTAGAGAAGTCATAGGTGGCATCACGTGGGACCACCCCACGATATGTTGGGGCAAAGAGAATAATCTTTTTGTCTTTGAGTTCTGGATAGTGCTGATAGAATGTTTCTTTGACATGGTCGAGGTAATCCTGATGATAGAAATCATCAGTTCTAGGAAAACCAGTTGCCTTGACTTTATCTAAAGGAAGACCAAAGGCTTCTGCATAGCACCATCTGATCTTTTCACCACTTGTAATGACCTTTGTATATTTCTTATAGCCTTTATGAATCGTGCCAATCTTTTCCCCTGTCTTCTTTCTTGAATAGCCAAAGCGCTTATAGGCACCTGGCCCATGCCATAGCTGGACTACGTCCTGATGTTTGCGAACAGGGAAATAGGTGATGGCTGTACTGAGGTCTTCTAGAAGAATATAGCGTGAAGTCGAGAGATTGTAAGCTAAGCTCAGCTTTTCTTTATATGTGCGACGGACTCTCCGGTCTCTCTTGAACTCAATAACACGCTTATATGAACTGCCTTCAAGATACTCATAAATGCTTTTAAGATTACCTCCCATGACCTCACGGTTATCTGAAAGAAAGCATATTTTTTCTTCATCAAGTGGATGTGTGCATTCTATGACGAGGCATACAAGTTTAAAGATATAGAAGCGCAGTTTTCGTCTAATGCGTACAATAAGTCTTTTCATAATCTCTTCCCTTAGAAAAAATAGGCAAACAACGTTTGCCTAGATATCCCATTTCATAACTGTCTTAAAGTCATTGTTAGAATCATTTTCAAATGCCTTAATCATGTCCTTAGTCGTCTTGACATCAACGATTTCAGAAATAATTGTTGATAAGTAATCACGAACATCATCATATTCTTCCATGAAGTCCACAGACTTCTTGAAATCATCATAGTTCGAACGGCTGTTACCAAGCAACGTCAATCCTTTTTCAAGAACCATTCTGGTGTTGATTGCAACAGGATTCTCAGATACCCCCATCAGATTAATTGTGCCCTGTGGGTTGATCAGATCAATAATCTGATTAATAGCTGCTTCCGAGCCTCTTCCGCCAACGCATTCAAAGGCATGGTCTAGCTTTAAATCTTCAGGTATATCATTGATCAGGAATGTTTCATCAGCAAATGAGAAATAGCGATTCTTTCTTTCCTGTACACCAAAGACATAGAGCTTAGCATCAGGAAAGGCTTTTCTTAGAATAAGCGCTGTTACAAAGCCAACATTCCCATTTCCCCAGACACCAATCGTGCGTCTTCTTTCATGGGCATGTTTCTTGAATGTTTCAACAGCGTTCATACCGACTGATGTCAGTTCAAGCAATACAGCAATTTCAGGATCGAGCGTAAAAGGAATGATGAGATCACGGCGCATGCTGACTACATTCTGCATGAAGCCATCAAAACCACTCGCTCTAAAACGTGAAGAACGTAAATAGTTTTCTTTAATGACATCGTCTTTTTCCATTGGTGTATTAGGCACCATGACAACCTTTGTGCCAACTTCATATTCACCTTTTGGATCATAGACAACTTCACCAACGCCCTCATGAATAAGAGCCATTGGCAGTTTCTGTTTCATGACAACGCGTCCTCTTGAACCCGTATAATAACGCTGATCAGCAGCACAGATAGAGAGATAAGTTGGTCTGATAATCACTCTCTCTTCATCAATCGTTAAATCAACGAAATCACTGCGAATTTGACGAGGTGCAATAAGACGATAGACTGTATTAATCATTAGATTTTCTGCCCTTCTACCAGACCATTTGCGACTTTTAAGTCATGCTGTGTTGTAATCTTCATATTGTAGACTTCACCTCTGACAAGATGAACAGGTGTGCCCTTGATGACAAGTGCTTTACATGCATCAGTTAAGATATTCTTTTCATCTTCACTAAGTGATGCTAAGAAGTTCTTCAACAATGGAAGATTAAATGACTGAGGTGTCTGGCCCTGGTACATTTCTGAACGTACTGGGATGTCTGTAATCGTTTCACCATCTGTTGAATGTACAATCGTATCGAATGCTTCAACTACCGTATCAACAGCACCATATTTAATAGCACCATCAATATTATCATCAATAATACGCTGTGTTAAGAATGGTCTTACAGCATCATGTGTTAAGACGATGTCATCATCATTAAGACCATATTCACTTTCAATGAAGTTCAAGCCATTCATGATTGTATCATTACGACTTGCCCCACCCTTAACGACAACGATTTTTGAACGATCTGCAATATACTTCTTTAAAGTATCTTTTGTATAGCTGATCCAGGCTTCTGGACAGCAGATTAATATCTTATCAATGCGTCTATTCAACATAAACTGTTCAACTGTATGAATAAAAATAGGTTTATCCCCAAGCATAAGGAACTGTTTTGGGAGTTCTGTATTTCCCATACGTGTGCCCTTACCACCGGCGAGAATTTCTGCGTAAATCATAAATTACCTCCGTTATGAATGTATCATAGTCTAATTAGTGATCAAATACAACTAAATCGCTCGTCATTGATGTGATTGGCCATTTCAGTAAGGCTTTAGCTGTCTTTTTGTCATTGATAATCCAGATATCCACTTCTAGTCCACTGTCAATCACTTTCTGTAGGAAATCCTTGTTTGCTGCTTCATACTTGATTGAGAAGAGGAAATGATGCTTTTGAAGGAGTTCAAGGTCATCAAAAGCTGGATCTTCAACAATATATGCCAAAGTGCTTTCTTCATTGATAGCCTCATAGGCTTCAATATTATCAAGTATAGCACTTGTGACACGGGCTTTTGAAGCAAGGCCATAGTGATCAATCATATTCTTAATAACAACAAGCTGATCCTTGTTTTCATCGGATAGGGTTGGATCCTTGAGTTCAATCATGGGCTTTGAAGAAATTGTTGACATATAAGCAAGATATTCTTCAAAAGTCACAATCTTTTCATCAGGATATGTTTTTAGACCATTGCCACCTGTCAGCTTTAATTGTTTCAGTTCATCAAGTGTATAGTCACAAATATGCTTATCGGCCAAGCCATACATTCTCTTTAATGTATTATCATGGAAAAGAACAAGCTTTTTATCTTTGGTCACCTGAATATCTGTTTCAATATAATCAAAGCCATATTCACCAGCAAGCTTAAAAGCCGCCATTGTATTCTCCGGTGCTAGCTTTCTGACTCCACGATGAGCCGTAAAGCCTTTAATGCCCCTTGGAACCGAAAAGACTTCAAGGCCTAGTCTTGCCGTCTTGCCTCGTCCATAGGCAGTTATTTCAGTATAGCCTTCTTTATGAGCTGTTACATTGCCCTGATCATCAATCGAAACAATTTCAGGATTATCACTTTTATAAATAATTGTATCTTCAATAATCTCTCCCTTACCACGATAGATGGTTGCTTTGAGATTTTTTGTTTCATGAAGATTGAGTCCTACTGTTTCCTTTGTGGGGAACTTAGGATGAGGATAGATATGTTTTCCTGTAGCCATTATGCCACCTTCTTATTTCTTGAGAATTAATGTATCAATAATACGATCCGTTGCCTTACCATCAGTGAACTTGAAGTTCTTTTTCACAAATGGATCAACCTTTTCAAACTCAAAGTCACGTTTCTTAATCGCGTGAAGCAATTCTTCGCTAGTTCGCACGATCTTGCCTGGAACCATCTCGCTATAAGGTTCATAGAATCCACGGTCTGCTTCATATTTCATGCGGTCAAAGGCATAGAAAAGCATTGGCTTATGGAAGAGTGAGAATTCATAAATAACGGATGAGTAATCCGTAATCAACAAGTCTGTCACAAACAGCATATTATTAATTTCACGATATGCAGAAGCATCAACAATAACATCACGATATTGTTCAGGAATATTCAGTGGTTCTTTAACGAAAGGATGCATTTTGATCAACATGACTGAATGGGATTCATGTAAGTATTCACCCCAGGCATCAAAGTCAATCATATCCATTGGGAAGCTGGCATTTTTCGCATTAACCCCTCTGAATGTTGGTGCATACATAATAACTTCCTTAGCATCCTTGACCATTGGGAAAGCTGCTTCGACTTGAGGAATAATCGCTTTCTTGTATTCTTCAGAAAAGAAGATATCCGTTCTTGGAACACCAAGAGGCAGGATCTTGCTTTCATGAATGCCAAATGCTTCAGCATAGTGATCAGCCGCAAGCTGTGATGAGACAGTCATGGCCGTATAGCACTTATGAATACGGGTATTGAAGGCAGGAGCTCCAGGCTTGCCTAGTCTTTCTAAGCCGACTGTCTTAAAAGCGCCACAGGCATGCCATAACTGGATAATATCCACATGGGGCAAGTAGTCAACAAGATAGAGTTCTGGCTGATAGTCATCACAGATAATAATATTCGCCATCGCAAGCTTTCTTGCGAAAGAGAACTTTGAGAGTGGACTACGGTAGCTCTTAATGGATTCCTTATAGGAGAAATCAATATGGAATTGCTTATCCACGCCTCTTTCTACCATGCGGTCATAAACAAACTTCTCATTACCACCAATCTCACTTCTTGAAGAAGATGTAAAGAGAATACGGTTGCCATCCTCCTTATTGAAATGCTTCCAAAAATTAAAGACTTTGACATAAGCACCCTGACGCAACGCTGTTTTGCGCTTATGCATATTGCGTTTCCATTTCTGTAATGATGAGAGTGGAGGTTTTGGGATATTGTATTGTATTTTTAGATAGTAGGAAGCATTATCTTCATCGATTTTACTTTCTGCCACAAACTTATTGCTGTTGGATTTAATGAAATAAGCGTTATATTGATTGCTTATATTGAAGGTTCTTACCTTCATGGCCTCACATAAGTCTGCTAATGGATAGACCTCATGCATTCTTTCCTTCTGATCGATACCAATCAGATACCAGTCTCCACTATGCATAGGTTCTTCATTATTGAGTGACATTAAGTTAAAAGAAAGAGAAAAATGCTGATCTTGCCATGTGATATTGTTAGGGACGAGACGATCATTTGTCATATAGTCTCTTAACAATAACTGTTTAACATGCAGATCAGGATTGGTATTTTCTCCTTCGATATGCACCATAATACGTTTTATTGATACATTTGTGATAATGAGATTTCTTTTTTCTCGCATGAGATAACTCCTAACTAACGGGTGCGGATAGCCGAGAAGAATTTATCACCAAAAGTACGTTTAGAATTCTTGATAATTCTCTTGGCAAACTTACGATCTCTTTCCGCATCCTTTTCTTTTTTCTTTAAACCGTTGTAATAATCAACATATTCAGCATAGTCATTACATACTTCATCGATATCACCATATTCTCTTAGCATTCCGCCTTCAATCCACATGGCACTATCACAGAAGTCACGAACCTGGGAAAGGTTATGAGAAATAAAGACAATAGTCTTGCCTTCATCACGCAGTTCCTTCATTTTATTCAAGCACTTGGCCGCAAAGCCTTTATCACCAACAGATAATGCTTCATCGACAATCATAATATCAGGATTTAAACAAAGATTGATCGAGAAGCCAAGTCTTGATTTCATACCAGAAGAATAAGTCTTAACAGGCTGATAGAGGAAATCACCGATTTCCGCGAACTCAATAACCCCAGCTTTAATTTCATTAATACGACGCTTACTTAAGCCAAGCAAGGCCCCTTTCAGCTCAATATTTTCCATTCCCGTCAACTGCTGGTTAAGGCCGGTATTGATGGCAATAAGAGCCTGAGTGCCATTGACTGTGATTTCACCTTCATCAGGATCACAGATGCCTGCTAGGATAATAGAAATGGTTGATTTCCCACTCCCATTTGTCCCAAGAACACCGACAACTTCACCTTTTTCAATCGCAAAGTTTAAATCTTTCAAGGCATAGAACTTCTGGCCTTGTTCATTTTTATTCTTTCCTCTCAGCTCATAGATTTTTGAGGCATGACGTGCCACAATCGCATACTCAGTTTCCAAAGCAATACCTCCTAAATAAAGTCTACGAACTTCGCTTTAAATTTATACATCATTGTACTACCAAATACAAATAAGAAGATTGTAATAGCCCAGAAACTTACCATCGAATACTTATAAAACATAAAGCCTTTATGATAGAAGAAGCAATCACGATAGCCCTGGACAATATAATAAATTGGGTTTGTCAGCATGAGTCTTTGAAGATAGCCTGGTAATGTCTTGATATTCCATAGTATTGGTGTCATATAAAGCAAGAGTCGCATCAATGCAAGAACTAACTTACGCATATCACGAGCAAGCATATTAAGCACACTTGTCGTAAGTGACAGAGAAATACCAAAGACAATTGCACAGAAGCAATAATAAACAAGCCCTAACCAATGCAAAGATGGATAATAGCCACCAAACGCCAGTAAGACTGTCAGAATAATCATCAAACAGAAATGGTCAAAGAGCTTTGTAAAGACGACTGTTGCCGGTAATACGGAAACCGGGAATTTCATCTTCGTGATAATATTGATTTTTGAGAAAACCGCATTACAGCCATCAGTAATGCATGGTGAAATAAAGAACCAGCAGACCATTCCTCCAAGCATCCACCAGATATAAGTAATGCCATCCACAGCCTTCTTATCAAAAACCAAGCCAAAGACAAACCAGTATGTCAGACACTGAATAACCGGATTGGCGAAGTTCCAGAAAAGCCCAAGCTTACTGTCTCTTGCCGTGGCAAGAACTTCGTATTTTGAAATGGAATAGATACGGAAGGTATTATTGAGGTTTTCGCTTATGACATATTTAACGCTCTTTTTGATATTGTCAAACATGTGTTGACCCCCTTAAATAAATCTTTAACACTTATTGATTGATCCAGCTTTCATCATGAGGATTCATTTTCCAAGCTTTAAGCTTATTGAGTTCATTTTCATGAATATAGTTTTCTTCTACGGCAACTTCAATAAGTGTATCGTAGTTTGATAATGTCATATATGGACAATTCTTTTCGGCAAAGTTTTTTGCTGCATCAGGCAAGCCATAAGTAAAGATAGCGACTAAGCCTAAAACAATCACACCAGCTTCTCTTAAAGCATCAACAACTTCTAATGAAGAACCACCTGTTGAAATAAGATCTTCCACAACAACAACCTTCATGCCTGGCTTATAGACACCTTCAATCTTGTTCTGACGGCCATGAGACTTGTTGCTGCCACGCACATAGCCCATAGGCATGTCAAGGATATCAGCGGCTAAGGCTGCATGGGCAATACCAGCTGTTGAAGTGCCAAATAAAGCTTCAGCCTGTGGGAAGCATTCTTTGACTAAATCAGCTAAGCCCTGTTCAATATCATTTCTTACAGCAGGATAAGAGAGCGTTAAACGGTTATCACAATAGATTGGCGATTTAATGCCACTTGCCCAAGTAAAAGGATCACTTGGCTTTAAGAACACTGCTTTAATTGATAATAAGTCTTTTGCGATTTTTCTTTCTCTATTTTCCATTCTTATTCTCCTTGAAATTCTTTTAAGCATTGATGATAGGCTGCAACAGGATCATCAGCCTTAGTAATTGAACGTCCCACAACAATCTCTGTTGAAGTGAGTTCTTTCGCTAAAGCAGGTGTTGTCACACGTTTCTGGTCATTGACAGAGCTTCCTGCAAGTCTAATGCCAGGTGTAACCGTCATGAAATCTAAACCTAAATGGTCATGAATGAGCTTTGATTCAAGTGGTGAGCAGACAACGCCATCAAGCCCGGCTTCTTTCGCATTACTTGCCCACTTGAGAACGACATCATTAAGTGGTTCATGAATCAGTAATTGATGATCAAGTACATCCTGATCAAGTGAAGTTAAACATGTCACCGCAATAATCTTAGGACGATGGGCACCAATCTTGCCTTCTTCAAGGCCTTCTAGTGCGGCCTTCATCATGGCAATGCCGCCTGATGCATGCACATTGACTAAGTCAACGTCAAGTTTTGCAAGCTGCTTCATTGCCTGTTTGACCGTATTAGGAATGTCGTGAAGTTTCAAGTCCAAGAAGATACGATGTCCTCTCTTCTTGATTTCTTCTACAATGCTTGCCCCTTCGCCATAAAAGAGTTCCATGCCAACCTTGACATATAGGGACTCATTGGTGAACTGATCTAAAAAATCAAGCACTTCTTGTTTTGTTTGAAAGTCTAAAGCAATACATACATTACTTTTCATAAGTACAATCCTCCATGCTATCGACATTATAGCATAATTCACGCCAATGCAAACAAACACTTAAGAAATTCCCTTATTCTCACATAAAAAAGCGAATTTCAAGTAGGCTATATGAGAAAAATATAGGCTGAATATCTCGCTCCGTGTAGAGAAAAAGACACTTTTCACTCAAAAAAGAGAATTCATAGCTTTTTCTATATGATAATGGTATAATCAACGCGTTAAGAGGAGGAAATTGCTTTGAATAAATCACAGCGAATCGTCAAACAAGCCGGTATTCTCGCTTTAGCTGGCATACTTGTGCGTATTATTGGCGTACTGTACCGTAGTCCTTTGACTGCCATGATCGGCGATGAAGGTAACGGCTACTATTCTACTGCATATAATATATATTCATTAGTCTTGTTGATATCATCTTATTCTATTCCTACTGCCATTAGTAAACTGATTAGTGAGAAGATCGTCTTAAATCAATATGATCATGCAAGAAAGATTTTCAAGTATGCGATTTTATATGTCACTGTTGTTTCTGGGATTGCCGCATTACTTGCCTTTGTGCTTGCACCTTGGATTGTGCCAAAAGGAGCCATCTTTGCCTTACGTATTCTTTGTCCAACAATCTTCCTATCCGGCTTAGTTGGTGTTCTAAGAGGCTATTTCCAGGCTTATTCAACAACTGTCTATACATCCATCTCACAGATTCTTGAACAGATCTTCAATGCCATTGTTTCCGTTCTTGCCGCATACTTATTTGTCAAGCCATATCTCAATCAGCCCCATCTCAAAGCAAGCATGGGTGCTGGTGGTAGTGCGCTAGGTACAGGTGCAGGTGTGGCGATTGCTTTAGCTTTCTTGTTCTTTATGTTCCTAACTAGAGGAAAGCATATGAGTGATGAAAGCAATGCTGATCCTTATGTTGAAGATGGCAAACAAATTCTTCATGCCATACTTACTATTGTCACACCAATTATCATTGCCACATGTGTCTATAACCTTGTTGCCACAATCGATATGTATATCTACCAGATTGGCATGGGCTTAAAGGGCATGAATCATACTGATATCATCAAGAGCTATGGTGTTTATGCCGGCAAGTATGTTGTTCTGATGAATGTGCCTGTCGCTCTAGCGAGTGCGATGTCGACAGCATCCATTCCCGCCATCTCTGGCAGCTATGCCTTAAAAAACATGAAAGATGTTCGTTCTTCCATTGATTCAGCTATTTCAGTGACAATGCTTGTCATTATTCCTTGTGCTGTAGGCTTAGCAGTTCTGAGCTATCCTATCATGGGCGTCCTCTTCCCACAGAAAGAAACGATCAAGATGGCTTCCCTCTGTTTAACAATTGGTGCTCCTGCAACAATATTCTATGGCTTATCGACATTATCCAATGGTATCCTGCAGGCTATTGGGGCTGTCAATGTCCCACTTAAGAATGCCATCAATGCATTAATTGTTCATGCGATTGTCCTTGTTCTATTGATTGTCGTTGTACCTAATGCCTATGCTGTCTATACACTTCCTCTTGGCACAATGGTCTATGCCTTCCAGATGTGTATTACAAACCAGCGGGCAATGAAAAAGCTTACACACTACAAATATCATCCAAAGCGTCTCTTCATGATTCCAATTATCGCATCAGTTATTATGGGTGTAGGTGTCTATGGCATTTATCAATTACTCTTCATGTTGACAAGACGTGTCTTCCTGCCATTAATGCTCAGTGTGCTTCTTGGTATCGTCATCTACTTTGTTGTAATTATCTTCTTCTATCAGGGAAGAGAGGAACAGCTTAATCAGATTCCTTATTTAAATAGAATTCTAAGAAAACTAAAACATTAGGACAATAAAAAGTATTTTAAAAACAGGTATGAACGCTCATACCTGTTTTCTTTTAGAGTGATGCAGCCATTTGTGCCATCTCTTCTGGTGTTTCGCCCATATCATGACAAAGCCACAACACTAAACAAAAATATATACCACCAATACGATAAGCCATCGCATAATCTTCTTGATCAAGATGAGATTGTTTTTCTGTTGGTAAAAAGAGCTCATGGAAATCAAAATAATCTTCTAATACATGACTTAAAAGAGATGACAAATGAGCATGATGAATACAAAGCATTTCTCTTTTATGATCATAAAGGGCTTGAAAGACAGGAAGGATATAGGCTTTAAAATTTATCTTAAGAAGAGCTTGGTCTTGTGATGAAGTAAGCAAGTTTGAGAGATATTGTACAACAACATCTTCTTTTGATGTAAAGTGTCGATAAAATGTTGCCCGATGTACACCTGCGACTTCAGCAATCTCCCCGACTGAGATTTTCTCAAAGTCCTTCTTTTCCATCAGTTTAAATAACGCTTCTTCGATATAGCCTTGTATTAATTTGTGATCTAGATTCTTTCTTCTCATAATGCGACATCCCCCTTTTGTTGTTGCGATTCGTATGCATGAAATCATCCATTGTTGATTATAACGACACTTGTCGCTATAATTATTATATAGCAATCAAGTTAATAAACAATAAGAAGTGAGGTAAAAAATATGAATAGCTTTTTCATTATTTTAGTTTTGTCGCTTTTCGCAAGTGCGATTGGCTTCTACAAATATGTCTGGTTTATCTCAATTGGTTATGGTGCGGCCGTAGCTTTCATTGGGGCTGGCTTGCTTGTGATTTTTAGAAATCAGCTTACTATCGGCACACTTTTCGCTTCTATACTCTTTATTCTCTATGGCTGTCGTTTAGCTGGCTATTTATCCTATCGTGAAGTCAAGACAGCTTATAATCGAAGAATGAAAGGTGAAGTGAAGGGAAATGATAGTGTGAATTTCATTGCCAAAGTCGGTATCTGGGTTTCTGCGGCACTATTATATGTTTTAGAAACATCACCAGTCTTCTTCCGTTTAGTTAATCATAAGGGAACAGATCTTTTCTGTATTATAGGTTTCATCATTTCACTTACTGGTCTCATTTTAGAAACAACAGCTGATTTACAAAAAAATAAAGCCAAGAAAATCAATCCAGGACGTTTTGTCGATAAAGGATTATTTAAAATAGTGCGTTGTCCTAACTATTTAGGAGAGATGATCTTTTGGACTGGGGTCTTCGTCTCCGGTCTTAATGTCTATCATAATGCCCTTGAATGGATCTGTGCTCTTATTGGTTATTTAGGTATTATTTATGTCATGTTTGGTGGTGCTCGTCGTTTAGAGATTCGCCAGGATAAAAATTATGGCAACGATCCTGAATATATCGCTTATAAGAACAGTACCCCTATCATGATTCCTTTTATCCCACTCTATTCAGTCAAAAAACATAAATGGCTTGTTGCCTAATAAAGAAGGTTGATTTTATGAATACAGAAAGAAAAGACAGTGTCCCAAAAGGGTTTACACTGTCCATGGCTTTGATGGATTGTCTGCCTGTTCTATTCTTTACAATCAGCGCCATCTTTATTGCTATGCATTTTCCTAGTCTTCTTTTTCTTACCGGGATATTCTTCGTTATTCTAGCTGGTTTATTGAAAGTTAGCTGGAAACTCATTATTGCCCTAGCCCATCGTGATATACGTTTCTTCAATATCCAATTGCGCTATCTTATGCCCCTAGGATTCTTGCTTGCTTTATTAGCTTTGTTTATTGATCATACAAAATGGTCAGTAACAGCCATCATTGCCCATATCACAAAGTTCCCTTCATACCTGTTCTTTCTGATTGGTATGGCCGGTCTTATTTATCTTGGTTATCTTGGTAAGCATCAGGATAGCCATGATGCCAAGGCGAACTGGAAAGAACAATGCATTAATACTTTGTCACAATTTTGTATCATGTTAGGAATACTAGTATAAAAGGCCAGAGTGGCCTTTTTTAGTCTAATAATGTTTTGACAAGTTGTGGTATCTGATCATATTCTTCTTTTTCGGGATTGAATGAAGATTTGATTTCATCACTTATGACATCAAATCCTGCTTTTTCCAGCATTTCACGAAGCACTTTATTGCCTTCACCACTCCAGCCATAGCATCCAAAGACAGCAGCCTTCTTTCCTTTATATTTGAGTGATTTCAAGTAATAGAGAAAGCCTGCCATACTTGCCAAGATGCCATTAAGGATTGTTGGTGAACCGACAGCAATCGCTTTTGATTTAAAGATTTCAAAAACAATATCATCTTTTTCTGTATGATCCACATTAAAGACCTTTACAACAGTCTGGGGTGACTGTTTATGGATTTCTTTCGCAAGCGCATAAGCAAGCTTCTCTGTCCCATGCCACTCAGTGCCATAGACAACAGTGATTTGATCTTCTTGATAACGATTAGCCCAAGATGCATAAGCTTCAACAATCTTTAAAGGATTTTCTCTCCAGATTGCACCATGACTTGGAGCAATCATATCAATTGGAAGATCCATCGCTACAATTTCCTTAACCTTCTTAGTCACCAATGGTGAAAATGGAGCAACAATATTCGCATAATAGCGCATCGCTTCATTGAAGATTTGTTCTTGATTGGCTTGATCTTCAAATAGCCCTTCTACGGCAATATGTTGTCCAAAGGCATCCATCGAGAATAGGATATTATCTTGCGTTAAGTAGGTAGCCATGGAATCAGGCCAATGCAAGAATGTCATTTCCACAAATATCAGTTTCTTGCCATGACCAATATCCAAGCTATCACCCGTATGGACAACATGGAAATTCCATCCCTGCTTACCATATTGTCCTTCCAATGATTTAACCGCATTAGCTGTGCAGTAAATAGGTGTATCAGGAATAAGCTTCATTAAAGCAGGAAGACTTCCTGAATGATCATTCTCGCCATGATTCACAACAATATAGTCGATTGTATTTAAATCTATTTCTGATTGTAGGTTTTCAATGAATTCAAACTGATGGGGTGCCCATACCGTATCCATCAAGACTGTTTTCTCTTCTTGAATCAAATAGGCATTCTGGGAGCTGCCATGATGTATGGTATAATCATCCCCATGGAAGGTCTGCAAGTCCCAATCCATATAGCCTATCCAGTAAACATTATTCTTCACATTCTTCTTCATTTCTTTATACCTCTTTCCTTATTCCACTCTACCAAACTCCTCTCTCTATGAATGTTGTTGTAAAAACAAAAAGAACCAAACCTAATAGTTTGGTCTTTTCATATTGATATTTTATTTCTTTTCATCAACTAAGTACTGGTTGAAGAAAGCATTAATCTTGTCAAAAGGAATATAATGATGTTCACCACCATCATATAAGTCTGTATGTGTGGCATTTTCGACAATCAATAATTCCTTGTTGTCACCTTGCAGCTTCTTAAATGTGTCTTCTCCCATATAGCGGCTATGGGCTTTTTCTCCATGAACAATAAGTACGGCATTTCTTAAGTCTTCAGGATGAGTCAGAATGGCATTGTTCATCCAGCCTGTTGTTGACTGTAGGACCCAGCCGGCATTGGAATTCACTGAGCGAGGATGATAGCCACGTTTTGTCTTATAGTAGGCACTATATTGTTTGACGAAGTCCGGAACATCATCAGGTGCAGGATATTCTAAGCATCCTCCAGCTTTTTCTAATGTGTCACTTAAGTACTCTTTTGTACGTAGTGAAGCTATTGTCTTTTTTGTTTCATAACGGGCATCAGCACTGCCTTCATCAAAATAGCCCCAGGCACCAACACGTGGCATATCATACATTGTGATGGCTGCTGTTGCTTTAATACGTGGATCATTGGCAGCTGCATTTAAGGCAATACACCCCCATCCACAAATACCAATAATCCCAATCTTTTCTTTATCTACAAAGTTTAGCTGGCTGATAAAATCGATGGCTGCCTGAAAGTCTTCAGTATTGATATCAAGGGAATAAACATCACGAGCATTACCTCCTGATTCACCGGTAAATGATGGATCAAAGGCCATTGTAACAAAGCCTCTTTCAGCCATCGTCTGGGCATAGAGTCCTGAAGCCTGCTCTTTCACAGCCCCAAAAGGACCACATACAACAAGAGCTTTCATCTTGTCTTCTTTACTTTTAGGTGTATAAAGATCAGCTGCTAAAGTGATTCCAAAATGATTCACAAATGTTACTTTTTCATGATCTACAAGATCACTCTTATCAAATGTCTTATCCCATTCTTGGGTTAATTTTAATGCTTCTTTCTTAAACATTGATTGCCTCCTTTGCATTTCTGCTTATTTCATAGTACACTGTCATTGTAGAACATAAAGTTAACTTTAAGTCAAGTATTAATGGGGGATTTTTATGTATTCGATTGGTGAAGTCTCAAAGATGTTTGATTTGCCTGTATCTACATTGCGTTATTATGATAAAGAAGGTTTATTCCCTAATATGCAGCGTGTATCAGGTATCCGTAAATTTAGTGATAATGAAATTGAAGCTATCAGAGTGATTGAATGTTTAAAGAAGTCAGGTCTTGAAATCAAAGAGATTAAACAGTTCATGGAATGGTGTTCTGAAGGTCCTTCAACTTATGAAAAGCGTAAAGCTCTATTTGAAGAGAGAAGAAAGGCTGTAGAAAAAGAGATGCAGCAGCTCCAAAAGACCCTTGATATGTTGGCATTTAAGTGCTGGTATTATGATCAGGCTATGCAGGATGGGAATGAAGACCATATTAATGCTTTGATTCCACATAACTTGCCTTCTCCTATCCAGCAATTCTATAATTCATCACATGAAAACTAAAAAGAGAGCAGGATTTTATTCATCCTGCTCTTTTAATCATCAATCGCAAAGCGAAGGCTTCTTTTGACAGCTTTATGCCAGTTATGAATTTCTGCTCTACGTTCATCAAGATTCATTTGGCTATTAAAAGTCATGTCAACCTGATAGTTCTTTGAAATCTCTTCTAAACTTTGCCAGTAACCACTTGCCAGTCCAGCGAGATAGGCTGCACCCATGGCTGTTGTTTCTACGCATTTTGGGCGAATGACTGGTGCTAGGGAAAAGTCTGACTGCATCTGACAAAGAAGATTGTTGGCGCTTGCCCCGCCATCAACTCTTAATTGTGATAATTCAATGCCGCTGTCCTTTTCCATCGCTCTGATGACATCATTTGCCTGCAGGGCTAATGACTGGAGTGTGGCACGAATGATATGATATTTGTTGACACCGCGGGTTATGCCGACAATCGTACCTCTTGCATAAGGATCCCAATAGGGTGCACCAAGCCCGGTAAAAGCTGGCACGACATAGCATCCATTTGTATCAGGCACTTTGTTGGCCATATATTCTGAGTCATCCGAACTATCGATCAAACGCATTTCATCTCTTAGCCACTGGATAGCCGCCCCAGCGACAAAGACTGAACCTTCTAGGGCATAGGTGATTTCATCACCAATCCCCCAGGCAATCGTTGTGACAAGGCCATTTTTGCTTTGAACAGGCTTTTTGCCTGTATTCATTAACAGGAAGCCACCTGTACCATAGGTATTCTTGACATCACCTTCATGAAAACAGTTCTGGCCAAAGAGGGCGGACTGCTGGTCTCCGGCAACACCGGCAATGGGAATACTGCTGCCAAGAAATTCATTGTCCGCTTCACCATAGATATAACTTGAAGGCTGGACTTCTGGAAGCATGCTTAACGGGATATCGAGAATCTCTAGAATATCATCATCCCATTTTAATGTATGAATATTGAACATCAACGTTCTTGAAGCATTGCTGTAATCAGTGGCATGTACTTTGCCTTTTGTCAGTTTCCAGATCAGCCAAGTGTCCACCGTTCCAAACAGCAAGTCTCCTTTTTCCGCCTTTTCTCTTGCCCCTTCGACATTTTCCAAAATCCAATGAAGCTTTGTAGCGGAGAAGTAGGCATCAAGCAAGAGTCCTGTCTTTTCTTTAAAGAGTTCAGTTAAGCCCTTCTCTTTCAACATATCGCAATACTCGGCACTGCGGCGGCATTGCCAGACGATGGCATTATAGATAGGTTCTCCCGTATGCTTATCCCAGACGATTGTTGTTTCACGCTGGTTCGTTATGCCAATGGCCTTGATCTGTTTAGCAGTGCAGTTGATTTTCTGCATAGCTTCAACAGCGACAGACAGCTGCGTTGCCCATATTTCATTGGCATCATGTTCAACCCAGCCTGGCTGTGGATAGATCTGGGTAAATGGTCTTTGTGCTACTGAAACAATCTCACCCTTATGATTGAAAAGTATACAGCGATTGGATGTCGTTCCTGAATCCAAAGCCATAATATATTGGTCCATAAAAATCACCCCATGTCTCTATTCTAGCACAATCCTTCGCTTCACTTAAGTTTACATAAAACTTTAGAAATTCTTTCTAACACATTTCTTATAGACGTGATACAATACGTTGTAAAAAGGAAGTGAGATCTTATGAGCAGACATGAAGAGATGAAATCCTTCTTCAAAAAGACATTAGAAGATCAGACACTTATTCCAGGTGTTCGTAACATCATTGAAAAAGGCTACAACGATCTTAATGCGAATAAAGACTACAACAGAGTTCTCTTAGAAACAAAGATTGCTCTTTCAGAGCTTGCCACGCAAAACAATCTTGGTGGCAGTGGCTTAAGATTCTTAAGCGAAATCACCCGTCTTGAACCTTCTTCATCGGTAAGTTCAATTTGGAATTTCTTAGTCAAAAAATAGATATTTAAAATAAAAGGGAATCCTATCAAATGATAGAATTCTCTTTTTTCTTATTGGTTTTTCTTTTTCTTTGTAAGAAGCAGGATGATGACAACTAAGGCCACAACAGCAATGCCAACATATGGAAGGATTGTTGTGCTATCTCCGCTCTTGACAACTTTTGTCTTCGTTTTAGCTTGAGCTTTAGGTTTGACAGTCTGTGCCTTTGCAGGTGTTTTCTTCGTATCTGGAGTTTGTTGTTTTTCTTTTGCTGGTGTAACAGGTGCTGGGTTTTCTTCTTCGACAAATGCCAATGTCATTGGTGCAATCGCATAGTGCATGATCATTGGAAGGTTTCTTGAAGATGGAGCTGTATAGTTGAGGACACCTTCATTAGCGAGTGTTAAGACGATATTGCCTTGACTGTCAACTTCAGCCTTTTCAACCGCAATTTCTTCAGGCTTATCAGCTGTATATTGAATAAGATTACCATAATTAGCACTCTGTGAGCTTGCAATGCCCGTAGCATCAGTTGCATAGGCTGTTACTTTAAACATTTTCGCATCAAGATTTGTATCTTTGAGTTTCTTGCCAGCTAAATCAATAATGGCTGTTGTGACTTTTTCACCATCATCTTTGACCTTGGCAACAAGATTGAATTTAAAAGTATTCTCTTGATCACTCTTACCGGCTAATGGTAATGATGTTTCTTTTTCTTGATATGTATTCTTGGATGTAGACAATGATGTAATGAAATCAATTGTTTTGATTGTGTTTGTACTATCTGTAACATCATTATTCAACATTTTTATCCATGACCAGTGCTGACTCCATGATGTTGTTGTATCATAGTTTGTATCATCAATGATCTGATAATATGTTGGTGTGTTGTTTTCTAGCTGCTGACGTTGAGTACTTATGTATTTATAGGCATACTTTGTCCATGATGAAGCAATCGTATTATCATTTTGGGCATGTACCATGAATAATGGTGTCTTGCTTTGGGCAATCTTGTCAAGCCATGTATTGTAGTTGCTAAGATATGCATTGAAGTCCGCTGGTCTTTGTAGCTTGAGTGTCTGATTATGCTTAGATCCATCTTCTGGCTTGTCTAAGTCATCGGGCAAAGTGTTTTCATCCGTCATTGATGAATAATCAAGTGTGTAGTCACCACCAAGTCCTTCGACATAAGTGCCATTTTTGGCAATTGCTGCACATGAGAATAAAGCGCCATCAAAAAAATCAGGATAAGTGCTAAGCATTCTTTCGCTCATCAGACCACCTGCAGATAAGCCAGAAACGAACTTCTGCTTAATACCAAATTCTTTGCATGCCTGATCAATAACCTGCTTTGCTTCAGCAGTATGATCATGGTACCAGTCTTCAGGAGCCTGGAATGAGAGAACATAAGCCCCTTTGAATTTTTCCTGGATTTCCTTTTCTGTATAAGTTACAGCCAGTCTGTTACCGGCAAGTTGTGTATAGTTGTTGGTTTTGCCTTCTACGCCACCTTCTCCATTTCCATGGAATACAACGACAAGTGTATCACCACTAACAGGCTTATAGAGCTTTGTATCCAGGCTTTTGCCTTTGACATATGTCGTATAGGTTTTAAATTGATCGACTTCGCTATCGACATAGCCATAGGTGTTGTCTGTGGCTGTATTCTGTTCAAAATTGAACTTGTTTGAAGCAGAAGCAACCGTTGAAAGCGATAGAATCATGGCAAGTGATAATGAGCCTGCCAAAAGTGTTTGTTTGAGTTTAATAATATTCTCCCTTCATATCTTCCTATCAGGATATTATCACATGATGTATTCGCTTTCATTATTCTTTCTGAATTTGAAAAAAGACCTACAGCTATTTAGCTATAGATCTAAATATATTATCCCCAGACTTCTTGGGCGACAAGCTTGACAAGCTGGATTTTCTTCCATTGTTCATGTTCTGTAAGCTTATTACCAATCTCACATGAGGCAAAGCCACATTGTGGAGAGAGATAGAGACGATCCAATGGAACATACTTGCTGGCTTCATGAATACGGGCAATAATATCTTCTTTCTTTTCAAGTAATGGTGATTTTGTCGTAACTAAGCCTAGAACAACCTTCTTATCACCAGAGACATATTTGAGTGGTTCAAAGCCACCACTTCTTACATCCGATATTTACGCTGATAATATATATTTGGTCTTTAAATCATTAAAGCGATTATAGTTTATGAAGCCTTCCTTTTGCAGACGTCCCACAACAATTCCACAAAGAATGTGTTTTTCTTGAGCAAAGGCACAAATAGCTTCTTTTGAAAAATCATTTTGAGCAGTAAATGCCTTGAATTCTTCTGTAGGAATGAGTATTTCTCTTGCAAAGCTGTCAGCGGCATCTTCATCTTCTTCTGTTGTTCCATTTGGCTGATTGATGTGGCCAAGCAAAATATGACCAAGCTCATGGAATAGGCTAAACCAGAATTTATCTGCATCTTTGCCGCGAACTGTTAAGCCAACAACTATTTTGTTTCCGTCGTAGAAAGTTGCACCATGCAGGAAGGAGCCTCCAATGTGAGGAAGAAATACAAGTGCAATGCCACAGTTGGATAATAGCTCAATCAACTTTGGGCAGAATTCAGAAGGATTCATTGTAGTCATGCTTCTTATTTCTAATAAACTGTTCTTAAGCGTTTTTAAATCAATCAATGAAGTCTCAATAGTACGAGCTTCCAACTTAGCTTTCTGTGCCCATGCCAATAGAGCAAGATTACTTTTTTCTGTTTCAGCCAATCTACGACATGCTATTTTTGACAATTGCATATTCTTAATAATCTCAAGGTTTACAACTTCAAAATATTTTCTAAGATAAATAACCTTTTCGGTTGTATCTCTTGTCTCAGGAACCCAACCATTTTTAGACATTTCACGATAAGGTAGTTTTTTTGCAAGTTCCTTATCAGCATCCATGTCATTTTCAGCGTTTGCTTTTACAAGTTTTTCACGATAAGTGGCTTCTAGTCTATTCCAAAACTTAGCAGGAATACCTAATACCATTTCTAAACGAACAGCAACATCAGGAGTCAACTGAACTTCGCCATTGATTAATCTGCTAATATGTTTCTCGGACATACCCATGCGTACTGCAAATTCTTTCTGGCTAAGTCCTCTATCAAGCAACTGCTCTTTAATAGTTGCTCCCGGTGGTGTTGCAATAAAACTGCGACTTTTCACCATCGTAATACCTCCTTAGATGAAACGGAAATTTAATGATAATCAACAATTTCCATTACCTTTGCAATTTGAATTTTATTCCCTATTTTCTCAAAAACCAGTCGATAGGGATGAACTAAATCCATTGCGTATTGACCTTTGCGATTTCCTTTTAATGGATGACATCTTCCAATATGGAATTGAACCATCTCTTCAATAGTATCGGATGCATCTATTTCATCTATACGCTGATGGATTTTTTCGGCCATTTCTAGACCGTACTTCTTTTCTGCCTCGCTTGCGATTGTACACACCTTTTCAATCTTGCGAGACTTATATGTAATTTCCAATTCGTCACCTCTTTCGTGAGTTTACCTTTGAGGTAAATATATTGTATCCTTAATTGCTATAAATGTCAACGTTATCCATTTACCTAAAGGGTAAATTGTTAGGGCTATGACAAAATAAATATCCATCGGCTTAGCCGGTGGCTTTCCAGTTGCGGCCTACCCAAGATGTATAAACCGCGTTTTAGGTTGTGCAGCTACACCAACTGATTGTTCATTTATTTCTTCACTTCCATTTTCTCGACCTTGAACCAATTCAATCTCCATTATTCCCAAAACAGAATACTTTGCTAGAATTCAATCAACAAATACCCATGATCATCACACGCTTCTACTTCAAGAATGTTGATGCCCTTCCATTCACATAGTTGTCTTAAAACTATACAATTTCTTTGATATGAGCTTCATAAAATACATTTAGTACAAAAGCATATGATATTTACAATTTGATAAACTGTGTAATTCATTATTATATGACATGAAAGTGTCCTCTTATTCTGTATTGCAGTTGATAGCCGCAGTACTATTATAATACGAGGCCACTTTCTTTATTTCTCTGTTGAAACTTGAATGGCCCTAGACAATCGGGAGTTTTTTTATTTACATGCAAAAAAGACCTCTAACTCTTAAGAGCTAAAGGTCATGTATGCATTATCCCCAGACTTCTTGGGCGACAAGCTTGACAAGCTGGATTTTCTTCCATTGTTCATGTTCTGTAAGCTTATTACCAATCTCACATGAGGCA
>NZ_KL370868.1:24982-46477 GCF_000702165.1 Sharpea azabuensis DSM 18934
ACAACCTTCTTATCACCAGAGACATATTTGAGTGGTTCAAAGCCACCACTTCTTGCATCATCAAATTCTAAGAAATAGGCATCCACATTTTCCTTTTCAAATAGGAAGCTTGCGACATCATCATATCCCCCACTAGCAGCATAAGTCGAATGGAAGTTACCACGACAGACATGGGTTGTGATTGTAAGGTCACTTGGTTGATTATCAATAACAGCATTATTGATATCTAGGAATTCCTGTTTGATCTTATCTAAGCCAGCCTGATCTGTATTGAAGAACTGTGGTCCTCGTGGATCCACTAAGAGTCCCCATGAGCAGTCATCTAGCTGTAAGTTACGGCATCCTGCTGCGTAGAGTTCATTGATAAAGGCACGATAAACCTTAATAACATCTTCATGGAAGTCATCCAGGTTATCATAATACTTCAATGTATTCTCTAAGGCAAAAGGCATTTCAAATTGTTCTAAGAACTGGGCTGGAGCGGGGATGGTCTGCTTGGCAACAGTCTTGTCATCTTCAAATGACTGAACAAACTTAAAATGATCAACAAAAGGATGATGCTTATAGCCTAGCTTGCCTGTTAGATATGTATCATCAATCATGGCATCTTCACCGGCAAATGGCAAGCCTGTTGTTGTAGGCTGGTGACCAACACCTTCAAATGCCCACATGAAGTCTAAATGCCATGTCTCTCTTCTAAATTCACCATCGGTCAAGACGCCTAAGCCGGCTTCTTTCTGTTTATGGATGAGGTCAGTGATAGCCTCATCTTCTACCTTATGTAATTCCTCTTCACTGATCTTTCCTGCTTTATAGTTTTTACGTGCTTCCTTTAAATATTCTGGTCTTAAGTATGAACCCACAACATCAAATCTATGGGGTGTTTTTCTATCATATGTAATTGACATAATGTAATCCTCCTGGTGATTCTTATCCTATCACTTTAGTCGGATATAGAAAAATACTTAAATCTTAATGCTTGTTATAGGAAATATTTATATGTATTAAATGAGTTTTAAATATTTGAAGGCATTATATAAACCATCATCATTGACATCAGTTGTAATGTAGTCAGCTGCTTCCTTGATTTCCTTGCCGCCATTACCCATCGCGACATTATAGCCACAGCATTCAAACATCGATAAGTCAATTTTAGCATCACCAAAAGCAATAGCGTCACTTGCATCCATCTTTAAATGATTCAGCAATACTTCGATGGCATGTCTTTTTGTGATGCCCTTTGGTCCTAAATCACCAAAGAGAGCCTGTTCATCTTTGCCACCCCATGTATTGGCAATTAAATCAGGAAATTCCTTGATACTATCCAAGTGGTCCTGATAGCTATGAAGGACAAAGGATACTTTATTGACATCATCACGATAGAGCTGTTCTGTTGGTAAATAGATATACTGGTTGACACTGTTGGACTTGAAGGCTTCAATGTCTTCAATCTTCTTGCCTTTGCCTAGGACATATTTAGCCATGGCTTCTGGTCCATCGGTTAGGAAGTAGTCGTTGATATACATCCCTGAATTAGCTTCGAGATAGAAGCCAATATGTCTTTGATTACACCAGTCAACAATATGTCTCACATCTTCTAAGCTGATGCTTTGATGAAGAAGCACTTCGCCATTGTCTTCCACATAGCCGCCATTCGCACCAATCATGCCATCTAGCTGCATTGTACGGAAATCACGCTGCAGGATTTCTGCTTTCGAACATCCTGTACAGATATAGACAAGATGGCCATTTTCTCTTGCCATATTGACTGCTTTTTCAGCCGATAGTGGTAATTTGGCTTCATAATCAATTAATGTGCCATCAACATCTAAAAATAAAATTTTCTTTTCACTCATACTCTTTCTCCTTTTCTTCATCCTATCATGAAAAGGATGTTAGGACATTCTTGTTTCAAAAAAAGAAAACCTATAGCATAGGCTATAGGCTACTTGACTTTCTTATCAATTAACTGACATAAATCTCTTACTGTCTTGATCTGCATAAGTTCTTCATCTTCAAATTGTGTATTGAGTTCTTCTTCTAGCTGGAATACTAAATCAACTAAATCCAATGAATCAATGCCTAGGGCCTTGAATTCAGAATCCATTGTAAGTTCTTTGCCTTTAAGCTTATCAGCTAACCCCTCTTTAATCTTATCAAAATAATCCATAATACTCTTACTCCTTTACATCACTAATTATAAACTATTCATCATAAAACTCAAGAAAGAGGCTCATGTAGGCTAAAAAAGCCTGCATGGCTGCTTTCTTCTTACGATAATAGGTCGCCTTAGAATAATACTCCAAATACCAGTACTTATCACTATGTTTGATGAAATCCTGTTCAATAATAAAATAGAATTCTTCGCCAATATGATTCTTTGCCTCTTCAATAACCTGAATACATCTCTCCGCTCTCATCTTCTTTTCTAGCTGATGACTCATATAGCATCCTTGACTTCTAGGACCATCCTTAATGAGATGGGTGGTGGCGGGGATATAGCAAAGGGATTCATAGTGGAGGTAATTGATTGCCTGATGATATTGTTTGATGATTCTAATGATTTCTTGTTTTTCGTTCATGAAAAAACACCTCCTATATATGTATAGTCATAGGAGATGCATTTTACTCACTAAATTAAGAAAGCTTCTTTAATATCATTCGCTTCTTCTTCACTAAAGCCAATATCGAGCAGATAGCCATAGGCTGAGCCATAGTGTTCTCTTAAGTAATCCAGCAGGATCAGCATATAGCGTGGTGATGAGGCAAGATATTTCTGATTTTCTTCGTCCATGATTTCTTCTAGCTTGTCAATCATGCCAAGATTGTAGGCATAGGATTCAGAATAGTCTTTCACGATATCATGTTCATGACAGCCAGCTAGATCTAATAATAATGCGGCAATCACACCGGTTCTGTCCTTTCCTGCTGAACAATGGAATAATACCGCTTCATAAGGATGATTGAGAAAGATGTCAAAGACTTTCTTGATGCCTGCTTTATGAGCTTCCAGCATGAAGATATAGACACCGCCAAGATCACGATATTCTCTTACTTCTTCAGGAACAACCTTAACGACTTCACTGCCCATGATATTAACTTCATGGTTTTCAATGCCATCATAGTGTTTAAATGGTGATGGCTGGACCTGTTTTTCAAAATCACTTCTTAAGTCAATTGTCACTCTGACGCCATAATCATATAGTTTTTGAAGATCTTCTTTTGTGGCATTGGCTGGGGAAGAGGCACGGATGAAGTGATGGGCTTTTGTATAGCGTCCTTCCTGTGTTTCATAGCCACCAAGGTCCCTTGTATTTGTCATTTTATCAAGCTTGATTAAGCGTTCTTCGCTTGTCATGTACTGCATAATTATTACCCCTCATATGGGCGCACTCTCAATGTTACGCCTAAGTCATCACAAATTTTCTGACACTTTTCTATTTCCTCATCACTGATGACATGATCAACAACGCTCATGACAACATGTGGAATATATTGTTTGCATTCCAAGGCAAAGGCTTTGATATAGTCCTGGGAATCAGGGCCAAAGTCACTGCGCGTGATTTTATAGAATTCTTCTTTAGAAGGTGTGTTGAGGGAAATAGAGACTGTGTCTATACGTCCTGCCATCTCCGGTACAATATCACGATTGTTGAGAAGATTGCCAAGACCTATTGTATTGATGCGAATAGGAAGATCTGGGCGTTTTTTCTTGATTTCATCAGCAACCTTTAAAAGATCGTCAATCCTATTGGTTGGTTCACCATAACCACAGAAAACAACTTCTAAAAAGTCATTGAGATCATACTTCTTGAATTCATCAAGTATTTCTTCTAGTGTGGGCTCTTCTTTGAGCCATAAAGAGTTTGTGTCATCCATCTTCTTGATCTGTCTTTCACAGAATGAACAATGACATGGACATCTATTTGTCGCATTGACATAGACCTTAATGCCACTCTTTAGCTCTTCTCGTGAAACATTCTTCAAGTTCATATAAACGCCACCAGGATGCACTGTATATAGTATCGTACTCATAACTACCTCCCTATTCATACTTCAACTCCTATCTACAATAGTCGAAGAAAGAGCATCCGTCAACCTATATGATATCAAGACAAACAAAAATGGGGAAGATCCCCATTAGTTGTTTCTTTGTGCACGATTGACATCATTCGCAATGGCAATCAGGATTGCCAGGGCAAGCAGTTCCTGCTGATGATCAAAGATCGTGATCTCATAGCGATCACCAATAGAAATAAGCTTTCTTTTAATACTGCCCATCTTCTTGCCATGAGAATCAATGATAGTAAAGTTCAAAGCAAGAATATTTCCATCAACACGATAGCCATTACTTAAGCCATAATCATTCTTTAAGAGCCTGATTTTCTTATTAATAGAACATGCAAGATGATCTTCTAAATAGATATCATAGTGAGGCATTAAGTGTAATATGCGCTGTTCTATATAGGCATGCTTGCCACCCTTCATGTCATAGAGCGTTGTCTTGTCACCGATGGAAATCATCCTGCTAGAGATTTCATAGGCCTGATGACCATCTTCATCGTAGACATAGAATCTATGATGTAAGGAAATGAGCTTTTCACGAATATAATATTTCATATATCAACCCACACTTTCATTTCAATCAAGTTTTCCAAATAGAATATAACGACCATTTGTCTTTGTATCAGCACATGTTGATAAACCAATAATGCGATCACCATTTTTGAGATTCATAGCACGATAATTGACAGACTTACTCTGGATATAGTGTTCAAAAGCTGGTAAGTTTTTTGTCACCTGTGCTTCCTGACTATAAAAATGGCTATCATATGCATCACAGGATACACATGCGAAAATAGTAATCTTATAGACATGATCCAATGTATATAGCTTACCTTTTGTATTCTTTTCAAAGAAAGACCGATCTAGAAATTTATCGATGTCACCAAACATCGCACCAGCTTCCATATGATGCCCATAAATAAGAGTATAGGGATCTTGGAAATGCGGATTGTTTGTAGTACTCATAAAGATGGATCCTGATAAAGTATAATCGCCAAAGACATCCTTATTTAAGTATTCATAATCATAATGTCCCTGAACAACAGGATAATCAATATGTGTATGATCAATAGTTAACCAAGCACGTACATCCTTGTTTTTCATCATTAAGGCTGCTAAACCTTCAGCATTGTTTTGCGGTTTATATTTAAGATAGTTTCCTCCAAGCGCATTATGGTTGATTTGATAGTTACTATAGAGTGAAAATCCACCATAAAGCAATAATATAATCATCAGGATGGACAAAATAATATTAATAAGCTTATTCCCTATTCGTGCAGCATGAGCAGAACGATCCAAATACATTGCATCCATTAGATTGAATTCCTCCTTAGTACACCAATAACCTTTCCTTTTACTTCAGAAAGCTCAACAGCCCCATAATAACGGCTATCTTTCGATCCTTCACGATTGTCACATAGGACAAACACTTCATCCTTCTTTAGCTTTATAGGGAATTTCGCTCCATTCTGGTAAGGCTTCGTTGGTGTAAATATGTTTGGTTCCACAATGGTATTACCATTGACCTTCAAGTTTCCTAGCGTATTCAAGTCAACAGTATCTCCGCCCTGAGCTATTATTCTACCTACATAAGTCTGATCCTTCTTTAATACGATTACATCATCATTCTGATAACGATCATTAAGACGATAATAAAGCATAATATCTCCACTCGACAGGCGGGGCTTCATATCATCATTACTTACTATATTCAAGCCAAAAATCAATCCAAATAATACAAATAATAATATGACTAAACCAACTAATCTCTCTAAAAATTCCTTAATATCACTAATATCTCTGAGACGTTTTCTTTTTTTATAAATCACATATTCTGGTGAATCTTTGCCATATGTGTCAATGATATGTGAAAGCTTTTTTGGTAGATTCTTCTTCTTTTTCAATGTCTTAACCTAGTTTCTTTAATAACTCTTCAATCATTTCATCTTTTGCATCAATGATTGCTTGATATTTATTTTCCTGCATCTCAAAGGCATGGCGATAATCAATCTGTAACTCATCCAGTTTCTTCCACACATCTCTTTCATTCACGCCACCAATGATATTTCTCTTAAACTTTAGTTTTTTTAGCTTCTTTGCGATTTCGTCCATCAAACAACCCCTCCTATAATAAGCAGAATAGAAGTAAATCCTTTTACAAACTTACTAATATCATACAATTATTTTCAATATTTAGTCATCAGCTTATATTAACTATGTCCATGTTTAAGATTAATCAGACTACTTGTGTTGCCTTGTCTCTAGTATACCATTTTGAAGCAAAATATGAAAATTATTCACTTTAATATTTTCTTCATTCTCATTATTTCAAATCCGTATTGTATTCTTTGAAATAATTACCCCTAGCTTTACTGTCTTTATCAAAAATAACCTCTAAAAGATACATTATATTTCATCATTCAAGTAAGCTTTTTCTCAATGTATCTAATCTATTTTCTAGGTTTTTCTATATAGAAGTCTAGCATCCAACAATTGAATTTTTCAAAGTCAATTGTTTTAAAAATATAAACTGTATAGAAAAAGTATATCCTTGATGCAAGCATCCGGATATACTTTCTTTCATTATTCTACACGACGTTTCCCACCAACGATAAATAAAATTACACAAATCAATCCAGCAATCAATAACATCGATAACCAGAACATAATTGGAGTACTATCACCAGTTTTTGTATAATGTGTTACCTTTGTGATGACTTTTTGAGGTGCCTTGTAGTTATTATCGAAGGCAAATTCACTTGGCTTTGCGGATGGAGCAACCTTGTCATTTAAAGTTCCCTTCCAGCCTGAAACAGCAGTTTTCAAGCCTAACCAGCCACCATTTTCATCAAACTGATTTTCAACACTCACCATTACTGTATATTGTGTCGAATCATAAGTCACATCTTTTACATTACCTTTAGTCTCAGCTAAAGAATAGTAATAAACGCCAGGCTTTGAGTATGTAATATCACCGAAAGTAAGTTTTTCTTGAGTCTTTCCTGAAGCAACAGCTTTTAATGCCGTGACACTAGGTAAAGGGGTCTCTTTATCCAAAGCACTTAATTTTACTTCAAATTCAGTACCTTTAGGCATTTCGGCATTCATGTAAACTGTAGCGGGAATTTTAGCGCTTGTCTGTGAATCAAGGGCTAATACTCTTGTCGGAATAGAAAGCAATGCAAATAGTGAAACTGCAGTTATTAATGATAATATTCTTTTTAGTTTCATTATAATCCTCCATTCCTTGAAAACATAGAATACGTTGAGAATTGTATGGATGTCTTAGACATCCATACAACTTATTGATAAAAGCAATTATTCTTCTTCAGCTCTATGTTTTTTAGCAACGAATAATCCTAAAGCACCAGCTAAAGCAACCATTAATGCATATGGACCATACATCATCATAATACCAGTAGGAGTAACTTCATCTCTCTTATTAGTGATTGTTTCTGTTACATCTTCATCAGCCATATTCTTAGCTTCTTTTACTTCACCAGTTGTTACATAGTTATCCTGACCTGATTCATCTTCAGTTACTGTATATGTATCAGTAGTTGATAAGTTTTCAACCTTGATGCTTTCGCCACTCTTCAAAGTAAATTCATATGTCTGACCGCTTGTAAGAGTCTTTGTTTCATTACCCTGTTTTACGACATAAGTGCTTCTGCCAGATCCTGAAGTAAGAGTTAAATCAAAGTTCCAATCTTTCTGTGTGTCACCCATTACGCCAGTGACTTCCTTTTTGATTGTTAAGTCTTTGAATTCATTATCGACACCATATTTATTAGTGAATGTATCACTCTTTGTAGCGTCCTGAACTAATTCAGAATCATATACTTTCACATTTCCATTTTCTCTCTTTACGAATACATAAAGATAACGAGTTGATACATCATAAGTCATATCTTTATTAGTGCCACTAGTTTCTTTTACTTCATATTTGTAAATACCTGGCTGTGTAAATGTTAACTGTGATAAATCAAATGCACTAGTATAAGTCTGATTACCATTTTTAGCAGTATCAGTTGTAACATCTTTAGCTGTAATTGTTCCTGTACCTGTTGAAACTTTCATACCATTTCTAGTTTCATTTTCAGTAGGATCAACGCCTTTAACAGTGAATTTAAATGTTTCTGCAGGCTGATAAGTATCGACATCCTGAACATCAACAACCTTTTTAAATGTAGGTTTAAGTGGATCTTTAGTAGTTGTGTCAGCAGCAAATGCTGGAGCAGCTGCAGAGAATAGCATTGTACCTGCTACTGCAAAAGATGTCATTGATTTTCTAAATAACTGTTTGTTCATAATTCATACCTTCCCTTATTCTTTAGATTCTATATTTTTTTTAATTTTTATAGCCAATAATAAACCAAATACAATAGCAACAATAAATGGAATACTATTTGTTACCATGCTTGTAGGAGCAATAGCACCTCTTGTATTCGTAAATGTAACTTCATCATCACTTGTTAGTGAAGCAATTGTTGCAGCTGTACCATCTTTACTTTGACCATTACCAACAACATAAGAAGTCTGGTAACCATCTTTATTCCCATCAGTTTCAGTGATTTCTACAACATCACCGTACTTAAGGTCACCATTATAATTTTCACCGTCATAACCAAGTTTCCATTCACCATTATGTTTTAGAGTAAATGTGCCATTCTTTACTTCATCGCCATCTCTCTTAATCGTATAAGTGAATTGGAACTCCTTATCAGTATCACCCATGTTACCTTCAACAGTTTTCTTGACTAATACTTTCATTAATTGCTTATTCTTGAGTGTCAATGTCTGATCCTTGAATTCAGCATATTGAACGTTATCTCCTGCTAAGCTTACAGTACCATCTTTCGCAACTGTTAAAGTAAGGCCATTACCAATACTGTTTTCATACTTACTTAATTTACTTTCTGTAACATTGTAAGTGCCAATATCCAAGTTTACATACTTGTCTTCTGTCTTAGAAGTTGTCACAGTCTGACTATTTGCACCGTCAAATGTAACATCAAGAGCTAGTTTGTCATGTGTATCATAGTCTTCTTTATTGACTTTTATTCTTCTTTGATATTTGTTATCAAATGTAACATTTGCAGAACCTGTTGGGGTTGCGCCATCAGGAACAGTAACAGTCTGTTCAGTTGGCTTTGTGACTAAATGATAACCTGGAATATCTGTAACAGTTTCATAGACTTTGTATGACCCAGCATCAGGAACACTGAATGTAAGAGCATTATCATTTCCAAAAGTACTGAAATCTTTTGTCATAGAAGGAATACCAGTAGGACCTTCAACTTTAAATGCCATCTTTCCTTTTTCTTTGAGCTTTGAAGAAAGATCAATGCCACTAAATGTCTTATGGATCTGCATTCTATAGACACGGATAACAGGTTTTGGATAAGTTAACGTTTCTGACTCACCCTTACTATTCGTATATTTTACTGTAGCGTTTGTATTAGAATAATACCCATCCATACCTGCATATGTACCTGTTTCGACATCTGCCTTATTTGGATATGTACCCTTTGCTACAAAGTCCGCTTTAGCGCTTTCTGAAGCACTTACTGGAATCGTTAATACGTATTTCTTCTTAGGATCAATAGTGCTTGCAGAACTCTTACGTGTAGCAATAACTTTTTTACCTTCAACAGCTATTTCCCAATTAGCTGTATCATCCGCATCACTACCAGTACCATCTGCATTTCGATATTTCACTTTAATCTTATTTGCATCAACAAGATCAACATTGCTGCTAAGCTCATCAGTAATTGTAACTTTATTGATATCAACTGTTGTTGTACCAGCCGCTATTTCCTTGAATACATTACTTAATTCACTGGCATCAGCTTTTACGATAACCCCTTTCTTGCATTTTGCAACTTTTGAGAGTTCACCTAAAACATTTTCGTCAGCTGTACCACAACCAATCGCGTAGAAATAATCTGAGGATTTGAGTTTTAAACTTTCAACTGCAGTCTTCGCATGTGATAATGCATTCGAATCATATGAACTACCATCACCAGTTGTCTTACCTGAGTTGTTATAATAAAAAGTTGGTACACCATCAGTAAGGAAAATGACTAACTTTGTCGAATTTGTATGATCATTCTTCAATAAGTTATTAGCTGCAAGAAGACCTGCTTCGTAGTTAGTACCACCATCTGCATTTAATTTGCTTGTATCTACAGAAGAACTCCATCCTTGAAGAATAGTTGCATCATTATATGCTTCATCACCATACCCATTGCCACCTGAGAATCTTACCAATGCATATCGTGCATCAATATCGAGCCCATTTGGATTAGTACTACTCTTTGGACCAGCAATCTTTTCAAAAGCATTAATAGCATCTTTGGCCGCCTGTATACGGTCTTCACTTCCATTACTTTCTTCACTCATACTGTATGATGTATCTACGATAAATACAACATTGACTCTTTGTTTTTCAACAAAGTTGCTCTTTTGGCCCGTAAATGACAGATTCAAGTTATAGATTGGATCACCTAAAGCAGTACGACTTTTAGTCTTATCAGCTGTCTTTGAATATGTAATATTACCTTGATGTGTTGAATCAACCGTTGCTTTAGGAAGAATACTTACATAGACTGTTTTAGGTTGTTCAGTGTAAGAATACCATTTAACACTACCAAAAACACCTGGTCGCCCATACTCATAAGAAACTTTTACTGTAAAACTGGCATTTCCTGTTTTTTCCCCAGCATTTATTGTAATTGTTCCATTACCTTCTTCTATGGTAGATGTTACAGTAATACCATCGGTATTAGTAATTTCTGTTCTAATATTTCTAATATATCTCAGATTATGTGTGAACTTCATATTCACAGTTGCACTGCCTCCAGGTTCAAGTGCAACGTAGTTATCAATCTGAAGTGATGTACCCATTTCTGCTGCAGTTGTTGCGTCATCAGCAACAACATAGATTGAGAACTTCTTTGCTTCAAAGATAACCTTTTCAGTACCTACTGATTTGACATTGACAGCTTCTGGCTTAGCTTTCGCATTATCCATGTGATAGATATTAAGACGTGAGCTATCTTTCTTTTCTTTAATCGAATTACTATCAATAGTTACTTCAATAGGATGAGCACTATCAGGTTCAAATTCATTTCCCTGAGCATCAAAGATTGTAATATCATACGCAGCTAGTACATTCTTTTGTTTGAATGCATCATTTTCTAGCTTTACAGGATAAGCTTTGACGACTGCATTTTCAGGAAGTTTTCCTTTTAATGTAATGCTTGTCTTATCACCTGTTAGCTTTTCCCTATAAGTACTTGAAGTGTAAATTGTTGCTTGAATCGTTTGTGATAGTAGCGCCTTCTCATTTGATGAAGACTCAGTTTGATTCTCAACTTTTTGTGTCGGTACTTGTGCTTGTTCTTCAGCTGCTGGTGTTTCTTGTGTTTCTTGCACTTCCTGATTACTTATTGGAGCAGCCGTTTGTGCGTCTTCGGCATAAGCATGTTTATGCACGAGTCCTGAACCAAATACCATTGACAAGATGAGAAATACTGCAATAATCAAATGAAAACGTTTTTTCATATATTTCCCTTCTTTCCTTTGTATTTTTGAAAAACAATTATTCAACAAAGGCAAACCTTAAAAAAATCTTAAATAATTTTCTCATTGATGCCCCCTTTATTATTGATCATATCCGATCAACTTGTTTTTCCGCATGCCATCATACGTCTAGATATCTTGCATGCCATGATTTAAGAATACCTAGTGTTCTTTCCCTCCCCTTTTGATTTTTGTAATAGAATTCATATCTCATATATTCCGGAACTAAATGAAAGTCATTACTTGCTATATTTAGTATACCCAATATACGTAACACCAATGTCACATCAATATTTTGCTTTTTTGATTTGTATTATTAACACATTGATTAAGAATATATAGAAAAAGTGAGGTTTTCACCCCACTATTAGTATGCTCTTGCATAATAAATAATATGTTTAGCTTTCTTTCCACAGCATGGACATACAGCGTCATCGCTTGCTTCATCTGGCTCATAACATCTTGATGTAGCCTGATAATCTTCTTTGACTTTAAGCTCACATTCCTGATCACCACACCAGTTTGTCTTGATGTAGCCACCTTTTGTATCCAGGATTTCACCAAACTGACTGTAATCGTTTGTTTCGGTGATATGTGTTCTTAGATGTTCTTGTGCCTTGGCATACATTTCTTCATGGATTGTATCCATTGTCTTAAGGACTGTGTTGGCTAATTCATCGTTGAGGTCAACGGTTGTCTTTGTGCCATCGTTACGTTTAGCAATCACACAATGACCTGCCTCAATATCACGTGGTCCTAATTCAATACGTACAGGAATGCCTTTCATTTCAGCTTCCGCAAACTTGAATCCTGGTGATTTATCTGAATCATCAACACTGACACGAATGCCGGCTTTTTCAAGCTGTGCTTTGACTTCATAAGCCTTATCAAGAACACCTGGTTTTTGTGACTGGATTGGGACAATGACGACCTGTGTTGGAGCAACTCTTGGTGGCAGAACAAGGCCGTTGTCATCACCGTGAACCATGATAATAGCACCAAGTAATCTTGTTGATGCACCCCATGATGTCTGGTAGATATATTTCTGTTTATTATCTTTGTCTAAGAACTTGATATCGAAGGCTTTCGCAAAGCCCTGGCCAAAGTAGTGCGATGTACCTGACTGGAGCACCTTGCCATCATGCATCAAGGCTTCAATTGTATATGTCTCTTCGGCACCGGCAAACTTTTCTTTTTCTGTCTTACGTCCAGTAATGAGTGGAATCGCCAGTAAGTCACGGCATGTTTCGACATAGATATCACGCATTCTTAATGTTTCTTCGCGGGCTTCTTCTTCTGTCGCATGGACTGTATGGCCTTCCTGCCATAAGAACTCAGAGCCTCTTAAGAATGGTCTTGTTGTCTTTTCCCAGCGAACTACTGAACACCATTGATTATATAATTTAGGAAGATCTCTATAGCTCTTAACCTGCTTAGCGTAAAGTTCTGAGAAGAGTGTTTCTGATGTTGGTCTGATGATGAGTGGATCTTCTAGTTCATTTGTGCCCCCTCTAGTGACAACAGCACATTCAGGCGCAAAGCCTTCTACGTGATCCTTTTCTTTTTGTAATAATGATTCTGGAATCAACATCGGCATATAGACATTGGAATGCCCAGTTTCCTTAAAACGTCTGTCCATGAAGTTCTTGATTTGTTCCCACATGGCAAAACCATATGGTAAGTAAATGATGAAACCTTTCACATTGGAGTAATCCATTAATTCTGCTTTACGGCAGATATCTGTATACCATTGTGCGAAGTTTACATCTCTTGATGTAATTGCATCATTTTTGAAATTCTTTGCCATATTATCTTTCCTCTCTAATATACTCGTTTATTATACGCATTTTACTTCAAAAAGTAAAAGAAAGTCGGTGGAATTCCATCGACTTTTTCTTCTACCCAATATTCTTCAAGATATGATATTCACGAGCAATTTCAAAATAACGATCCATTATTTCTCTAAGCTTATGCCACAATTCCTGTTCTCTTTCTCTTCCGGCAGCACCAATTGTCTTCCATTCCTTATTGATTTCTTTCATACGATTTGTGCGTTCATAAGAGAAATCATGATCATATTCAGCTTTAGAGAGAATGCTCTTTGCTTCTTCAACTAAAGCCTTCTTCGCTTCATAGTGTTCATCTAGTTCTTTGTTGATGTTATCATAGTAAGCTTTTTTCTTGTTGTAGAAGTATTGCTGATGGGCATTGAATTCATCCCAGAGCTTCTGATCAACCTTGCCGGCATAGCCTGCTTCTTTCCATCTTGCCATCAGGCTTCTAAAAGCAGCACTGCCTTCTTTGAAGTTCTCAAGATTAGCCACCTGAATAGCTTCTTCAATTAAAGCTTCTTTCTTTGCCTTAGCTTCTTCTTGTGCAGGCAGGACTGTATTTGCCCACTGTTCATGCTTCTTGTCGAAGAAGGCATCACATGCTTCTCTGAATGATTTCCATAATTCTTCATCTGTTTCATGGCCTGCTGAGCCAGCTTCTTTCCACTGTTTCTGTAAGTCCTTGATAGCTTTTGTAGCCTGATCAAGGTCTTCTGCTTCCAACATTGCTCTTGCCTGGTCCACTAGGTTTTCCTTAACAGCTTTGACATTGGCATGGTTTTCTTCTAAGGCTGCATAGAATTCATCCATTGGTGTCTTAAAGAATTCCCAGATTTTTTGCTGGTATGGAAGGTTGAAGTTTCTTAATGACTTCCATTCATCCATTAATTCCTTATAGGCATGGGCTGTTTCTCCCCATGATGTGCTTGTTGAGAGTTCTGTTGACTTATTGACAAGCTCATTACGTTTATTGATATTTGTATGGACTTCCTCAATTTCATCAACAATGACTTCTCCACCTTCATAGCTGGCACGCTTATGATAGATTTCATAATAGCTGTTTTCATCCAACAAGCCCATCCAGACACCATAGTTATCTGCTGCTTCTGGTGAAACCTGCTGGCCATCTTCGTCTCTTGCGCCATATCTGATTTCGATTAAAGGAAGATGTGTAACGCTGTCTTCCTTTTCTTCTACGACTGCTTCTGGATCTCTAAAATCTGGTAATTCTCTTAATCTCTTCATTTGTCTCATGCGGTAACAGTCAGCTGACTGCCCCTTTCTCCTTTTCTTACAATTATTCCACTTTCTATTCTATTCTTAAGTTCACCAACATGGGATATAATCCCAATGACCTTGTCAGTTTCCCTTAATTTCATTAATACATCAATCGCCTGACTCAACGACTCATCATCAAGTGTCCCAAATCCCTCATCAATAAAGAGGGTATTGAGCTCAATGCCACCTGTATAATTCTGAATCATTGTTGATAGTCCTAAAGCCAGGGCTAATGACGCCTTAAAGGATTCACCACCCGATAAGGATTTCACATCACGATATGTTCCTGATTCATAATCAAGTATCTCTAAATCCAATCCCTGTCCACCATTACCTTTTGCTTCCTGTCGTCTTTTAAATTCATAGCGTCCGCTTGTCAACATTGAAAGCTCAATATTCGCAAAAGAAATGATATTTTCAAAATAGCTTGCCAAAACAAAGCGTTCAAAGGATATCTTGTTGGCATTGTTCTTGCCTGTTGTCGCAATCATGAGATTGTGATAGAGCTGATAGTCTTTCAGTAAGCGGGCATTATCTTTTTCTATCTTGATCATCTTCTTATAGATATTGTTCGCACTCTCATAACTATTCTTCAATGCATAATAGCGCTCATCCATTTCTTTGTTGGATAATTCTTGTTCATGCAGCTCTTTCTCAAGGGCAGAAAGATCAACCTTCTTTTTCCCTTTGACAAGCTTTTCATTATCTTCAAGCTGTTTTTGGATTGTTTTAAGATGCATATGATAATCATCTACTTCTTGCTTCATTTTTTCAAGCAAGTCTTGTTGATTCTTAGAAATTTGATAGTTTTCATAGCTATCAAAGCGTTCATTAAGAGATTGATCAAAGGCCTGCTTCTTTATATCATATGTCTCTTTGGCGGCTTTTAAGTTTATGCTATTTGCTTGCTGCTTTGTTTCATAGATGGCCTGATCACGCTTGAGTTTTTCACCCATGGTCGTGATTGCCTTAATATCCTGCTGTATTTGCGCATAGTCTGCTTCAAGAGTGATGAGATGTTCCTTAGAGTAACTTTCGATATCAGGATATTGTTGCTTTATAGTTGCAATGGAAGTCTTGGCAACTTCGATAGCACTCTTTAAGCTCAATATCTTCTTCTCCATCGCAAGCAGTTTAGCTTTTGAAGAGTCCAGTACTTTTTGCGACATAGCCACTGAGCTACTTAGCTTCTTGAGATATTCAATATGCGTATAGCTTTCTTGATAGCTCTTGCCAGCTTCATCCTTCTTCTGTGTAATATCTGACAGCAAGCGAATAAAGACATCTTTATCAAGTTCTTCAGCAATCTTCAGTTCATCTTTTAGACGCTTGATTTCCTGCTTTGTAAGTAAGATGGCATTCTTCTTTTCATTAGCTTCATCAAACTTCAAATCGACATCACGTTTAGAAGAAGTGACTTTCTTCTCTAATGCAGCGAGCTTTTCATCACTTAAGACATCATCAACGCGCTTGGCAAGATGGGGATGATGTATCGCCCCACAGACTGGACAAGGCTCACCTTCTTTTAAGCTTGCGGCAATAACACCATAATTAGCCTGCATGCGCAATGCATATTGCTTGTTCAAGTAAGCTTCTAGTTCTGAATAGCTTGTCAGTGTTTTTAAATAGAGCTGATGGGCTTCATAGTAATTTTCAACCTTATTATTATAATGATCAAACAGATCAGATAATTCATGAATCTTGTTTTTACGATCATTATACTGATTAACCTGCTCCTCATTTTGATGAAGGGCAACTATGAAATCCGGCAGCTCGGCAACTGACTTATTGTCACGGGCAATCCGTTTTTCTTTTTGAGCGATATCTTCTTCTAACACCTGATAGTCTTCTTCAAGCTGTTTAATCGACTTGGTATGCAAGAGGATGGCATCCTGACTTTCCTTTAAAGCCTCAAGCATGCTCATCGCTCTTTTTGCCTGAATGAGCGTATCATGGAGTTGTTCACTTTGTTTCTTGAGTTCATCCTGCTTGATAAGGCGCGTCTGATACTGCTTTTCATCCTCGTTAAGCTGTGCTTTTGTCGCTTTAAGCATCTTCTCTTCGACACTCAGCTTTTCAACATTATCACTAAGACTCTGGCATTCTTTTTCCATAGGCAGGATTTCCAAGGCTTTGTTGATGTGTGAGATTGTTGTGCTCTTTGATATTATGTCTTGTTGGTGTTCTAAGAGTTCCGCTTGTTCTTTTTTTAGCTTTTCAAGCTGGTCAATGCGTTCATTGTCCTGCTTTAAAGAGAAATAATGATCCTGTTTTTCTTTATAGCTTATTGCCTGCTTTTCTCTTTGTTCCCCCTGCTTACTTAGCTCAACAAGCATCTTATCTAGATGCTCTTTGATAAGCGTCAATGATTCACTATTATAAGCTTCCTGGGTATTGAAGGATAGGGATGCAAGCAAGGTATCCAGTTCGGTTTTCTTCTTGCTGACGGCGCCTTCAAGCTCACGGTCCTTATTCTTAAGCTTATCTTCTAGCTCCTGCAGATTCTTTGTATGGAAGATATTGCGGAAGATCTTTACACGATCATTGCTTGATGCATAAAGCAGTCTAGAGAATTCTCCCTGGGCAAGCATGACAATCTGCTTGAACTGGGTCGCGTCAACACCAAGCAGCTCCTTGATGGCATGAGTGACTTCTTTCTTGCCCTTTGTCAGCTTATCTTCAACCATAAGATAATCATTACTAGGCTTAGGCTTACCACTTGAATAATAAGCCATTTCCCTATGGACAAAATAGTCATGACCACCCACCATAAAAGTCAGTTCGACAATTGTTGGAATATCATTCGGCGCATATTCAGAACGAAAAACATCGCTGGAGCGATTGCTGCCCGAGGCTTCCCCATAGAGGGCAAAACAAATTGCATCAAAGAGCGTTGTCTTACCAGCTCCTGTATCACCTGAGATCAGGTATAAGCCTGCCTGATTGAGTCTTTCAAAATCTACGACAGTACGCTCAAGATAGGTTGAGAAAGCCTGCATTTCTAATTTAAGAGGCTTCATCAATCTCACCCCCTTCTAGCAGCTCCCCAATGATCTTCAATGAAGCTTCATCAAGGGTTGTGCCTGTTGATTGTTGATAGAAGTCTTCATAGAGTTCTACAAGACTCGTATGCCTGATTTTATCCATATGATGAATATCGTTGACTTCCTGCCCCATTAAAGCTGGATACGTCAGCTGCAGGACATGGGGAAAGAGAAGACGTAATTGTTCAATGGCATGAGGAATGATGCTTGTATCTGTCAGCTCAATCGCTATCAGGTCATTGCGATAATCCTGATAGCAAGTGGGATCATTGAGATTTTCAAAGCTATCTTTAAGAATCACAACATCCTGACTATTCTTAAATGGCACAAGCTCAAAGCTCATGTCCTTTGTATCAATAATGACATAGCCCTTCTTCTGCTTAACTTCATCAAAGGAGTATTTCAGTAATGAACCCGAATATCTGATCTTTTCCTGATGCACATATTGTGGGGCATGTAAATGTCCAAGAGCAACATAGTCAAAGTCTTCAAACAAGCCTGGATCAATCACTTCAACATTGCCAACTGATAAGCTTTGCTCACTTTCACTTGTAAGGGCATGAAAGCCGACAAACTGATGGGTTATGAGAATGTTGCGATAGTTGTGATCTAGGGGTTGTTGTTTACTTAGATAGTAGGCAAAGGCATCATTGTAGTTTGTATGAGGACATTCAGGATAGAGACGTCTGATATCGATTGGTCTTATAAAAGGCAACATATAGATACGTACGTCATCTTCTTCATGATAAACAATCTGTTCTTGTAAGTGTGTTTCAATAAAGAGTCCACTTGCCTCTAAGATCGAAGAGGCGAAATTGAGACGATCACTTGAATCATGGTTGCCAGAAATCATATAGACCTTTTTATGCAGGTCGTTGATGATTGTTGACAGGAATGCATTCAACAAGTTGACAGCTTCCTGAGGCGGAATGGCTCGGTCATAAACATCACCAGCAATAATTAGACCATCAATGTCATCTTGTCGCATTGCTTCTTCGATTTGGATGAGGCACTCTTTTTGTAGTTGTAAGAGGTTATAAAGCTTCAGCATCTTGCCAAGATGCAAATCGGCAATATGGATCAACTTCATGACATCAGCTCCCATCGATAGATTTCTTTCACATTTTCACCTGGCGCAAACATCTTTCTATAGCGCTTAGGCACTTCCTCAACAGCTAATAGCTTACCTTTCAGTTTCTGAATGGTTTTCTTGCTTGCGATATTATCCGGATCACAAGTCACAAGCACATGGTCATAGCCATGCTTAATGATCTCCCCTTTTAACAACAAGCACGCCTGATAGGCATAATGATGGCCACGATAGTCTTCATCAATGGTATAAGCAATATGTCCATCATAGTAATGCTGTTGATCACTACCCAATCTAAAAACAAGTGTCCCCACTTGTTTTCCTTCTTCATATATTGCATAGATGTAATAGGGTGTAAAATTTGGTAATAAATTGTCTTTGATAAAATCTATTTGTTTGATTTCCATATTATCTATATTATACTCAAAAAATTAGGGTTTATGGAAGTGATTCATGCTTATTTTTTATTTCTCTGGCACAATAAGATCAATAAGTCCTGCTAAGCAGTTCACTTCGATAGGAAAACCTTCTCCTTTTTCTCCGTCAATGTCATAGACAATATCCTGATCGCATTCAATCTTAATATGACTGGCCTGGCAATAGCGGATCATCGGGTTCTTTGTATGAATCTGGAAGCGATAATCTTTAAGCAGGTTCAGCAATTCAGCGACATTGCATTTCTTGATAATAAAGAGATCGAGCTTGCCATCACTGACATCGGCATAAGGCGTAATGTCCCTAAAGCCACCTACTGATGAGGAATTGGTAATAAGGAAGAGCGAAGCATCTTCTTCAAAATATTCATGATCGGCAGTCACCTTGAGATGAAGATTCATGGCGAGCTGGGCAGGCAGTTCTTTAATGCCAGTAACATAGTAAGCTAATGGCCCAAACGTGTTCTTGAGTTCCTTTGTGACCATGAAGGCAATATCGCTAAACATGCCGCCTGAAAGCACATTCGCAAAACAGATATCGGAATGCGCTTCCTGACCAACGTCCGCTTTGATGGTCTTGAAGTTCTTGATCATTTTTGCAAATTCATGAGGTGTTGTTGGAAGCTTGAGATAATTCGCAAAGTCATTGACTGTACCAGCAGGAATGAGGGCTACAGGTATGTGGCTATTTGAGTTAATGAGGCCCATTAAGACTTCATTGACCGTCCCATCACCACCTACTGAGACAATAAAGTCATAATCACCGGCTTTTAATGAAGCCGCTTTATACATGGCATCATTCTTTTTTTCTGTATAGAAAGTATCTACTGTTGATACATCAGTATCAAGAATCAATGTTCCAATAATGCGGTCAAGATTCTTCTGGATCACCTTTGTTCCAGAGACAGGATTAATGATAAATAAGCACTTCACACATATCCACCTTCCTTTACTCAATTCTAACAAAAAATATACCTAGATGCAAAACTCCTTTACCTAAAAAAGGACCTTATGGTCCCTTACATAGATTTAAAGATATAGTCTTTGCAGGCAATAATATATTTAATGCCCGATACAACCGAGAAGAATGTTGCCAAGTACATAAGAATCTGATCCAATGGGAATCCAAGTGCTGCAAAGAATGGATTATTCAACAAGATGAGAGAAATACCAATCATCTGTGTCATCGTCTTAGCCTTACCCCAATAGCTTGCGGCAACGACTTTATTATTTCCTGCGGCCACCATGCGCACCCCATCGACAAATGTATCACGCAAAATCATAATCAGTAACAAGACAATATTCATTCTGCCTGACATGGTAAGAAGAATCATTGAAGAATTGACTAACGCCTTATCGGCAATTGGGTCAATGAATTTCCCGAAAGTTGTAATGAGATGGTACTTTCTTGCGATATGTCCATCCAACATATCAGTGAGTGAAGCTCCCACAAAGAATAAGAAACAAACAGTATCTAGTACTGATATTTGTGTAAATAAAATGTTATATGTTGGTATGTGAATACCAAAATCCCCAAATGGGAATAAGTAGATAATGATAAAGAGCGGTACGGAAATAAGTCGCGCTACAGATAACTTGTTTGGTGTATTCACACAAGCCACCTCCTAACTATAATACTTTAACACTTTTAGGGGTAAATGAAAATGGCTAACTGAAATTTATGATTGATTGGTTTTCTACAGTAAATATCCACCAGCCTAGCTGGTGGCTTTTCAGTTTCGGGCATAGCCCTGCGCCTACCAGAGACGCGTGAACCGCGTTTTACGTTGTGCGGCTTTACCAACTGCCCGTTCATTTATTTCTTCACTTTAATTTTCTCTACCTTGAATCCAGCAAACGGATCTTCAAAGTCCATTGCCAGCTGATCAATTTCCTTATCCTCCACCAGCTGGTTTCTTATATACTCTTGTATCTTCTTCGTGTTCTTTCCTACCGTATCGACATAGTATCCTCTGCACCAGAAGGATCTGTTCCGATACTTGAATCTTGCATTAGCCCATCTTTCAAAAATCATTTGCGAACTTTTGCCCTTCAAATATCCCATAATTCCAGATACAGAATACTTTGGCGGAATTTCAATCAGCATATGAATATGATCAACGCATACTTCCGCTTCAAGAATGTTGATTCCCTTCCATTCGCAT
>NZ_JNKU01000021.1 GCF_000702165.1 Sharpea azabuensis DSM 18934
CAGTTTTTTAAAGCGAATTTAAAATTTGTCAGCTAAGACCCCACGATTTCTTAAAGCGAAATTCGTCAAACCCCACGATTATTTAAAGCGCCCAAAAAAACAGTCTGCCTTGACGAAAATCACTTCAATCAAAACAAACTGTTCTTCATATTTACTCTAATTTTATTTTATGCGAATAACTGATTTCACGAAATTTGCAGGTGAATCTGGAATATAAACAAGAGAAAAAAATAATTTTTAAACTCCATTTGGTCTTTTCGACGCCCCGCAAAGCTTTATTTATGGGCTTTTCCGCGATTTTTCAATCTACTCGAATTCAATTGTTCCTGGTGGTTTAGAAGTAATGTCATACATGACTCTGTTTACGCCACGTACTTCATTGATTATACGACTCATAACCGTGCTTAAGACTTCAAATGGAATATTGGCTGCTTCAGCAGTCATAAAGTCAATGGTATTGACAGCACGCAAAGCAATCGCATAGTCATATGTTCTTTCATCACCCATGACACCTACTGAACGCATATTTGTAAGAGCTGCGAAGTACTGACCGATGGAACGATCTAAGCCAGCCTTAGCGATTTCTTCACGATAAATAGCGTCAGCATCCTGGACAATACGTACTTTTTCTGGTGTAACTTCACCAATGATACGAATGCCCAAGCCTGGACCTGGGAATGGCTGTCTGAAGACTAAGTATTCTGGAATACCAAGTTCTAGACCAACCTTACGTACTTCATCTTTGAATAAGTTGCGTAATGGTTCAACGATTTCTTTAAAGTCTACATAATCTGGTAATCCACCAACATTATGATGAGACTTGATGACAGCTGATTCTCCACCTAATCCTGATTCAACAACATCAGGATAAATTGTTCCCTGAACCAAGAAGTCAACTGTACCAATTTTCTTGGCTTCTTCTTCAAAGACACGAATAAACTCTTCACCAATAATCTTACGCTTTCTTTCAGGTTCTATAACACCCTTAAGCTTTTCAAAATAACGAGAAGCAGCATCTACACGAATAAAGTTCAAGTCATAAGGTCCTTCTGGTCCAAAGACTGCCTCTACTTCATCGCCTTCATTCTTTCTAAGTAGTCCATGGTCGACAAATACACATGTTAGCTGTTTACCTACTGCCTTAGAAAGAAGAACAGCCGCAACAGAAGAATCTACGCCTCCTGAAAGGGCACATAGAACCTTACCATTACCAACCTTTTCTCTAATAGCCTTGATCTGTTCATCAACGAAATCAGCCATGATCCAGTCTTGTGAAAAGTGACATACATTAACGACAAAGTTTCTGATCATATCAGTACCCTGTTCAGTATGTAGAACTTCTGGATGGAACTGTATGCCATAAAGCTGGCGATCATCTGTTGACTCAAATGCGGCAACAGGACAGTTTTCAGAATGGGCAATACTCTTGAAGTTTGGACCTAATTGGCTAATATAGTCAAAGTGACTCATCCAAACGACTGAGTTTTCTTTTAAATCTTTAAATAATGGACTTGTTGTATCAAAATGGACATCTGTCTTGCCATATTCTCTAAAGTCAGCTCTTTCTACCTTGCCTCCAAGCAAGTGCTGCATAAGCTGTGCTCCATAACATAAGCCAAGAACTGGAATACCTAAATTGAAGAGCTCTTTACTATAAGTTGCAGCACCTTCAACATAGCAGCTATCAGGCCCACCTGTCAGGATAATTCCCTTAGGATGCATTGCTTTAATCTTTTCAATATCCGTTTTATAGGAATAGATTTCACAATAAACCTGATTCTCACGTACACGTCGTGCAACGAGCTGATTATATTGACCACCAAAGTCAATAACAATCATTAATTCGTTCTTCATGCATTTCTCCTTTTCCTTTATTTTATACCTCATAATATAATACAAAATATGACATATAGAAAGAATTACTTCTTATCTTCAAAGACATTACGTAAGACAATTGTCTGCTTACGATCAGGACCAACTGAGAACATATCAATTGGACAATGTACTAACTCAGAAATCTTATCAATATAGTTCTGAGCATTCACTGGTAATTCTTCAAATGAAGTAACATGTGAGATATCTTCACTCCAGCCTGGAAGTTCAATATAGAGTGGTTCTACTCTTTCTAAGTCTTCTACACATGCTGGTAAGGAATGAATCTCCTTGCCATCTAGTTTATAAGCATAGCAGAGTTTAAGTGTAGGGATGCCTGTTAATACATCCAGCAACATTAATGAAATACCTGTTAGAGAAGACATACGTCTGCTCTGGTTAACGACAACGGCATCAAACCAGCCGACACGTCTTGGACGTTTTGTGACTGTGCCATATTCATGACCTGCTTCACGAATCTGATGAGCGAGATCGCCATCAAGTTCTGTAGGGAAGGCACCAGCACCAACACGTGTTGTATAAGCTTTGACAATACCCACAACATCATCAAGATATAATGGACCAATAGAAGCCCCCGAACTTACACCATTGGCACCTGGGTTTGATGAAGTGACATATGGATATGTACCATAGTCAATATCCAACATTGTTCCCTGTGCACCTTCAAAGAGCACTTTCTTGTTTGCTTCAAAAGCTTCATCTAAGAATTCGCCTGTATCACAGACATAAGGCTTAATGACCTTTGCATATTCTTTATATTCTTCAAAGATCTGATCGGCATCAGCTTTTAAATCAGGATAAAGCTTTTTCTTAAAGCTAATGACCTGATGGAGTTTCTTATTAAAACGTTCTTCATTAATGAAGTCACCCATACGAATACCAACACGATCATATTTATCTACATAACATGGACCGATTCCACGACCTGTTGTGCCAATAGCTGCATCACCACGTAATGCTTCTTCCATGGCATCAATTTCAATATGATATGGAAGTAAGACCTGTGCACGATCGGAAATATGAATCTTATCCGTATTAATGCCTGCATCATTTAAGTATTTGATTTCTTCTAGTAAAGCCTTTGGATTAATGACCATGCCATTGCCCATGACAACTTCACCTGTTGTGAAGATACCTGAAGGAATAAGTCTTAATGCGAACTTCTTTCCATCATAGACAATTGTGTGACCAGCATTATTACCGCCTGAATATCTCACAACTAAATCAGCCTGTTGCGCAAGATAATCGGTTACCTTTCCCTTACCTTCATCGCCCCATTGGCTACCTACTACTACAACTCCTGCCATAAATTTCATCCTTTCTTGTCATATATGACTTCATGACATATTTATTATAATATGCTTGTTGATATAAGTAAAATTAATAAATATAATACTAGATATTAGGAGGACTAATATCATGAATACTAAGCTTGAACAATACCGTATCTTTAATGAGGCAGCAACAACCCTCTCTTTTTCTAAAGCAGCCCATCATCTCTACATCTCCCAATCCGCTGTTTCACAGGCAATCAACAGCCTCGAGAAGGAATTGGATGTTAAGCTATTTATCAGGCTTTCTAAAGGGGTCATTCTGACACCTGAAGGAGAAATGATGCACAAGAATATCGCTGAAGCATTAACACTGATATCATCAGCGGAAAACAAGCTGACAAGCTTCAAGGAGCTTAAAAGTGGCTCATTGACGATTGGTGCAGGTGATGCTTTATGTGAACATTATTTATTAAATTATATTGTGCATTTTCGCAAGCTTTATCCCAATATCAGCCTTAAGGTGGTCAATGGGACAAGTCTAGAAACAATCAAGATGGTTAAGAATGGTACAATTGATTTAGCTTTTGTGAATATGCCCTTATTTGATGAGGCTCTAACCATTAAGCCCTGTCTTGATGTTCATGATATCTTTGTGACCGGTCATCAAGATGATCATATTTATAGCTATGAAGAGATTGCCAGCCAGGAATTAATTATGTTGGAACGATTAAGCAATTCAAGACATTATATCGATCATATTTTCTCCACCAATGGTGTCCTGTTGAAGCCAGCCATGGAACTAGGTGCCTATGCCCTGCTTGTTCTTTTTGCGAAATATAATCTTGGTATTTCCTGCATTATTAAAGAATTTTCAGCACAAGAGCTAGAGCGTCATGAAATCTATGAGCTCAAGCTTGCGAGAGAGATTGCCCCACGACAGATTGGCTATGCCTACTTAAAGCGTAAAAGCTTAAGTGCAAGTGCGATGGAATTTATCAAGCTGCTTACTCATCCTCAAATGGGAAATGATAATCAAGATGATAACGATCTCTGATATCAAGGAATTCTTTCTGTACACTAATACCTAGTGGCACACCTTTATCCTTGCGTTCCATATAGGCCAGATATTCCTTTTCACCAGCTGTATAGATGCGTGTTGCACCTGGTGCTTTCTTACTAGCTCTTAGCTGACGACAGATTTCTCCTGTCGTCTTTCTTAATGTTTCTTCACCCATGAAGAATTCAGGATTAATGACAATAAAGAAATGTCCTAGTTCGATTGGTTTCTTGTTGCCATGTTCATCTTTACCTGATAAAGCCTTCATGAAGTTAGCGGCTGAAAGTCCACTTGAAAGCATTTCAACAACTGTGGCATAGCCATATCCCTTATAACCCGCAAGATCCTCGCCAATACCACCTAGTGGAGCAAGCGCTGCTTCGCCTTTAACGAGATCTTCAAGAATCTCTTTCGCATTTATCTTGCTTTCTCCATTTGCGCCAATGACAACCCCTGCTGGTACATCTTTATCAATTCTTGCATAGACTTCAATCTTGCCTCTTTGATAGATGGATGTCGCACAATCAAGAATAAAATCAAAATCTTCATCCGTTGGAATAGCAAATGTCAATGGATTTGTCCCAAGCATATTTTCTACGCCAAAAGTTGGTGCAATAGAGGGACGTGCATTTGTGCCGCAAATACCAATCATGCCTTTACTACTTGCCATGCTTGCCCAGTAACCAGCAATACCATAGTGTGTTGAATCACGAATAGCCCCCATCGCCATGCCATAGTTCTTAGCCTTTTCGATAAGTGATGTCATACACTTATAGCTTGCCACCATTCCCATACCATTATGAGCATCTGCTACAAGTGTTGTTGGTGTATCTTTGACAACTTCATAATTTGTAACAGGATTCTGAATGCCTGCCTCAATACGATCAAGATAGATTGGCTTGAAGCGATTACAGCCATGGCTTTCAATGCCTCTGCGATCACTTTCCAAAAGTACATCCGTACATATTTTGGCATCATCTTCAGGTACACCTGCATGAATAAATGCATCCGTCATAAAATGTTGTAATAAGTCCCAAGGGACATATGTTTTCTTTTCCATATAAAAAACCTCCTAATACTATTTTACCCAATCTGTTTCTTCAAAAATAGAAAAACAGGAATTGTTTAAAAAATAGTTAGGAAGTTTCCTCTTATTTCATTCCAAGCATCTTTAAGGCTCCAACAACGGCATAGATATCCGTTCCATCTTCCATCACATAGCGCTTTGATGTTATAGGTAATTCTTGATCTTTTAAGAATGCTAAGTCATCATGTCTTTTGATATTTTCTTTCTCAAAGATTTTCTTATATTTTTTAACAATCTTAGAACTTGTCACATGCATTTCATTATAGAGATCTTTTGTCAGCACATCACCATTGGCAGCCGTAATTGCGAATGTAGACATGCCATCATTAACTAATACATCTTCCATATGTTCAAACATGGCAAGAAGCATCGCTTTATACATACCTGATAAATGATAGTGTTCTAAAGAAACATAAAGCGTAAAGTCATAATTTTCCTCACCATTCATTTCTAAGAAATGTTGTATAACCGAAAGCATTTTATTGGCTGAAACATTGGCTCTAATGCATGTAGGCTCTATTTCATATCCTTCTTTAATAATTGCATCCGTTTCTATTCCTTTAATATATTCCATTACATTTTTCCTCACAATCCTGCATTTCTTTAATACTTTCAAAATTCAATGTATATTCATGGACATAAGTGATCTTGCCACTTTTCAAATACTCTTCAACTTCCTTAAAGTCCTCATAGGCTTCCTGATATTCTTCTAAAACATAAAGAATATGGGCATAATCTTTTAAAGAAACATAATAATAGTATTCTCTTGATTCTTTGTCCTTCTTGCGATACTGCTGACTTATCAGCAAGCATTCTTTTAAATAATCACGTGCGCTTTCAAGATGGCCCAATGCTTCTTCCACATAGCCCATATGACGCATAGCCAAAGAAAGGCTATAGGCTGAAGCAATGGTATGATAGCGATTGTTGATTTGTATGCGTAAGAGAAGATCGTCATAGAAGTACTGGTAGGCAAGATCATAGTTTTCATGATTGAAATAATGCCAGCCAATATTCATCAAGGCAATACCTTTTTCTGAATAATCATGATATTCTCCTCTATTCTTTGCCACCTGACTAACTTCTTCTAAGGCTTCTTGAAAATAGGACATAGCTTTATTTTTGTCATTGAGCTTTTCATAACAACGTCCTAATTTCTTATGAATAATGCTTTTAGAAAAGAGATTATCAATACTTTGATCTTTACAATCATCTTCAATAATCATTTCTTCCACCTTACAATAATATTGAATAGCTTGTTGATAGTCTTCTAAAACAAGAGAGGCATCACCCTTATATTCAATCGCCACAATAAGATCATCATGAACGAGATGTTCAGGTAGCCCACAAAGATATTGATAACTCTCTTCAAACATATCGAGTGCTTCCTGTTTATTCATATTTAAATGCATGATTCTTAAAGCAATCTGTCTTAAACCAATAGCCAGGGCATATTGATTATCATCACTCTTTTCTTCAAGCCACAATTTACGATATACCGCTAACTCTGCTTTATGAAAAAACAAAGAACGACTGTCATCATCAAGACGATGATAAATCAAGGCAATCCGTTCCAAGACATGACCATAGCGATAATCTTCTTCACATGCGGAGATTTGTGAAAAGAGATCTTGATAAGCTTTGAGCGCTTCTTCATCCTTCTCCTCAATAAACAAGATATCGGCAAGCTGTTCAAGGGCACTCGTGACATTATGACGATTGATATCATCATCATTCTCTTTGACAACTTCACTAAGAAGATCAGCAGCATTTTGATAACACTCTTCAGCCTTCTCATAAAGTGCTCTGGCCTTTAAGAACTGTCCATAGTTGGAATAATCGACAGCCAATAAAATCACATCATCTTCATCATAAACATCACGATCTTCATCAATCATCTCCTGAAAAAGCTCATCAATCTCACTTAAATGTCCTTCATCCTTTTCTTCAAGAAAATAATCCATCAAACGATCATTATAAAGCAAGTCATCAAATGACACATCTTCCCAATAAGAAAGCATCAGATCATAAAGCTCACTCAAACTAAAGTGACTTGAAATAGACACACTTTCAACATGAATATCACTTAACCCATTAGGTGATTGATAGCCATATTCAATTGTCAGCTGATGCTTCTCTAAATTGAGCCCAATATAACTCACAACCCGTTTAATTTCATAATCTTGTGAATCATATATGTATAATGTGATTTCATCCATGTCTCTACCTACCTTAAGCTTTCCCATTATATCAAAAAGGAGTAGAATAAATACAGGAGGATGGAAAAAAATGGATCAAAATTGTATTTTCTGTAAAATTGCGAATAAAGAGATTCCTGGTAAGGTTGTTTATGAGGATGATGTATGCATGGCCTTCTTAGATTTATCACAGGTCACTGATGGTCATACACTTGTCATTCCTAAAAAACATTATGCTTCTATTCTAGAAGTGGATGATGATGTATTGATGCATATGAGTGTTGTTGCCAAGAATCTTGCCAACAAGATTGTGAAAAAAATGGGTGCTAAGGGCTGCAATATTCTCTCTAATGCCAATGAAGTTGCTGGTCAGACAGTACATCATTTCCACATTCATATCATCCCTCGATATGAAGAAAATGAAGGCATTAAGATTCACTTTACTGATCGCTCACAAAATGTTGATCTTGAAGCAATCTACAAGAAAATCATGGACTAAAAAAATCACTACAATGTAGTGATTTTTTTATAGGGCATAAGCATTGACCATGCTGCTAATCTTATCAGCGATACGTTCTCTTCTTAACGCATCAGCTTTATCACTTGCCTTCGTGCAGGTATAGGCCTGGGCTAACTGATCAAGTGAGAAGGTTGAAGTGAAGAAGGTTGGCAGTTCATTAATCGCACGATAATTAAGAATAGTGCCAAGAATTTCATCCCTGCTCCAGGCTGTTACATTCTCATCTCCAAGTCCATCTATCAACAAGTAAGGTATATTGATGACCTGGTTCAGATAGCTTTCATCCTGCTCATAATTATTAAAGCTAGCCTTCATTTCATAAAGGAATGTGGACATATTCATAATGCCTACATCCTTTCCTTGACGTGCCAAGGCATTCATCAAGCTAGCTAACAATACTGTCTTGCCACTTCCGCTTTTACCCGAAAGATAAATGCCTTTAGCACTTGGATGTTTACGGTAATTAACGATAGCTTTAATAGCTACTTTCATATTCTCTGATAAATGCGTTGCATCCGTTACAAAGCTTGTTTTATTTAACTGAATAAGAGCCATCTTGTTTGACATATTATTGTAGACAAAATGTCTTAAAAGACTATTTTCTTCACGTTTCTCTTCACCAAAGCGACAATAAGAAAGCGTTGTAGAAATTGCATTGCCGTCAAAGACGAGCGTCTTACATAAGCCCTTGGAGACCTTAGGACAATAAGCTAGACCAGTACAAATAGCACATTCTTTCATATCTTCATCAAAACCAAGCAGTTCTGCCCAATAATCAGAAAGATGCTGATAGGTTAAATGATTGTCTTTGACAAACTTGGCAATAGTTGGATTGGTAATAAGTTCCTGTAAGCTTTTCTTCTTGATTTCTGAAATATCATCAAGCTCTATCTCCTGATCAATCTTTATCATGATGTCTCACCTTTCAATTCTTCAATAAGTTTCATAAAGTCATCATCATTGACACGCTCCTGGATATTTTGAGCTGGTGATGACTGTTTTGGCGTTTCACCTTTAACACTGCGTTCATAGCCCATGATCGCCTCATAAGCTTCTTTGGCTGTATGAAGATGTTTACGACTCCAGCTTGCGCCAATGGTTTCACAATAGCTACGATTCAATGTATGATCATTGTTGCCAAGCACATATTCCAATAAGACATTGACAACACCCGGAGTTAGATCTAGCTGCGTCATCAATGTTTCAGCAATAGCTAAATCATGCATGACAGGTTCCTTACCCCCCTGCTTTTCTTTCAACAATTGATAGGGAGAAATCGTTTCAAGATAGCTTAAATGCTGGCTGATTGGATCATTGGCAGATTGCTGGCTGCGATAGGCATCTGGCTGGGTATGGTAGACTTCTGAAAGCTGGCTGGTGCTATTGAGATGATAGAATTCCTGACATTTCTTCTTAAACAGTTCACGGTCAAAGTGATTATTCAGCACACTTTCTCTTGTCAGGGAAGCAAGCGCAATCGCATCGATATTATAGACGATTGCAAGCTGTACAATATAGTCTTTTTCATTGTCAATGATATAGGCTGGTAACTGATAATCACGTAATGTCTCATAAAACAAAGATAAGTCATAATCATAGATGAAATTGGCTTCTTTCTTATGGGCATAGTTGAATTTTGTTTTGAGTGGTGGTTTGTCATTAAGACGGATGTCAAAGACATCCTGAAAACGCGCTGTTATTTCTTCATAGCCAGACATCTTTTCCCCCGCAATACGGAAATAATCACGTACGCGCATGACATCATCACGACCTATGGTATGAATCAATAAGGTTGTAAGAATCTGGTTCGCAAAGAAATGTTTGACTGATAAAGGCATCTGTACACGCAGCAGATATTTTGTCTTGCCATCCTCACTATTGCGATAAGTTTTCAACAAGCCAATGGCCTCAAGCGTTTCGAGCACTTCTTGTAAGCGTGAGAGGGAAAGCCCAGAGTAGATCAATAGACGATCAATAGGACAAAGAACATGGAAACGGTCCATGCGCTTTGCCTCTGTATAAAGCAAGTTATAAAGCGTATAGCCTTCAATACCAATTAAGGGCTGATAGAGATAAATCAGCTCATCTTCCATCACACTATCAAGTGGATAGGCATATTCAGCTATATACATATCTGTCTTATAAAGTGCCATCCTTATTCACATCCTCTAATATCTTTAAGATCTGTCCTTCTAGATTTTCCAAATAACCACTATTATCAATGGTATACGTTGCCATCGCTTTCTTTTTGGCAAGTGGCATCTGAAGAGCGATACGATTCTTCGCTTCATCACTTGATAGATGATCTCTTTTCATCAAACGTTCTATCTGCCTATCCTCATCAAGATAAACACATATTGTCTTATCACAAAGCTTATCAAAATGCGCTTCAAATAGCAAAGGAACATCCAAGAATACGAGTTGATGAGAGCTTTTTGTGATATGGTCTTCCATCACCTGATAAACATAGGGATGAAGAATGCTTTCAAGAAGCTGACGCTTAGAAGCATCATGAAAGACAATTTGACCAATCTCATGACGGTTCACGCTATGAAAAGCCTCCTGAATAAGCTTATAACAGCCACTTTCTTTTTCATAGGCATGATGGACAATCTCATCGGCATCAACGACATCATAGCCATGCGTAATGAGATAATTCGTCACTGTTGACTTCCCGCTCGCAATACCACCTGTTATCCCAATAACAGTCTTACTTCCCATAAGTAACCTCATGAATGGCTTCTAGAAGACTGACTTCATCAATCGTATCCTGATGGGACATACGCTTAGCTTCATAGTCAATATAGCTAATACCATGATGTACAGCCGCAATCTCACTATAGAAATCATCACCATCAAGCTCTCTTGTCACGCTTTGGCTTTCACCTTCATAATTGACAGTGGCAGATGTTGGACGATAGAAGTAGTCCATTTCAATGCTGCCTTTTGTCCCAATGATTTTTCCTGAACGCTTGTTTTGAAGATCATCGATGGCACATTCAAAATAAGCCGTTGCCCCGTTCGCAAATGTCAATGTCACTTTGTCATGAATATCAATGCCATTTTTAAATGTTGCATCATTTTCAATATGTGTGACATCACTCTTGATGACATCAAGAATGCTTGCGACATTATAGACACCAACATCATAGAGTGCACCACCCATCTTTTGATCAAAGAGATAACTATCAGGTGAGACTTTATCCATGCTGTTGGAAGTGAAGAAATTCTCCACACGAACAATATCCCCAATTAAGCCTTTTTCAATTTGTCTATGAAGCACTTCTACAAGAGGGATGAATCTTGTCTTCATCGCTTCCATAAAGAAGAGATGATGCTCTCTCGCATAAGTCGTTGCCGTTATGGCTTCTTCTCTTGTCAGGAAAGCTGGCTTTTCGACAAGAACACATTTGCCATGTTTCAGTGATTCCATCACCCACTTGAAATGTAGCCCATGGGGCAAGGCAATATAGACGACATCGACATCCTCATCTTCCAACATTTCCTCATAATTTTCATAAAGAACGGCTGGATGATATTTTTCTTTGAATTCTTCACGTTTTTGTGCATTATGACTCGCACCGGCATAAAAGTCGGCTTCATCGAATTGGGCCAGGCTAGAAACAAAGCGATGTGCAATGTTGCCAAGTCCCATAACACCCCAGTGTAACATAACTTAGTACCTCCGTTTCTGGCAGACAGGACAATAATATGCCCCACGGCCATTCAATGTTATTTTCTTTATATCTGAACCACAGATAGAACATGTCTTTTGTTCATGAACATCAAGCTCTACCTGGAATAAGCCATGGATGCCATTGGCATCAAAGGAATGAATTGTTGTTCCACCCTGCTTGATGGCTTCATCAAGCACTTGACGTGAGACATCAATAAGTTCCTGTATGCGTTTCTTGCTTAAACGCTTGCCCCTTGTGCGAGGATCCATCCGCATCCTAAAACAGATTTCATTCGCATAAATATTACCAATTCCAGTCAAGATGGATTGATCAAGAAGCAATGTCTTGATTGGCAAGGATGATCGATGAATTTTTTCATAAACATCTTCAAACTTAGCATCTTGAGGCTCTTGACCAAGCTTGCTTAGTGGTGGTAAGTGGCGATAATTATCTTTATCGACAAGCATCATGCGACCAAACTTTCTTGTATCGTTGTAGCGTAAATCCGTATCATTGCTTAAATGAAAGATGACATGATCATGCTTATTGTATGGTGTACCTGTGGGCTTGATATTATATTTGCCTTCCATTCTTAAATGACTGATAAAGGCATAATCATCAAGAATAAAGATCAGATATTTCCCATAGCGATCAATATCAACGATATGTTGGTGGGTGAGCGCTTTTTGAAATAAGTCCACATCCCCCTCAATAATCTTCTGATAGCGTACTTCCACGCTTTTTATTTCCTGATGCAAAATAAAGTTCTTGAGCGTTCTTCTGACAGTCTCAACTTCTGGTAATTCTGGCATACTATTTTAAATCCGCCCAGTTTCTTGCATAATTGCCTTCCACAAGTAATGGCACATCAAGCTTGAAGCATGATTCCATTGCTTCCTTAACAACCTGCATAAATGTTTCCACTTCATCTTCATAGACATCAAAGATCAATTCATCATGAATCTGGAGAATGATCTTGCTTTTGAAATGATGTTCTTTAATGGCCTGATCAACCGCAATCATAGCCAGTTTCATAATATCAGCACCTGATCCCTGAATAGGAGCATTCATTGCAAAACGTTTAGCCTGTTCACGAACCATGAAATTCTTATCATGGATGGTTGGAATGTAGCGTTTACGATTGGCAACCGTGCTGACATAGCCTGTTTTTTCACAATCCTTGACAACCTGATCCATGTAAGTCTTGATTTCAGGATAGGTTTCAAAATATTTCGCAATAAAGAGTCTTGCTTCATCAAGCGTCATGTTATTCTGTCTTGAGAGCCTGAATTCACTCATGCCATAGATAATACCAAAGTTAATGGTCTTCGCCTGTCTTCTTTGCAGGCTTGTGACTTCTTCGTCCGGCACACCAAAGACAAGAGCTGCAGTATGGGCATGAATATCCTTGCCAGCTTTAAAGGCTTCAATCAGTCTTGTGACATGGGCAAGATGGGCAAGAATACGCAATTCAATTTGTGAATAGTCAAAGGAAACAAGATAGCCATGCTCACTTACAAAGGCCTTTCTGATTTTCTTGCCTTCTTCGCTTCTTACAGGAATATTCTGTAAGTTTGGGTCAACGGATGAAAGACGCCCTGTCTGTGTTAATGTCTGTTTATAGATGGTATGAATCTTGCCATCATCAAAGATCTGTTCCTGCAAGCCTTTGAGATAAGTTGAAGAGAGCTTTGTCTTCTGACGATATTCTAAGACTAATGGGACAATAGGATGCTGGTCGCTGATTTTTTCTAGGATATCCTGGCTTGTCGAATAACCTGTTTTTGTCTTCTTGCCACTCTTGAGACCAAGTTTCTCAAAGAGAATATCGCCTAGCTGTTTTGGTGAAGAGATCTTAAACTCTTCACCAGCGAGCTTGTAGATCTCCTGTTCAAGTTCTTCAATTTCTTGATCAAACTGCTGATCCATGCTGACGAGTACATCACGATCAACCTTCGCTCCCTGATATTCCATGTCGGCAAGAATATAAGTGACGGGCATTTCAATCTCTTCATAGAGATGATATTGTTCTTCATCCTTCAGTTTCTTAATTGCCACATCCTTCAGTTCATAAATAGCCTTGGCCTTTTCAAGTGTATCTCGAGCCACTTCATCAACTTCAGGCACATGTCTTTTAGCTCCCTTGCCATAGACCTCTTCTTCATAGCGCACACCATGATAATCATAATACTCGCTAACATCCTTCATATTTTCCTTCACACCCGGTGTTAGGACATATGTGGCAAGAGATAAATCAAAATCATAGCCCTTTACTTCTATATCATGCCAGGCACAGGCAAGAATCGCACCCTTAATCGCAAAGCCATCTTTTTTCTTCTTCTCATCTTTCATATAGCTTAAAAAGTGCGCATCTTTTAAGGCATCTTCAAAGCTGATATAATAGCTCGCTTCATCATTATAGATCCCAAAGCCTAAGATATCTGATTTATGATAGTTTTCATCAAAGATATTGACATAGACAGCACTCTCTTTGTTGATACTAGGAAGGATTTTGACAATCTCATAAGTCAATGGCTTTTCTTCTTTTTGTTCAGTATTGATTTCTAGCCCCTTTAATAAGGAATGCATATCATATTTCTGATAGAAAGCTTTGAGTGTATTGAAATCAAAGCCATCATAATGCGCAATATCCAAAGTGACATCCATTGGAATATCTCTAAGAATTGTGGCAACCTTCTTGCTCATAATGGCATTATCAATGCCATCTCTGACCTTTTCGCCAAGTTTTCCCTTAATTTCATCTTTATGTTCATTAATGCCTTCAATACTGCCATATTGATGAATAAGCTTTAAGGCTGTCTTTTCGCCAACACCCTTTATGCCAGGAATATTATCAGCGCTATCGCCCATCAGTCCAAGCAAATCTCTGACCTGATCGGGTTCAATATCCCATTTTTCTTTTAAAGCTGCCTTGTCATAAACATCGATGCCCGTTACACCTTTGACTGTACGATAGACCGTTGTCTGATCGCTCACAAGCTGGAAGGCATCTTTATCGCCTGTATAAATGGCGACTTGAAGATTATTGGCTTCCCCAAAAGCAGCTAGTGTACCAATAATATCATCACCCTCATAGCCTTCTAGTTCATAATAAGGAATATTATGGGCTGTCAGATATTCTCTTGCCATGGCAAACTGAGGAATCAGCTCATCAGGTGTTTTTGTACGTGTTGCTTTATAGCTATCAAGTAAATCATTTCTAAATGTATGTTTGCCATAATCAAAAGCAACTAAGACATAGTTGGATGGATTATCCGCAAGAATACGATCAATCATTCTCGCAAAGCCAAAGATTCCATTGGTTGGAATGCCATCCTTATTGATCATATAGTTACCCATATAACCTGTTGCATAGAATGCTTTAAAAAGTAATGAATTACCATCTATTAAAATTAATTGTTCCATGTATTTACTTCACTTTCTTGATTTGGTTCATCACAAGAGAAAGAGCATCTTCTCTTTTCTGGACACGTACATTCATTAAAACTGTACGGTCTTTTTCAAGAGGATGTGATGGGTCCTCACTATAACGTCGATATTGATTGCTGAAGATAGTTGCTTCTAATTCACCCGTATCATCATTGCCGCTAATAAAGGCCATCTGATTACCTTTCTTATCAACAATCACCTTAATACGATGAAGCACAACCATGACTAATATTGTCTTATTGACCATGCTTTCATCAATATCAGCCACATTGACAATAGGCAGATGCTTCTTACGATAGGCATTCTTCAGTATGGCAAGAGGATGCGTAGAAAGATAGAGCCCTAAGACATTCTTCTCATTTTCTAAACGATCCCACTTTGATTCCTTAAAATCACGCAGGATTGGTGGATCATCAACCGCAATGGTCGCCTTCAAATGCGCATATTCAACAATGGTCGCAAGATTACCTTTGATATAGGCACGATTGCTTTCAAACTCATCAAAAGCTCCAGCATCAATCAAGCTCTCTAATGCATTGGCAGGCATTCTGCTTGATTGCATTCGTGCAATATAATCATAGATATCGCTAAAAGGTCCATGTTCCTGTCGTTCTTGATCCAATGCTTTAAAGAGGGCATAGCCAATATTCTTGATGGCGGTTAATGAATAGCGAATACCACCATTTTCAACGACAAAACGATGCTTGGAATGATTGATGGATGGTCCAAGAATCTTGACACCATATCGCTTGCATTCTTCAATGACATGAAGCTTAGCTGTCTGGGAACTGCCTTCATTAGAGAGAATGGAGGCAAAGAAATAAAGTGGATAATTGGCTTTTAAATAGGCAAGCCAGTAAGCTACAACACCATAAGCAACAGAATGGGATTTATTAAAGCCATAATTCGCAAACTTTTCAATCAGTTCATAAATTTCAATAGCCTTCTTCTCACTATAGCCATTGGCAATAGCTCCCTGAATAAAACTTTCACGCATATCACTCATTGCCTGGGCATTCTTCTTGCTGACAGCCTTTCGCAAGATATCTGCTTTCCCTAAGCTGAAGTTTGCAACCTGGCGGGCAATCTGCATGATCTGTTCCTGGTAAATAATGATGCCATGGGTATCTTTTAAAATGGGAATCAGGCTTTCATCAACATATTGCATCCTGCCTTTATGGGCACGGTTTTCTAAATAGAGGGGAATATTTTCCATTGGTCCAGGACGATAAAGTGCGATAGCATCAACGATATCCATGAACGTTGTTGGACGCATTCTTTTAAGAAGATTACGCATTCCCTCACTTTCAAGCTGGAAGACACCATAGGTATCACCATTTGAGAGAAGCTGATAGGTTTTGGCATCATTAAGTGGGATGGTCGATAAATTAACAGTTTCCCCCGTATCTTTCTTGATATCTTCAAGGATATAACTAATCATCGTTAAGTTCTTTAAGCCCAGAAAGTCCATTTTTAGTACCCCGGCACTTTCAATATAATCCTTGGAGTACTGGGTCATAATCATGGAACTAGGCCCTCTAACTAATGGAACCATTTCCCGAAGAGGATTCTTAGAAATAACGACACCAGCAGCATGCATGGAAATATTACGTGGCAAATATTCTACTAAGCTCATTGGCTTAATTAAGCGCTGCAAGGCTTGTGTACCATCCACCATCTTCTTAAATGAAGAGGACGTCTGATACATTTCCGTGATGGATTTTCGATTCTTCGGTCCCGTTGGTACCATTTTGGCTAACATCTCTAAACGTGGAAGAGGCAAGCCCACAACCTTGCCAAGATCCTTGATGGCATTTCTTGGTCCATAGGTTGAGAAGGTGACAATCTGGGCAACACGTTCCTGACCATACTTGGCAATCACATAGTCAACAACTTCATCACGGCGATCATCTTCAAAGTCAATATCAATATCAGGCATGCTGACACGTTCTGGATTTAAGAAACGTTCAAACAGCAAATTGTATTTAAGTGGATCAATATTGGTAATGCCTAGCACATAGGCAACAAGTGAGCCAGCTGCTGATCCTCTGCCCGGTCCGACAAGAATACCATGTGTTTTTGCATAATGAACATAATCATAGACAATCAGGAAATAATCATCAAAGCCCATATCATGAATAACTTTCAGTTCATAAAAAAGTCTTGTCTTATAGCTTTCAGGAATCAACTGACCAAAAAAGCGTTTCTTTAAACCAACAATACATAGGCTTCTCAAATATTCATCATGGGGAGCCTGATGAGGTGTTGGATAATAAGGCAGATTCTTCATACCAGTAGGAATGGAAGCTTTGCATGTGTTCAGGACTTCTTCTGTATTCCTGAGAATCTCATGATCGAAAAGCATAGCTATTTCACTGCTGTTTTTAAGATAGCGTTGATTCGTATCACTTTCAAAATAAGGAGAAAGCGTCCGCGATTCTTTAGCCGCCTGCAGCAAGTCTACAGTAATGGCCTCCTGTGGTCTTAAATAGCGCACATCATTGCCCCAGACAACCTTCACATTTACAAAATTGGCAATAGCGAGTAAACGTTTATTATTGACTTCCTGATTGGCCAAGCCATGATTTTGCATCATCACAAGATAATTCTCACCAAAAGCTTCTTTAAAGCGACGCATATAGCGTTCAGCTTCCTTTTCCATATCCTTCGCAATATAGCGTTCAACAATGCCATCATCACTTGATGAAATGATATACAAGTGATGTTTATAAGTAAGCAATTCTTTGATATCAATAGCTTCCTCATCTGAAAGATTGATATCACTGACAATTCTAACAAGACTTAAATAGCCATCATCATCTTTTGCAAGAAGAGTGAAAGGATAGACTTCCTGATCAATCAAGATGGAAGCCTCAACACCAAAGATGGGCTTGATGTGATATTTCTGACAGGCTTCATAAAATTCAAAAGCACCATACATATTGTCCTTGTCACATAGAGCTAGAGCATCCATTTGTTTCTCTTTTGCCATTTTGACAAGCGCGTTAATCAAAATTGTGGATTCTTGAAAGCTATAACAGCTCTTTATTTGTAAATGTCCAAACATGCTTCCACCTCTTTTCACCCCATTATAACAAACTCTCCCCTTTCCTTCCACCTGCTTGCCTACAAAAAAAGAGCCTAGTTGCCTAGACTCCTTAAAATTATTCAATTCTTTCAAAATCACTAGCGCCATGCTTACATAATGGACATACAAAGTCTTCAGGTAATTCATCACCTTCATAAACATAACCACAAACCTTACATACCCAGCCTTTCTTGCCAGCTGTTTCTGGTTTTGGTTTAACATGATCCTGATAATAAGTATATGTCATTGTTGGCACTTTAGAAAGCACACGTGCTTCTTCAACTGTACAGATGTACATATGATGACTGCCAATATCAAGCTTGTTTTCAACCTTTAAGCTGATTACTGCGTTGATATACTGTGGGAGGATGGCTAAGCCATTATCAGTACGATGGAACTTCATATTTTCAAACTTGTTGACAGCTCTACCAGACTGGAAGCCATACTGCTTGAAGACTTCAAATGGTGCTTCTGTTGAAAGACAGTTGATATTCATGATGCCTGTCTTATCAATGATATGATCTGTGTAGTTCTTCTTGTTGATGCATACAGCAACTCTTGTTGGGCTATCAGCTACCTGGCTGACTGTGTTGACAATACAGCCATTGTCCATCTTGCCATCATTTGTCGTCACGACATAAAGACCATAACCTAATCTAAAGAGGGCTGTCATATCATTCTTGTTGGCTGTATCACTCGCTCCAACATATTCAGAACATAAATCGGATGCAAGAGCTTCAAGCTGTTTTGAACTTGTTTCATTAAGGGCTGACATGATATGCACAACATTTTCATTAAGATTGATATTCTTGAGTGTTGATAATTTCTTGATGATGACTTTAGCTGCCTGTGGAGCCCAAGTTCCATTTTCAATAATACCAATCGTCTTATTCTGATAGTTACGTTCAACTAAATGATCAATGAATTCATTCATGAATGGGAAAATATCAGCATTATATGTCGTTGTCGCAAGGACAAGCTTACCATAGGCAAAAGCATCTGCCACAGCTTCACTCATGTCACAGCGTGCTAAGTCATAGACTTTCACATCAGGACATTGATTGGCTTTTAATAAATTGACAAGCTTTTCAACAGCTGCCTTAGTATGGCCATAAACACTTGTATAAGCAATCATGACACCTTCTTTTTCTGTTTCATAACCGCTCCACTTCGTATAGAGGTCAAGATAATAGCCAAGCTTTTCCTTTAAGACAGGACCATGCAATGGGGCAATAATCTGAATATCAAGATCAGCTGCTTTCTTCAAGACATTTGTCACCTGCATACCATATTTACCAACAATGCCAATATAGTATCTTCTGCCTTCACTTTCCCAGTCTTCTTCAACATCCTGTGCACCAAATTTACCAAAGGCATCAGCCGAGAATAAGACCTTGTCAGTTGCATCATATGTAAACATAACTTCTGGCCAGTGAACCATTGGGGCAAAGACGAATGTCAGCTGATGATGACCTAAATCAAGTGTTCCACCATTTTCAACAACTAATCTCTTTGGGGCAATATCATTTCCAAAGAACTGTTCCATCATTTTAAATGTCTTGGCATTACCAACAACAGTAGCTTCTGGATAAACTTCCAAGAAGTTCTTAATATTAGCTGAATGGTCTGGTTCCATATGTTGTACAACAAGATAATCTGGTTTCTTATCTCCGAGTGTACTCGCAATATTATCGAGCCATTCATGTTTGAAATTCTGGTCTACTGTATCCATGACAAGAACCTTGTCATCGTCAATGATATATGAGTTGTAGCACATACCATGAGGGACCTTATACTGACCTTCAAATAGATCTATCTTATGGTCATTCACACCTACATAATAGATACTATCAGTTACTTTATACATAGTAAAACTTCCTCCTTTTAATACCTACCCTATATCTTAAAGTAAGCTCTTTCTTTTTACAATCAGTATAACTCATTTTTTCACAAAAAAGAGATTTCAAAATCAATAGACCTCAAAATCTCCTTTTCCTTATCTTCCTCTTACAAACATACGACTTACAAAAGCCATGTTGATCTCTTTGATTTCACGTTTTCCATCAATATAGTCACGATACATATCAAAAGGATCTCCAGCCCCAAACACCCCACATCCTGAGCAGTTTTCACAACCTGCTGAATCATCACAATTCAATGCTTCCTGAATGATCTTGAGACGTTCTTCTCTTGTCGTATCTTTAATGAGTGTACTTTTCATATCCATCACCCTACCTACCATCATACTAGTTCAGTAGGTTGTTGATGTCAAAGAAAACACTTTATAAGATGAAAAGTTCTAAAGCATGCTTGTCATGCCACCATCAACAACAAGCAGCTGTCCTGTTGTATAGGTGCAGGCGTCACTCGCAAAGTAAATAAGTGCGCCATTCATTTCACCCTCACGGCCAAATCTCTTGAGGGCGACACGGTTCTTAAGGACTAATGAACCAGGTGCATCCAAAGCGTCATGAGTCATTTCTGTGTCATAGACACCAGGAGCAATCGCATTGACAAGAATATTATATGGTGCTAAATCTCCAGCCATGGCCTTTGTCAGATTGACAACACCGCCCTTAGCGGCAAAGTAGCTCACTTGTGATGGACCAGCCTGAATACCGCCTACTGAAGCAATATTGATAATACGTCCATATTTCTGCTTCATCATGACTTTTGAAACTTCACGTCCCATCAAGAACACACCCTTAAGATCCGTATTGAGTACTTTGTCCCATTGAGCTGTTGTATGATCACTTAAACCACTTGAATATTCCACAACACCAGCATTATTGACAAGAATATCAATATGGCCAAAATAATCTGCCACTTCTTTAACTGCCTGGCAAATACTTTCTTCATTTGTGACATCACAAGTTACCGCTAGGCAATCATGGCCATTTTTCTTCAATTCTTCAGCAAGCTTTTCAAGACGTTCTTTTCTTCTTGCGAGAATGGCAACATCACAGCCCTGTTCGCTTAAAGCTGTCGCAAATTGTCTGCCTAAGCCGCTTGATGCGCCTGTTACAATGGCAACTTTGCCTGTTAAATCAAATGTAATCATATTATCCCTCTATTCCATAATGCGGATGGCATGATAAGCTTCATGGACCGCTGTTAATATTTTTCTTGGTGCAACTGCATCACCGATAATGGCAACATCTTCATATTTTTCTTCAAGAAGATCTTCAAGTTCATTATTTGGTTTAAAGCCAACAGCATTAAGAACAGTATCACATTCTAGTGTGATTTTCTGACCATCTCTTTCAAATGTTACACTTGTAGGTGTGATATTTGTGACTTTCGCATTTGTTTCTTTTTTAACACCGCGATCTTTGATCATCTTTCTTAAATGTTGATCATTATTAAGGCAATGATTAGCGGTATAAAGAATATCTGGACACATTTCTACCAAAGTCACATCGCCACCCTTACCAGCAATATCACATGCTGCTTCACTGCCAGCTAAACCAGCACCAATAACAACAACTTTCTTTCCGACAGTTGCCTGATGTGTCAAATAATCACTAGCTAGAACTGTTGTTTCAATGCCAGGAACAGGAGGCTTAGCAGGTGTTGAACCTGTAGCAAGAATGACTTTATCGTATCCTTCAGGAAGATTATCCGCTGATATTGGTGTGGATAGATGCACATTAACATCAAGTTTTTGACACTGTGTTTTTAGGTAGTCAATAAGCTTGAGTACATCAGCCTTGAAATCAGGTCCACCAGCAGCCCATAAAGTACCACCTAGTCTATCTTCTTTTTCATAAAGATCAACATCAAAGCCACGGCGTCTTGCGGTTATGGCTGCCATCATGCCACCAGGACCACCGCCAATAACAAGTACTTTACGTTTTAAGCCATTTGGCTTTGGAAGAGCATAGGCTTTTTCGGCATAACATAATGGATTGACAGCACAATAATAATGCTTGCCACTAAAGCCGGATAATAGACATTCATTACAGCCCACACATGGTGCAATATCTTCAGGATGTCCAGCTTTTACTTTCTTTGGCCAATAAGGATCAGCAAGCATCTGATGCGCTAGGCCAACATAATCCAAGATACCATCTTCAATAGCTTTCTTGGCTACCTCTGGATCTTTTAAATTACCATCACCTAACACTGGAACACTGACGACATCTTTAATGGCCTTTTGGACATCAAGCTTAAATCCTGGCTTGCTGTAGACTGTAGTAATAGCCTGGAACCATTCTTCATAGCAGCCTGTATCAACATGAAGGGCATCAACACCAGCCTTTTCAAGAATTTTTGCCATTTCAATGCCTTCATCGATTGTTCTAAAGCCTTCAACTCTCTGATGAGGTGTGAATTTCACAAGCAGTGGCATATTGGCAGGAATATTCTTTCTAATCGCATCAATACATTCTAATGTGAAACGCATTCTATTTTCCAACGATCCACCATATTCATCCGTTCTATTATTCCATTGAACTGAATGGAACTGATCTAATAAATATCCACCATATGCATGTAATTCAACACAATCAGCCCCCGCATTAACAGCTAGCGAGGCACTATAGCCAATCTTTTCAACTAAGTAATGAATATCATCTTTAGAGAATGGCTTACAGATTAAATTTGGAAACCAGAAAGCAGGTACACTGCCGGCACTATAAGGTGGTGTAAATGGATCAGTAAACTGCTGTCTGCCTAGTCCTGGAGAGAGCTGTACGCATACCTTTGCCCCATAGGCATGACATCTCTCGATAAGCATATTGAGTCGTTCCACATGATGGAAATCAGATAGCTCTGTACATGGTCTTGGTTCAAACTTCGTAGAAACAACATTTGCCCCGGTTATAATAAGACCAGCCCCACCTTTTGCACGTTCTTCAAAATAATCGATACCCTCATTACAATAGGCACCATCAGCCTCTCCTGTCGTTCCCATTGGTGACATGAAGATTCTGTTCTTTAGTTTCATCTTACCAATATAGGTTTTGTCAAATAAACTTCTTGCCATAACGCTTCCTCCTTCATACCTTGGTAATCTTTTTCTTTACTCAAGTAAATTATAGTTCAAAATTCCCTATTGTCAATATATTCACATGAACATGGTGATTTTTTTAACAAATCTTCTTCATTCATTTGTGTTATAGTATGTATAAGGAGTTTAGTCTATGAAAATCACAGCAGAAGAAATCAAACAAAAAGCAATTACGCTCTTTTTAGATAAAGGCTACAACAATGTGACAATTCAGGATATCTGTGACGAGCTGCATATCACAAAGCCTACTTTATATAAATGTGTCAGCTCGAAAGAAGACCTGATTTTAGATCTCTATGACCAGACGATTGAACAGCTAGTCAAAGATACTTATAAGCTCGTTGATAGCGATAGTCATCTTGAACAACTACTTATCATTTTCTCCACCCTCATCAAGGAAACAAAGAAATATGGTTATGATCTATTTAGCCAAATGTTTATTGCGAATTTAAAAGAAAATAAAAGAAGCTTTGAAATGCGTGAAAGTCTTACAAAGCTATGCATAATCATCATTAAGAAAGCCCAGGTCAATGGGGAAATCCATAATCATTCCTCATGTGAAACCCTCTACAAGGCTTTAGCTTATTGTTTTACAGGTTATGAAGTGATGTGGTGTATCAATAAGCAGTCTGGCTTTGATGAGGCTTTTTATTTAAGCATGAATGCCCTTCTTGATGTTGATGAACGCTATCAAGAATTATATAAACAGTTTCTTTAAATCATGGTTCGCCATGATTTTTTTCTTTAGGCAAAAAAAGAACGTATTCTCGTGAATACGTTCTATGTTTATTACTTAGCTGCTGCTGGATCGAGAGCCATAGCTTCTGCTCTTGCTCTACGACGTTTAGCATCAAGAAGACATTTTTCCATTAATGCATCAGCATGTTCTGGATTTACCTTATATAACTGAGAGAATCTGTTTTCAGTTAATAAGAAGTCTTTGAACTTACTGAAGTCTGGAGCCTTAGAATCAATTTGTAATGGATCCTTGCCTTCTTCAGCAAGTCTTGGGTCATATCTTAATAAGTTAAAGTAACCACATTCAACAGCAAGTTTTTCCTGTCTATCACTATTAGCTAAGCCACCCTTAATGTGCTGTTCTGTACATGGAGAGTAAGCGATAATGAGTGAAGGACCATCATAGCTTTCAGCTTCCTTGAAGGCTTTAATTGCCTGCATTGGATTAGCTGCTAATGAAATCTGAGCTACATAAACATGGCCATATGCCATAGCAATCTGAGCTAAGTCCTTCTTAGCCACTTTCTTACCTGAAGCTGTGAATTTAGCGATAGATGCAGCCTGTGATGACTTAGAAGACTGTCCACCAGTATTTGAATACATTTCTGTATCAAGTACTAAGACATTGACATTCTGGTCGTTGGCAAGAACATGGTCTAATCCACCATATCCGATATCATAAGCCCAGCCATCACCACCGATAATCCACTGGCTCTTAGTAACTAAGTCAGCTTTCATATCAAGTAATTTCTTCAAGCCTTCAACCTGAGTCTTTTCTAATGCGGCAACAACATCATCATAAAGTTCAGCTTCTTTTTCACGCTGACCCTTAACAGCTTCATACTTTTCAAGTACTTCCTTGACATCTGCTTCTGCATCATTCTTATTAGCTTCAATCGTTTCAAGAATGAATTTAGCTTTATAGTTTTCAGCTAATTTCATACCAAAGCCATATTCAGCATTATCTTCGAATAATGAGTTAGCCCAAGCTGGACCGAAGCCCTTCTTGTCTGTTGTCATTGGAGTTGATGGACATGAACCACAATAGATTGAAGAACATCCAGTTGCGTTCGCAATTCTCATATCCTGACCGAATAACTGAGAAGCTAAACGATAGTATGGAGCTTCACCACAGCCGGCACATGCACCACTTGCTTCAAAGTAAGGTTTTCTGAAGCCAACACCCTTAACAGTATTAGCCATAGGACCTTTGAATAAGTCACTTCTGTATTCAGCATTTTCATACATCCAGTAAGCTAAATCACCATGTGATAATTCTTCCTTAACAGGAACCATTGTTAAGGCCTTTTCGCCCTTCTTACCTGGACATACCTGAGCACATAATGTACAGCCTACACAGTTATCAGGAGAAACCTGAATTCTGAATGATAAGCCATCTGCACCCTTAACACCCATTGGTTTTAAGACATCATTGCTGATATCTTCTGGTGCGTTCTTGATTTCGTCTTCACTTAATAAGAATGCACGGATTGTCGCATGAGGACATACCATGACACACTGAGTACACTGGATACAGTTATCTTTATTCCATTTTGGAACACTTACGGCAATACCACGACGTTCTTTTAAGGCCATGCCATTCTTCATTGTACCATCTAACTTATCCAAGAAGGCACTTGTAGGTAAGTCATCACCAGTTAAGCCATCGATTGGTGTTACATAGTTATCGAAGTAGTCATCACCTGTTGGTGCATGCATTGCATTGACTTCAAGATCAGCCCATGCAGGATCAACTTCAACTTCAACCATCTTATCCTTACCAGCATCAATAGCCTGGTAGTTGCTTTCAACAATTGCATCACCCTTAGAACCATAAGACTTCTTAGCTGCTTCTTTCATTAAGCGGATTGCTTCATCAAGAGGCAAGATGTTCTGGTTCAAAGCGAAGAATGCTGACTGAAGAATTGTATTTGTATGTCTGCCCATATGGCATTCTTCAGCTAACTTTGTTGCATCGATAATATAGAGTTTAGCATGCTTTTCTGCTAATTGTTTCTTTACTCTATTTGGTAAGTAATTTGCAACTTCATCCTTAGAGAATGATGTATTCAACAAGAATGTACCACCATCTTTTAAGTTACGTAACATGTCATATTTAAAGACATAGTTGTCAACCGAACATGAGATAAAGTCAGCACGGTTAATATAATATGTTGAACGAATTGGTGTAGGACCAAATCTTAAGTTAGAGCGTGTTGCCCCACCTGACTTCTTAGAGTCATAAGCAAAATATGCCTGACAATATAAATTAGTATTATCACCAATAATCTTGATTGATGACTTGTTGGCAGAAACAGTACCATCACTACCTAAACCATAGAATAAGCACTGTGTAGCGTCAGTCTTAACTTTGAATGAGCTATCGACTGGTAATGATAAATGTGTTACATCATCAACAATACCAATTGTAAATGGATGCTGTGGCTTATCCTTAGCTAAGTTATCAAATACAGCCTTACAATCCTTAGCAGTTGTATCCTTAGAACCTAAGCCATAACGACCACCAATGATTTCAATATTCTTATCTTTCAATACTTCTACGACATCCAAGTATAATGGTTCACCAGTAGAACCCATTTCCTTAGTACGATCTAGTACCGCAATCTTCTTAACTGATGCTGGTAAGACGTCAAGTAAGTATTTAGCAGAGAATGGACGGTATAAGTGAACCTTAATTAAACCAACCTTTTCTCCCTGTTCATTTAATGTATCAACAACTTCTTCAATTGTCTGAGTGACTGAACCCATGGCAATAATGATTCTGTCAGCTTCTGGATCACCGTAGTAAACAAATGGAGCATATTGACGACCAGTGATTTCAGAAATCTTCTTCATGTAATCAGCTGTGATATCAGCAATATCTTCATAATGTTTATTCTGTGCTTCACGGCTCTGGAAATAAACGTCATCATTTGTAGCTGAACCACGTGTTACAGGATTAAGATGTGGGTTAAGCTGTCTGTTCTTGAATGCCTTTAAAGCATCCCAGTCGAGAAGACTACCCAATGTCTCATAATCCATAACTTCGACTTTCTGAATTTCATGTGATGTTCTAAAACCATCAAAGAAGTGCATAACTGGAACTGAAGCTTTGATAGCTACTAAGTGAGCAATACCACCTAAGTCCATAACTTCCTGAACTGAGTGAGAACATAACATTACGATACCTGTCTGACGACAAGCATAAACATCCTGATGATCACCAAAGATGTTTAATGATGATGTAGCTAAAGCACGTGCAGCTACATGGAATACACCTGGTAATAATTCACCTTGAATTTTATATAGGTTAGGAATCATTAACAGTAAACCCTGAGATGCAGTAAATGTTGTTGCAAGAGCACCACCCTGAAGTGCACCATGAACAGCACCTGCAGCACCAGCTTCTGACTGCATTTCAATGACATTGACTGATGAGCCAAAGATGTTCTTCTGACCTTTTGAAGCCCATTCTTCAGCATGTTCTGCCATTGGAGAAGATGGTGTAATTGGATAGATTGCAGCTACTTCACTAAATGCATAAGCAACGTGAGCGGCAGCTGTATTACCATCCATTGATAAATATTTTTTTGCCATATTATATAACCTCCTACGAGATATTATACCTCCAACAAAAGCCCTTTTTCAAGCCTTATTCTAACCGGTTACAACCTTGAAATATCAAACTTTACGCAATTTATTTTCCTAACTTTTTTAAGCCTTTACAATTTTCTCGCTATTCATCCTCTAAAATTCACACACAAACAAAAGTCTTCTACACATCCGCAATATTTAATGATATGATGTTTTTGCGAAAAATGTCGATAAGGAGTTAAAGAATGAACAAAAGAAATTGTATTATTGGCCAGTCCGGTGGTCCTACTGTTGCCATCAATGCCTCACTTGCCGGTATCATCCAGCAAGCAAAGAAAGAAGGCTATGAACACATCTATGGAATGATCAATGGCATTAAGGGGTTATTGGAAAATACTTATATGGATTTAGAAGAAGCCATCAAGAATGATGATGATCTTCATGACTTGAAAACTTCACCTGCCATGTATCTTGGAAGCTGTCGTTATAAATTACCTGATCAAAGTGATGATCCCGTATTTGAACAGCTTTTCCATAAGTTTGAAGAATTAGAAATCACAGATTTCTTCTATATTGGTGGAAATGATTCAATGGATACCGTGGCTAAGCTTTCAGAGTATGCCAAGATTATGAATTCAGACATTCACTTTATTGGTATTCCTAAGACGATTGATAACGATCTTATGGGTACTGATCATACACCTGGTTATGGTTCAGCGGCAAAATATGTTGCAAGCAGTATGCTTGAAATTGCCTATGACAGTTCCATCTATAAATTAAAAAGTATTACCATCGTTGAAATCATGGGACGTAATGCCGGCTGGCTGACTGCTGCAAGTGCATTGGCACGTACGGCCTATTCTGATGCCCCTGATTTGATTTACTTGCCTGAAGTCCCATTTGATCAAGAACAATTCCTTGATGATATTGCGAAAGTCTTCGAGAAAAAGCGTTCTGTCATTATTGCCGTAAGTGAAGGCATCAGAAACAAAGAAGGCAACTATCTCGATCAAGATAGCCGCTATGTCAAAAAAGATGCCTTTGGTCATATTCTTCACTCAGGCACAGGTAAAGTTCTTGAAACAATCTGTTTCAAACGCTTTAAATGTAAAGTACGCTCCATTGAACTCAACGTCTTACAGCGTTGTGCTATGCATATTGCCTCAGAAACAGATATTGAAGAAAGCTTCATGATTGGCAGTAAAGCTGTTGGCTATGCAAAAGATCATACAGGTGTGATGGTAGTCATCAAGCGCCTATCGAATGACCCATATCAGTCAGAAGCAGCAATTGCCGATGTCAGCAAGATTGCCAATCTCGAACACAAAATTCCCGTCAACTGGATTAATGATGCCCATAATGATATCACCAAAGAACTCTATGAATATATGTATCCCCTTATTCAGGGGGAAGTAAATGTCCGTTATCATAATGGCATTCCTTCCTACATCAATATCCGTCACTTGGAGAAATAGCTAATACCAGTAAAAATGCAGAGTTTGTAATAGAGTTGTTCTCAAACTGAAAATGATATTTTAAAAGAAACGACGTGACTTCCATCACGCCGTTTTTATTTGCATTAGTTCCTTTCCATAATCCCCACAATGATACTCGCATGCTTTAAATAATGGCATATATTTGTTTGAGCATCTCTTTCACAGAATCTTTGAGTTTTCTATTATTACGGTATTCTTTGGCCTTTTGTATATATTCTTTGGCATCAGCTTTTCGAAGCAAATTCACTGAATCCCATTTTGCCTGAGGCAATTTCATAAAATATTCCCTGGCCAGTATGAACCTTGGGTATTGCAGAACATTATTTATTAGAAGAATGAGCTCTTCCTCATCAAGATAGTCGAGTGCTTGCTGGATATAGTAAAAAAACCATCCTGCAAGTTCAGAAAACAGAATCTGTTTGATAGGCTGCTTTACGTTTCCCTGATAATGCTTTAAAAATATTAACTGATACTTTTTAATATTGTCGACATCCTCCATTGTGTGCAAAGAAAAACGACTTGTATCACCACTCATCTGACGATAGCAATACAGCGCATCAGGTATGAAGCGAAAAGATTCACACTCTGACAAAAGATACAGATTCATAATCTGATCATCACCCCAAAATACTTTTTCTACCGTCTTTGAAGAAGGAAGACTTGAAATTAAACTGCAATGATAAACTTTATTAGAAACATTAGTTGTTAGGTGAGCCTCGTTCCAATTGCTGCATAACAGTTTGGGATATTCGTGAGCATTAAAAGTGTTTCTATCAGTATCCAAGGGTGTCTTGACAAGCGTCACTTTATGGCTTAGATGATTATACTTTTTCATAGAGCCAAACTGCATTGCCTGGCAATTTGATTTCATTATTTCTTCATGCAAGCAAGCAAAAACATTTTTATTTGCATAAAAATCATCCGCATCACAAAATGTGATATAAGTTCCAGCTGCTTTTTCCACACCATATATTCTTGATTGAAATGCCCCACCATTTTCTTTTCTAAAATATCGAAAACGCTTGTCATTCAAAGCATATTTTTGGCAAATATCGGATGATCTGTCAGTTGATCCATCATCGATGAGAATGACTTCAAAATCTGTAAACGTTTGTTTCGCAATGGCATTTAGGCACTTGCTTAAAAACTTCTCACCATTGTATATTGGTACAACAATCGACAACCATGGCTGTGATAAGTCAACATTCACTGTGTTCTTATTTTTGCAACTCATAATGATTCTCCTAAAAAACTTTTTTAAAAGGATATCCCCTCATATTAATGTATATTATACAATACTATTTTCTATTTTTCTACTTACGCCATAATCATTTTCAATATCATTCAGAATAATTGAACTCTTCATTTATGAATAAATCCATCATATTGAAGAAAGGCTAAAAAAGCGATACCCGGTCTTAAACCAAATATCGCTCAAATATTATTATTGTTTACAAATCCAAATAAATAAGTAATTGCTGACAAATTATAGATACATGCCAATGCTAGTGTTTTTATACATTGATATCGGTAAAGTGCTGAACAACTTTATAACACTTATAAAGAATATACTCAACTGTTTCATTTCTAAGAAATTCAACACGTTTCTTTGTCGTCTTAAACATCGAGGTTTTTGTTGGAGAAGAATAGGCATCAATACCTTCATCCTTTGCCATCAACATAGCTCGACGCATGTGTAGGGCATCGGAAACAATTAATGCGCTTTTTAAGTTATTCTCATTCATGAGCTTTTTCGCATAAATTAAGTTTTCCAGTGTTGTCTTTGAGCTTTCTTCAATCAGGATATCATTCTTATTAACGCCTTTACTTATGGCGTAGGATTTTGCGACTTCACTATCGCTATATTCCTGCCCTTCTACTTTACCGCCAGTGAGAATCAGCTTAGAAACATAACCATCTTCATAGAGATCAACCGCATGATTAATGCGCTCACGATAAACCGCCGAAACACGGTTATAAGCGACACTAGCTCCTAGCACAACGGCAACATCTGCCTTACGGGTTTCGTCAATATAACTATATAAGTAGACACTTGCTCCATTACCAACGACATAAATAGCTAGCACAAGTATGATTACAAGCAAAAACTTTACGAATTTCTTCAGCATGTTCTCACCCCCTCAAGTGATATTATCATACACTTTTTTTAAAAAAATGCACGAACTTATGCCGCAATCATTGATAATCCGACACGATTACGTTTCTTATCAATGTCAATGACATAGACATCTACAATGTCACCTACATTGACCACTTCAAGAGGATGTTTGATATGACGTTTGCTCATTTTTGAGATATGTACAAGACCATCTTCATGTAAGCCAATATCCACAAAAGCCCCAAAGTCAACGACATTACGAACAGTTCCAGAGAGCTTCATATTAAGTTGCAAATCATCAAGCGTTAAGACATCACTGCGTAGTACAGGAGCTTCATATTCATCACGAGGTGAACGAGATGGTGCTTTAAAGGCCTCCATTAAATCTTCAAGGAGATATGTTGAAAAATGTAAGGTTTCTCTTGCCTGATCCTGATTGAGTGTTTTAAGGACGTCTTGCATTTTCTTTGTACCTATGTCACCGATGGAAAGATGCAAATAATCTAAGAAACGCATTGCATCGTCATAATTATCAGGATGGATAGCTGTCTCATCAAGAATGTTGTTGCCTTCAGGAATACGCAAGAAGCCGACAGCCTGTTCATAAGTCTTTGGTCCAAGTTTAGGAACCCCAAGCACTTCCTTACGATCTTTAAACATTCCATTCTCTTCACGATATTTCACAATATTCTTGGCAGTTGCCCCGCTTAAGCCAGAGACATACTGCAAGAGTGATGGTGAAGCTGTATTGATATTGACACCAACCTGGTTAACAACCTTTTCGACAACAAAATCAAGCTGTTCACCAAGTGCTTTCTGATTCATGTCATGCTGATACTGACCAACAGAAATGGATTTAGGATCAATCTTGACAAGTTCTGCAAGTGGATCCTGCAGTCTTCTTGCGATGGACACAGCTGAACGCTCTTCAACCGCAAAATCAGGGAATTCCTCTTTTGCAAGCTTACTTGCCGAATAAACAGAAGCTCCTGCTTCTGAAACGATGACATATTGGACATCAAGGTGATATTTCTTTATAAAAGCGGCAATCCAGGCTTCGGATTCTCTTGACGCGGTTCCATTGCCCATGGCAATGACTTCAATATGATAGTCCTTAATCATTCTTAATAATGTTGCTTCATCCTGCTGATGGTCCTTTTTAGGCAAAGATATATAACATTTGTCAATGCCTAATACTTTACCTGTTGGATCAACTGCCGCAAGCTTACAGCCCGTTCTAAAACCAGGATCTAAGCCTAGAACATATTTATCTTTTAACGGTGCTTGCATGAGGAGATGTTCTAAGTTTGTTGAGAAGAGTGAAAGTGACTTGTCTTCTGCTCTTTGTGTCAATTCATTACGAATTTCACGTTCAATCGATGGTCTGATCAAACGATCAAAAGCGTCTTTCACACATTCTTTAATAATAGCATTGACAACACTCTTCTTATTGCCAACAATCATGTGATCGATATAGTCATAGAAACGTTCTTTGTCAATATCAAAAGAAACACTCAAGATCTTTTCCTTTTCCCCACGATTGATTGCGAGAATACGATGTTCTCGTAAATTCTTGATGCGTTCGCTATAGTCATAATACATGGCATAGATACCCTTTTCATCAACCGCATTCTTTTTAAGCTTCGTTGTAAGTATGCCCGTCTTGTTGATAAGGTTCTTTGTATATTGACGATACTTAGCTTCATCACTGATTTTTTCCGCAATAATATCCTTTGCCCCATCAATCGCTTCCTGAACACTTGTCACATCATCGCTTAAATACTTGGAAGCTTCTTTTTCAAGATCACCCTGTGCTGGTAACTGAAGCATCCAATTAGCTAATGGTTCTAAGCCCTTGGCAATAGCGATGGTTGCTCTTGTCTTTTTCTTTTCTTTATAAGGACGATAGTAATCTTCTACTTCTGTCAGCTTGCTTGCCTCAAGTATGGCTTTCTTAAGTTCATCATTCATCATGCCTTTTTCTTCAATGAGTCTGATGACATCTTCTTTTCTCTCTTTAAGCTTGAGGGCATAATCATATTCTTTGGCAATGGCACGAATCTGATCTTCATTTAATGCCCCTGTGACTTCTTTACGATAGCGGGCAATAAATGGTACCGTGGCCCCTTCACTTAATAAATTAAGAACTGCTTTAACTTGATCTTTGTGAATATGTAATGTCTTTGCAGTCAGATTAATGATTTCTTCATTCATGTTCTGATTCCTTAATCTCCTTGTATTCTTTCATCTTATCATATTCAAAGAGGGCTTCTTTAATATCATTAAAGATATGAGGATCGAGGGTTGTCTTTAGTTCCTCTTCATTCACCCATTTATAATCCGTATGTTCCTCACTAATATGAACATGGTCATCCTCGGGAATAGCTAAAAAGCCGATTCCCACTGTCTGATAGTCTTCGCGAATAGCAGTGAAGGTATAAATAGGCTTAATGATTTTGATCTTTAAACCTGTTTCTTCACGTAATTCTCTTTTTAATGCTTCATGGGGTGTTTCTCCATATTCTAATCCACCACCAGGAAGTTCCCAATAGCCTAGTCCATCAGTTGAAGGACGAACTCTTTTCATGATAAGTGTCTTTCCATTATACACGCAAATTCCTTTAACGGTTATGTGAAATCTTATTTTTTTCTCCGACATCTTAATTTTCTCCTTTTGTGTTATCTTAACACTCTTTTCATTGAAGAAAAATCTTTTTTGACTTTCCCAAGTAATTCTAATGTCAGACTATGAAAAATTCGGTATAATGGTCAACGAGGTGAATAAAATGGATTTTAAACAAGAAGCTTTACAATATAAAGATGCATTGTTACAAGACTTAAAGACACTCTGTCAGATTCCTTCGACAATGGATATGTCAACTGCAGACAAAGGACAGCCATTTGGAGAAATGCCACGTGCTGCCTTAGATCAAATGATTGCGATTGGGAAGCGTGATGGTTTTATTACTGATAATTGTGATGGTTATGCTGGATCTATTGATATTGGTGAAGGTGATGAAGTATTTGGTATTCTTGGTCATTTAGATGTTGTTCCTGTCAACAAGACAGGCTGGAGCTATCCTCCATTTGATTGCACACTGGATGGTGATATGCTTTATGGCCGTGGTGTTGCGGATGACAAAGGCCCATTGCTTGCCGCCTACTATGCCGCTAAAATCATCAATAAGATGGACTTCGAAAAGAAAATGAAGATTCGTGTTATCTTTGGGACAAATGAAGAGAATGGTTCAGAATGTGTGGCTTACTACTTCAAGCATCGTCCTTATCCTGCTTTAGGCTTCACGCCTGATGCTGATTTCCCAGTTGTCTATGGTGAAAAAGGTATCGCAAGAATTAATGTCAAAGGACATTTTGCCCCTAATGGTTTAATGAGCTTTATGTCAGGTGAAGTGGTCAATATCGTACCTGGCATTGCTGAAGCTGTTGTTGATAGTCATACAAGCTTAACGGAAAGCTACCAGGCTTATTTAGAAAAGCATCATTTAACTGGTAAAATCGAAGATTATCATGGCAAAACAAAGCTCACTTTAAAAGGTGTTTCTGCCCATGGTTCAACACCTGAACTTGGCATAAATGCTGCTGTTATGCTTGCACATTACTTAGTTGACCATGTGGAAAATGACTTTGTAAGCTTTATTGACAAATATTTCTATGAAGATGTCAATGGCAAGAAGCTTGGTGTCTTTAAAGAAGGGCATATGGGTTTAGTTACATGTAACTTAGGTATTGTGGCCTACAAAGAAGGCAGAGGCAATATGAGTATTGATTTCCGTCTTCCTCATGAAATAAGTGAAGAAGAGTTCATCCCAACGCTCGCTTCTACATTTACAATGAATAATTTCACAAGCTTCAATTATAACTGGACAAATGCTCTCTTTGTCAATCCTGAAAGTGATTTGATCAAGAACTTGCATCAAGCCTATGTTGATGTCACTGGTGATCATGAACATGGTCCACAGTGCATGGGTGGAGGAACTTACGCTAAGGAAATGCCTAACTGTGTTGCCTTTGGTGCAGAATTCCCTGGTCGCAACAATGGTATGCATCAAAATGATGAACATATTTTTGTTGATGACTTGATGGATTCAGTTGCCATCTATGCTGCTGCACTTTACAACATCCTTAAGAAATAGCTCTTGCATTTAGTGAAGAGGTTTGTTATAATGGGAAAGCACTAAGAAAAGTGCTTTCCATAACGCGGTCGTGGTGGAATGGTAGACACGCAGCTTTGAGGGGGCTGTGGGAGTACTCCCGTGTGAGTTCAAGTCTCATCGACCGCACCATCTAAAAAACAAAGAGTCTTCGGACTCTTTTTTCTTTATAAAAAACTAGCAATTCATTGCTAGTTTTCTGTATGTGCTTTTAAGCATTCAATATATTCCTTCGCAAGAGGTGATAAGGTTGTCTTATCATGTGTTAAATAGCCAATCAACATATAATCATCCACATCCAAAGGAATTGATACAATATTAGGTCCATTCAGTTCTTCAGAAATAACCCCTGTTGAGAATGTATAACCATCCATCCCAATCAGCAAATTAAAAAGCGTTGCGCGATCAGTCACCACAAGGTCTTTCTTGACATCCCTTGTTGATAGGATTTCTTCTGAGAAATAGAACGAATTACGATCTGTCTGTTCATAGGAAAGTCTTGGATAAGGCGCTAAGTCTTCTAGCGTAATTTTCTTCTTGTTGGCAAGAGGTGAATGTGAGCCAAGGAAAACATGTGGCGTTGCTTTAAAGAGCGGATGAAAGCTTAAATTGTTTTCTTTGAGTGTACGTTGAATGATGGTTTCATTGAATTTGTTGAGATAAAGAATGCCTATCTCTGAACGTAGTTTTGAGACATCCTGAATTAAGGCAAAGGTCTGTGTTTCACGCAAATGAAATTCATATTCATCTTCCTTATGATTATTCAATAAGTCCACAAAAGCTTCAACCGCAAATGAATAATGCTGACAGCTTACTGCAAATTCCCTTTTTCCGGGTTTCTTGTTCATATACTTTTCTTCAATAAGCTCTGTCTGTTCAAGAACCTGGCGGGCATAACCTAAGAATTCTTCTCCTTCTTGTGTCAATGTCATGCCTTTGTTGTTGCGTCTAAAGATTGTAATGCCAAGCTCGCCTTCAAGTGAATTGAGTGCTTCAGAGAGTGATGGCTGTGTAATAAATAATGATTTTGCAGCTTCTGAAAGAGTTCCTTTGGCTGCAATCATGACTACATATCTTAATTGTTGTAATGTCATAAATGTCCCCCGTTTGTCCCATTATACAACAATTCTTCTTAGAAAAAAGAAAAAGATGGCCGAATGTGTTTGGGAGCTTTCGGTCATCCGTTCTATAGAATCTATTGGAGTTTAGATTCATCCCCTATAGAAGAATATTCTAACTGATGGTAAAAAGGGGAATCCATCAGCTTCTCTCTATAGCTATATGTTTGGCTTATAGCTATGGCTGCAGTGTAGCATTATTTTTACACTTTGAAAAGAATTTATTGCCTATTCTTAGCTATAGGAATTAACTATTGAGCTTACTTAAGATCCAGTGATAGAGATCTTCCTGGACTGTCTGATAGTCAAGCTCATTTAAGATTTCATGACGATCTTCAGGATAGAATTTCATCTGGATATCACGAATATGTGCCTTCTTGAAACGTTTATACACTTTGCGTACACCCTTTTCAAATCCACCAACAGGATCCTTGCTTCCACTTACAAAAAAGACTGATAGATTAGATGGAATCTCTTGTGTATGTTTTAGCTTCTGGACTTTGGAAATAAGGGAAAAGAGCGTATAGAAACCATTAAGCGTAAAGATGAAGGTGTTGAGAGGATTAGCACAATATTCATCAACAACCTGATTATCCCTTGTTAGCCAGTCAAATTTTGTTCTTGCTGGTGTAAAAGGCTTGTTGTTGGATTCTAATGCCATTTTATTGACAAATGGTGAACGATACATCCATCCTTTTCTTTTCGCTAACAGCTTACATACCAGCTTACCAAAAGCTAATTTGTAGCCAGCCTGATAGCCTGTTCCCATGATAATTGCCCCTTGAAGATGCAGGCCGTATTGCTGAATATAGAGCGTTGTTAAAAAACTGCCCATGGAATGTCCAAGAATATAATAAGGCTTGTCTGGATATTGCTTTGATATAATATTTCTGAGCTTTTCAACATCCTTGACAAGATAGACTTCATGTTCTTCAAAGAAATAACCAAGTTCATCCTGATTTCTTACAGACTGCCCATGTCCGAGCATATCATGACCAACAACCATGATGCCCTTGTTTGCAAGATATGAGGCAAAACGATCATATCGTCCAATAAAATCATTCATTCCGTGAACAATCTGAACAATGGCCACAATATCACCTTCTGGCTGCCATGTGACATAGTGAATTTGTGTACGCATATTACTTGAAGTAAAATAATCTTCTTTCTTTATCATTTTATTACCTCCCTATTTTAAAAAGACATCTCTTAGCGAGATGTCCCGTTGACAACATTGATTGGATCACCTGCAAGATAATGATCCACATTACTTTTAATGATTTGATAGAGTCTTTCTCTTGTTTCTTTGCCCTTCCAGCCCATATGTGGAGTGATAATGACATTGTCCATATCATAAAGAGGGCTATTATCCAGAGGAGGCTCATGTTCTAGCACATCAAGTCCAGCTCCACCAATTTCCTTCTTTTGTAATGCCGCAATTAAAGCTTGCTCGTCAATTAAGGCACCTCTTGCCGTATTAATAAGGAAGGCGGTTGGCTTCATTAAAGCAAGCTGACTAGAGGCAATCATATGGAATGTCTGCTCATTAAGTGGGCAATGCAAACTAACAACATCACTCATTTTTAATAATTCATCAAGTGTTGTGAAATGAATACCATCATGATCTTGGCGTGGTGTTCTTGAAGCAACAACAATCTTCATGCCCATCGCCATAGCAATCTTAATTGTTTCTTTAGCGATATGTCCATAACCAACAACACCAAGCACTTTGTCATTAAGCTCAACATGGCTTACCTGCAAATATTTTGTAAAATTCGAATGGTCCTTGCGTTCTAACATTCTAAGCTGTACTTGCATACTGCTTGCAAGATTAAGCATCAGCATGATGGCTGTCTGTGCGACACGCTGTGATGAATAAGCTGGAATATTACAGACCATGATGCCCTTCTTCTGACATGTGGCAAGAGGGATATTGTTGTAGCCTGTTCCTGCCTCAATGATCAGCTTAATAGAATCATCAAAAGCTTCTACCATTTCATTACTTAGAACAAGTTCTTTTGTAATGACAATTGTAGCGCCTCTAACACGCTCGAGTATCTCCTCATCACTTGAATATGCATAGACATCAACATCATCACCTAATTGATGAAAATCAAGTAAGTGATCATAATTCATTTTTTCTTCATTTAATACAACAATCTTCATATCTAACCTTTCGTAATCGCAATTGTTTTAATAGTCCATTTCTCATGATCATCCTGGACAAATTTCATTGTCCATGTCTGTTTTGTATACTTCATCTTTGATAAATAATCTGTCTTGAGATAATTGATTAAGTCAGCGGCAATACCTTCATTAACAGCCTGCTGCATGCCTTGTTCGCCACTTTTCTTATAAATAGCGACAAGATCTTGCTGGTGGGCATTAATAAAGGCTGTTGAAAGCTCATTTGCTTTTGTCTTTACCATTTCCTGTGATACGGATGACGTATTAAGATAGGAAAGCTTAGCTGAAATACTATGCTGGCTATTATTATAATCATCATTCAGCTTAATCTTTTCAAACATTGCTTTTTTTATACTTTGCTTATAATCTTCTAATGCCTGCTTTGTAGCATCGGATGCATTAGTGAGATAGCTTGCATATTCTTCATCAATCGTCTTGTCGACATTATCAATGGCAATAGCTTCACTTACGCCCTTTGCACAAAGTTTCTCTGCCGCATGAAAGTCTCCTTCATCAACCTTCGTTAAAAAAGACTGTGCGACTTTTGTAATAGGTTCTTTATAATTGGGTGTGCATGCGGTTAATAAAAGTGCTACCACAACAACCATACCCGTCATGAGCTTCTTCATTTCTTCATCCTCCTGTTCCTATTATACCACTATTTTCCCTAAGCAAAAAAGAAGATTCAAAGTTATAAATCTTCTTTCCTGTTTTGTTTATTTTGCACGCTTTTGAATTTCTTCAATCTTATAAGGCGTTTCCTGATATACATAATAGTTCAGCCAGTTCGCAAACAGGAGATAGGCATGAGAGCGCCATTTCACCTGAATATCCTGTGTTGGATCATCATCATGGTAATAATTCTTTGGAATTTCTGCCACAATATGAGGATCAGCTAAATCACGTTTATATTCTTTATCAAGTGTATCCGTATCATATTCTGAATGTCCTGTGACAAAGAAACGCGAGCCATCTTTTTCTGCTACAAGATAAACCCCTGCCTCGTCACTTTCCGCAAGAATATCGAGACTCTTGATACTCGCAATATCTTCTTTAAGGACTGTTGTATAGCGTGAATGAGGGGCATAGAACTCATAATCAAAGCCTCTTAGGATTTTACGCTTCATCTTGTTGGTATTGATATGATGGCGATAAACACCTGTAAGCTTATGCTTCAATAGATATTTATCTAAGCCATAGTAGTAATGAAGGGCTGCCTGTGCTCCCCAGCAAATAAAGAAACTGCTGAAAACATGTGTTTTAGCCCATTCCATAATATCACAAAGCTCATTCCAGTAATCAACTTCTTCAAAGGCCATTCGTTCAACAGGTGCCCCTGTAATAATCATCCCATCATAGTATTTATCCTTTACATCATCAAAGAACTTATAGAATGACTTAAGATGTTCAGGATTCACATGAACTGGAGTATGTGTTGCTGTACGGATTAAATCCACTTCTACCTGCAATGGTGTATTGGATAGAAGTCTTAGCAACTGTGTTTCTGTTACTTCTTTAGTTGGCATGAGATTCACGATCATCACATGAAGTGGTCGGATTTGCTGGGTTGTGGCTCTCGTTGTATTCATGACGAAAACATTTTCGTCGCGCAAGATTTTTCCTGCTGGTAAATCATCTGGTAAATTAATTGGCATATTTCTACCTCACTTAGAATGATAAGAGTTCGTTAAATGATTTGATGAGGAATGTATCAGTCATTCCTGCTAAATAATCTAAAATGGATTTTGTGATTGCTTGTGGATCATTTTCAAAATCATAGATGACTTTATTTTCATAAAGAGGATTTCTTGGCTGATCCTTAAACTTTGCATGTTTCTCTAGATGTGATAAATAATGTGTGATTAATGCATGATATTGATTCTGATCACGTTTAAGATCTTCTAGAAAGCTAGGAGATTGATAATAATCATAGAGGAACTCAAAAATGGAATTCATGATTAGCTTAACATAATTGTTATGAATATCAACACGTTTTATTTCATAAATATGCTGATAGTTGAATTTCATCATGATACGCATTTTCATAAATGCTTCTTTGCTTAAACCAATACCTAATTCTGATGAATGATGTATTACATCCTGAATAAAGTAATTGACAATTGAACCATTGTTTATGGCATTAAACTGATAGCCCCCTAAAGCATTCAGCTCATCTCTTAAGGAGTTTACTTCCTGCTCAGTAATGATATGTAAACGTAAGGCATCCTCAATATCACGAGCTAGATAAGCAATTTTATCGCTCATCTTTACAACACATCCTTCATAGCTAAATGGTTCATACATCCCTGGTCGAAGAAAATCATGTTTTAAGTCAATGACTTCATCACGCGGTCTGATGATTTCTTGCTGCATCTCTCCACAATGCGCAATAATACCATCACGGATAGCATAAGTTAAATCAAGGTTGTAAAAATGATGGTAGTCATCTTCAAGCACTTCAATATCATCAACAAAATGTAAACTATTGCGTTCATGCCAGAATGGCTCAAGACCATATTTTTCACTTATCTCCCTTAAAATACGTTCACCACCATGTCCAAATGGAGCATGCCCTATATCATGGCCGGCAGCAATCGCATTTGTCAGTTCGGTATTCAACTTAAGCTGATGAGCAATTGTATTCGCAATTGAAGCAACGAGATTGACATGTTCAAGACGGGTGCAAACATGATCATCATCAATAGCAAAGAAAACCTGGGTCTTATTCTTCAAGCGACGATAGCCTTGCGAGAAGAGTAATCTTGTATAATCCCTGCCAAAAGGTGTCCGTATATCATAGGCACGCGTATAAAGCGCCCGTTCTCTTTTGATTGCTTGCTGATATTTAGGATTGCCCTCAACCATCGCGTATTGGCTTAAATCCATTATATCCCCACCTTTCCTATTAGGTTTATGGTATACTAGCAATGGGGGTAAATCAATGGAAAATTTAGAATTAGAACAATTAAGAGCACTTCTTGAAACAGAAAGAAATCCAATCGCAAATCTTGCCAATGCGAGCAGCTTCTTATACAATACGATGAATCAATTAAATTGGCTTGGTTTTTATCTCATTGATGGTGATGAACTTATTCTTGGGCCATTCCAAGGTAAAGTTGCTTGTACCCGCATCCGAGTTGGCCAGGGGGTCTGTGGCAATGCTGTCAAATTAGAAAAAACAATGAAAATTGATGATGTCCACCAGTTTGCCGGCCATATTGCCTGTGATTCTACAAGTAACAGTGAAGTTGTGGTGCCACTTTGGAAAGATAATCATATTGTTGGCGTTCTTGACGTAGATTCGCCCTATCAGGCACGCTTTAGTAACCAGGATGTACAATTTTTAGAAAAAGCTGCGAAAATTATCCAAGAGGCTATTTAAAAAAATGTGAGTATTGCTCACATTTTTATTTTGATAGTAATGAAGCTGCTGCTTCATCAACAATGATAATGGCATCTTGATGTTTTTGCAGAATGCTAGCTGGTAATTCTTCGGTTACTTCACCTTCAATTAAGCCTTTGACAGCTTTTGCTTTACGTTCACCACATGCCATTAATAGCACTTTTTTTGCATCCATAATTTCCTGTATTCCCATTGTGATGGCATGAGTTGGAACAGCGCTAATATCACCATTAAAGAATAGTTTGGCATTATCTTCAATGGTAGACTGCTTTAAGGCAATATAATGTGTTGTTGATTGGAAAGATGTTCCAGGTTCATTAAAACCAATGTGGCCATTACTGCCTAAACCGAGTAACTGGATATCTCTAGGATGTTGTTGTAATAGCTCGTTGTAATGCTTTGTAACATCTTCAATATTGCCTTCACCGCTAGGTACATGAATATTCTTTTTATCAATATCAAGCTTATTAAAGAGATGATGCCACATAAAATAGTAGTAGCTTTGTGGGTTGTCATCGGACAAGCCATAATATTCATCTAAATTATAGCTTTCAATATTTTTATAAGAAGTATGATTCTTTAAGTGATCTTCTTGCATGAGTTCATATAATCGAATAGGCGTAGAGCCAGTTGCTAGGCCAAGTACAGCATTTGGTTTGTTTTTAATGATATCAAGCATGATTTCTAATGCTGCTTGACTCACTTGCTCATAATCTTTTTTTACAATAATCTTCATCTTTCTCACCTCACCTACATTATAGCCATAGGGCACACATAAATAAAGCTAAATTTTCATATTTTGAAAATTTAAAACCCTTACATAATATACTTAATACTTTAAGTATATTTTCTATACTTACATCACGTTTTTACAACAATTATTGTGTATTTCTTAGGAATATATCAATATACTTAGAAATTATACCCTTTTAGAAATTAGAACGTTTTCATTTTCCCTTTATTTTAAGACTTTTATCATGTAAAATACATTTTAGATGGAGGTATGTCAAAAATGACAAATATAAAAGGTATTGGTGCATCTAGCGGTATTGCAATTGCTAAAGCATACAAACTAGAAATGCCAGATTTAACAGTATCAAGAGATACAGTAGAAGATACTACAGCTGAAATCAAAAAGTTATATGATCATAAAGCTGCTGTTGAAGAAGAAATTAAAACAATTAAGGAAGCTGCTTCTAAGAACCTTTCTGCTGAAGAAGCTGCAGTATTTGATGCTCACTTGATGATGCTTAATGACCCTGAATTTGCAGGTCAGATTGAATCAAAGATTAAAGATGAAAAATTAAATGCTGCTGCAGCCCTTGAAGATGTTGCAAATATGATGATTGCAATGTTCTCAAGCATGGATGATGCTTATTTTAAAGAAAGAGCTGCGGATGTTAAAGACGTTTCTACACGTTGGAAAGCTCATCTTTTAGGTAAGAAATTACCTAACCCAAGTTTAATTAGTGAAGAAGTTGTAATTTGTGCAAATGACTTAACACCTTCTGATACAGCTACATTAAACAAGAATTTAGTTAAGGGCTTTGTTACAAATATTGGTGGTAGAACTTCACACTCTGCAATTCTTGCAAGATCTATGGAAATTCCTGCTGTTGTAGCTACTAATACAATCATGGATAATGTCAATGACGGTGACTTGGTTGTTCTTGATGGTACAACTGGTGAAGTCTTCATTAATCCTGATGAAGCAGTTGTTAAGGAATATACAGAAAAGAAAGAAGCTTTCGAAGCTTATAAAGCTGAATTAAAGACATTAGTTGATGCTGAATCTGTTTCTACTGATGGTCATAAAGCATTATTAGTTGCAAACATTGGTTCTCCTGAAGACCTTGAAGCTGTCAAAGCTAATGGTGCTGAAGGTGTTGGTTTATTCAGAACTGAATTCCTATATATGGAATCAGATACATTACCAACTGAAGATGAACAATTTGAAGTTTATAAGAAGGTTCTTGAAGGCGTTAATGGTCCAGTTGTTGTAAGAACATTGGATATTGGTGGTGACAAGAAATTAAAGTCATTTGAAACTCCAGATGAAATGAACCCATTCTTAGGTGTGCGTGCCATCCGTCTTTGCTTCCAGCATGAAGATATCTTTAGAACTCAGTTAAGAGCATTATTAAGAGCATCTGTTTATGGTGATCTTCATATCATGTTCCCTATGATCGCAACTCTAGGTGAATTTAGAAAAGCTAAAGGCATCTTAATGGAAGAAAAAGCTAAATTAGAAGCTGAAGGTGTAAAAGTTTCTGATAACTTTGAAGTAGGTATCATGATTGAAATCCCTGCTGCAGCTGTACTTGCTGATCAGTTTGCTAAAGAAGTTGACTTCTTCTCAATTGGTACAAATGACTTAATTCAGTACACATTTGCTGCTGACCGTATGTCATCTACAATCAATTACTTATATCAGCCATTCAACCCATCAATTTTAAGACTTGTAAAGAATACTATTGATGCAGCACATGCAAATGGTAAATGGACTGGTATGTGTGGAGAAATGGCTGGTGAAGCTTTAGCAGCTCCATTATTACTTGGTTTAGGACTTGATGAGTTCTCTATGTCAGCAACTTCTATCTTAGCACAGAGAAAGAGAATTAGATCTTTATCGTATGAAGAAAGCAAGAAGCTTGCTGAAGATTGCTTAAATAACGCTATGACAATGGAAGAAGTTGTCGCAAAGGTTACTGAAGAAACAGGTATTACAGAATAATTTATAAAGGATATTGGTTCATTGAACCAATATCCTTTTTCACAAAACAGAAAGATTCTGGAATAGCGCAAGCTATTCCTTTTCATTATTCCGGGCAAAAGAAAAAGGACCTTCCGGTCCTCTCGCTACCTGGCGGAGCGCTATTGTCGCACTCGCGCACTATCGTCGCCGCTGCGGCGCTTAACTTCTGTGTTCGGGATGGGTACAGGTGTGCCCGCCGCGCCATCTCCACCAGATTCCGAGGGTCATCCCTCAAAGCCGGACGCATTACTCTCTCCTCACTCTTGTGGCCAGGTCCTCGGCCTATTAGTGCCGGTCCGCTCAGCATGTCGCCATGCTTGCACTCCCGGTCTATCAACCTCGTAGTCTTCGAGGGGCCTTAGCCTTGCGGCGGGAG